>JAJUGS010000222.1 GCA_029265875.1 Prolixibacteraceae bacterium
ATACTGTCAAGCTTTCCAAAGGTTTTTACCAACTAATTTTCAGTATTATGCCTTTTTTTAAGAAATCAATTTAGCAGAAAAAAAGAGAGCACTCATGAATGCTCTCTTCCGCTGTTTATTAAAAACCGGAAAAAACTGCAACCCGGTTTCAATTTTTTATACCAAACCCTGGGCAATCATCGCATCGGCCACCTTGATGAAACCACCAATGTTGGCACCTTTTACATAGTTAATGTAATCGCCCTGTTTGCCATATTTTACGCAGGTGCTGTGAATGTCAATCATAATCTGGTGAAGCCTTGCATCCACTTCTTCGCGCGACCATGGCAAACGCATAGAGTTCTGCGTCATTTCCAAACCCGATGTAGCCACACCGCCCGCATTTGATGCTTTTCCGGGGGCATACATAATTTTTGCCTGCAGAAAAACTTCAATGGCTTCGGGTGTCGATGGCATGTTGGCACCTTCGGCAACCAAAATACAACCGTTCTGCACCAGCGTTTTTGCTTCCTGTTCGTTCAACTCGTTTTGGGTGGCACAAGGCAGGGCAATGTCGCATTTGATACCCCACGGACGCTGGCCTTCGAAATATTTTGCCTTTGGATATTTGTCGCAGTATTCCTGGATCCTGCCGCGTTTGATGTTTTTCAGGTCGAGTACAAAAGCCAGTTTTTCGTCGTCAATTCCGTCGGCATCGTAAATAAAGCCATTGGAGTCGGAGAGTGTCACCACTTTACCACCCAGCATATTTACTTTTTCAACAGCATATTGTGCCACATTACCTGAACCTGAAACCGAAACGATTTTGCCTTTGAAATCCATACCACGCATTTTCAGCATTTCTTCGGCAAAATAAACGGTTCCGTAACCGGTTGCTTCGGGTCTGATGAGGCTGCCGCCCCACTCAATCCCTTTCCCTGTCAAAACACCTGTGAATTCGTTGCGCAATCTTTTGTACTGGCCAAACATGTAACCAATTTCGCGGCCACCCACGCCAATGTCACCCGCCGGAACATCGGTATTCGGACCAATGTGGCGCTGCAGCTCGGTCATAAAACTCTGGCAGAAACGCATCACTTCGTTGTTCGATTTGCCTTTCGGGTCGAAATCGGAACCGCCTTTTCCACCTCCCATCGGCAACGTGGTGAGACTGTTTTTGAAAACCTGCTCGAAAGCCAGGAATTTCAACACCCCCAGATTCACAGTGGGGTGAAAACGCAATCCGCCTTTGTACGGCCCGATGGCGCTGTTCATTTCGATGCGGTAACCTTTGTTTACCTGAATTTCGCCTTTGTCGTCCTGCCACGGGACACGGAACATAATCACGCGCTCGGGTTCAGAAACCCTTTCCAGAATTTTTGCCTGTTTGTACTGCGGATTTTCTTCGATGAACGGCATCACCGATTCAACCACCTCCTGAACTGCCTGGTGAAACTCGTATTCATGCGGGTTCCGGGCAATCAGTTTTGCCATAAAGTCGTTCACTTTTACTTCGAATGCATTTGCCATAGTTATTCTTTTTTATTGTTAGTAATTCGGTTTTATTATCAATGAGATAATGTGAAACATAAATTGACCTGTTTTTTTCTCTCACTCACCCGAAGACACCGCAAGGTGGCTTGGGGTGAGTGTATTAAAATAAGACATGATATACTTCTCATTAACTTAACTGATAACTGGCTTAAAAATAAGGTTCTGTGTTTTTAGTCTGAATGAATTGGCAGACAGCTCCCCGTGAATTACGTGTTTTACTGATAAAAAAATTCCATATGAAAATGGAATGTTAACAGGAGGTTAAAAACTGAATTTATAATTCTATGTTGTTTAGTTAGTTTGAACAGACTTCCCTGCCTGTACGTTCAGGCGGGGACTAGGCTCAGTCTGACAGTCACCCAGAGTGGCAACCCAATTTTTTATTGGGAACAATGTGCAAATGACAGAAAGCCTCATCATTGCTGTCATTTCGACGAGTGCGCGAGGAGAATTGAAAATCAGCGGAGCTAAATCTCTTCGAACAAACAGACCTCTCCTATCGTCGAGGTGACAACAAACAGAAACTGTCATTGGTAGCGGAGTCGAAGTCTGTTTTTTGCAAACAAACATCATTGCATTTACAATCTGTACTTGAATTTCCCTTTAAATCTCAATCAAGTTGTTTTTGATGGCAAATTTCAGCAGGTCGATGTTGGTTTTGAAGTTCAGCTTTTGCATGATGTGGTTTTTGTGCGATTCCACCGTTCGGATGCTGATGTTCAGCCTGTCGGCAATTTCGGGGTTTGAAAGCCCTTCGCCCCAGAAACGGATGATTTCAATTTCACGCTTACTTAAATTTCCGGGGCCCGATTCGTCCAATTGACGGATGTAGTTGTTCAGCAGGATTTCTGAAATGGGTTTGTTAAAATAGTCGTACCCGTTGCGGAGCGAATAAACCGCCATCACCACTTCGCCGGCTGTGTCGTTTTTAGTGAGCAGCCCTTTTGCCCCGGCACGGATTGATTCGTAAACCGCGCGTTCGTCGTTTTCCATCGAAATCACCAGCACTTTGATTCGTGACATTTCACTGCTGATTTTTTTGATGAGGTCGATTTCTTCGGAATGAAATTTATGCAGGTGAACAATCAGCACGTTGATCGTCACTGTTCGCGAAGCCCTGATAAAATCGCTGACACGGCTGAACTGCCCGGTTACCGAAATATCCTCTTTTGCCGAAAGCAGGGAGGAAAGGCTTTCCAGCAACAGGGGACTTTGCAAATCGAGCAGGGCAACAGCAATCATTTTTCAGGTGTTTTCGATGATGATTGATTTTCTTTTCCGGCCATCCATCAACACAGTCAGCGGTTTTTCGAACCGGATGTGTTTGAAAAAACGGGTTCGGTGCACAATCTCTTTCCCTTTTATTTTGTCCCAGCAAATCGTATTTACCGGGTGCCCGTGCTGCACCGAAAAATACCCGATGTTCATGGAGGTAACATTGTGGAAAAAGTGCGAACCCAGCGAGGCATCCAGCGGAAAATCGGGCAGTCCCAGTTCGACAATGATTTTGGCATTGCAGATTTGTGGCCACACCACCGGAATCCCAACAGTTTTGTCCTGCGTTCCCCAACGCCCCGGCCCGATGAGGATGTATTGCCGGTTCTGGTTCAGCATAATCCGGTTGAGATAGTCAATTTCTTCGGCCATTTCCAGCGTTTTCAGTTTGTTAAAATGGTCGGTGTCCATGAAAATCACATCGGTGAGGTAATCGATTTTTCCGTTGCCCATGCTCGCTTCGCTGTAGAGAATCACTTTATCGGCTTCCACACTGTCGGGGTCGATATCAAAACTGAGCTGGTTGCCCACCAGCGGTTTTATCTGCAACAGGTAAAACGAAGCTTTTCCATCGCTGTCGAGGTTTAAATCGACGGCAAATTCAATTTCCACCGGTTTCCCGAGCGCTTCTTTCACGGTGTTCAGAATCACATCGATGGTGCGGCTCAACGGAATGTATTCGTAATTCAGGATGTTTGCAAAATTCATCACCCGCGGCCCTTTTGCATTGATGCCGGGTATCAGACAATCGTTGTCGGGATTGTACACCGAAACACAATGCCGGATGGTGTCATGTTTTTCGGCTTCTGAAATATCGAGCGAAACCAGCGCAGCCTTGTCGCCGTGTTTCAGGTAGTCGATATCAGTAATGCTCATGTCAACGGCAAAAAATTTCACTTGCGTGGTTTTCAGCAGGTCTTTCATCGAAACCACATCGGTTTGCGGGTAGCGCGGCGAAAACCGGAAAGCGCGTCCACCTTCCACCACATAAGTTCCCAAACCGAGGGCAATCACCGCAAAACCATCCTCAGGACTCATGTGCGAAACCGGGTAAAAATTGTAGCTCTGCGCGGTGCCGCTGATGTGCGGATAATAATACTGGTCGTGAAAATCGCCCACCAGTTCCTGCAATACAACTGCCATTTTTTCCTCCTCAATGCGGTGGTGCACCGCCCTGAAATAGGTGCGCGCCTGTGGCGAAAACACCGACGCAAAAACCAGTTTGATGGCCGTTACCAGCGATTGGAGCCGCTCTTCGTCTGACGACTGGTTGTTCGGAATAATGTAAGTATCAAAAATACCCGCAAACGGGTGCGAAAGCGAATCTTCAAAAATACTCGACGAGCGAACGGCGATGGGTTTTCTGATTTGTTTGATAAACACCCTGAGCCTTTTCTCCAGCTTGTGGCTCAGCGAACCGGCCACAAACAGCGCTTTTGTTTTTTCAAAGTTTTTCTCTTTGTAAATTTTGTCGAAAAGCTGGTTGCGCTGCATAAAATGCACAAACTCGTCGGTGCCGATGACCGCCGTGATGGGTGTGCGGATGTTGATATCGGTCGTATATTCTGAAAAATCGAGATTATAAATCAGCGTGTTGATAAACGCCAGACCGCGCCCTTTTCCGCCCAGCGAACCGGTTGCCAGCGACACAATATTTTTTTCTGTGAAATCAAAAGAGTCGTCGAAACTGAGCACCCTGCCACGTTTTTTATCCTCGCGGGCTTTGTCGATGGTGTGGAGCAAAACACTGCGTACTTTTTCAGGGTCTTCGTTTTCCATGGTGCGAATGGGGTTCAGGATTTTGGCGATGTGGATTTCGCCGCGTGCCATCAGCCAGAACGAAAAGTGGTTTTTTCGTCCGTGGTACAAAAGCGATTCGCCGGGAACGGTGAGCAGCAAAGTTTCAAATTCACGCAGGTTGGTGGCCACCGCAATTTTCCGGTTGTTTTGGTCGCGGAACACAAAATCGCCAAAACCAATGTTATCGATGATAAAACTGGTGAGCTCACCCGCCAGGTTTTCAGAGTTTTTGTCCAGAAAACCGACATCCATTTTTTTTGCTTTTGCCAGGTTCCGTTTTTCCGACGATTGCAGCAGCACCGGCAAATCGCTGTCCTGCGATTTCACATAACGGGCAAAATCGAAACCCGCGCTTTTGTTGTTGGTGCCATTCTTTTCAAATTCCACATCGGCAATCACACACTGCATAAAATTGCGGTACTTGTTGTAAATGAACATGGCTTCCTCGTAGTTGGTGGCCAGCAGAATTTTGGGGCGCGACCGCATTTTCGAAATCTTGTCGAGTTCATTTTTTTCAGAAGCAATAATTTTCTGAATATGCCCGAAAACGATGGAATACAGTACCGAAAGATATTTTGAGTAATACAGCGGCGAATCTTCAATCAGCAGAATCACCCGCACCAGCCCCACGTTGGTGTCGTTCTCCACATTTACACGGTCTTCCATCGATTTTACAATGGCGAAGAAAATCTGTGAATCGCCATGCCACATATAGAGTTTGTCGATGTAACGGGTGGTGGCGGCCAGCGATTCGAAATACGTGACGTTGGCTTTTTTGTTCAGCAGGAAGTAAACCGGTAAATCGGGCCGGAACAGCTTGATTTGTTTAGCAAGTTCAACCGGCGATTTTTCGTCGTCGCCCACGGCAATAATCACAAAGTCGAACCGGGCCGATTGTGCCAGCCCGATGGCCTGTTCATCCGCCGAAACCGCCGTGATCCGGGGCAGGGAGAAAAGACTGTACTGGTAAATTTCACCCATGAAATGTTCAAAAAAGGCATCTTCGTTCTCCAGTACAAAAGCGTCGTAAAAAGTGGCAACAAACAGAATCTCCTTTACCTTGTACTTCATCATGTCGAGGTAAATGTATTTATCCACCGTTTGCTGGTTAAAATATTGTTGGAGTGGTTTGCTGTTTTTAAATATCGAGTCGCGGTTTTCTGTGGTTTTCACAACTTCGTTTCCGCCAGCCAACTGCTTGCTCAGCATATCGCGGCCAATAAAATTGTTGATGTAACCAGCCACCAGTTGGGCGATATTTACAATCAGGTTGCGTTCTTCTTTCAGAAACGGGCCTTCGTACAAACGCGGAAATTCGCGCAGGTAGAAAATCTCAATCCACCCTTTTTTATTGTCGATGGTGACAAATGCTTCAGCCTGCCGCCACTGGGTTTCTTTAAAGGGCTTGCTGACAACCGAAATGTCTTCAAAAGAAATACGCGCCACCGTATCATTAGGGTACTGCCACGAAGCGGGAAGTATTTCGCAAATCTCCTGCAACGTTTCCTTCATGCTTTTCCCCTCCGAAATGATGGAGGTGGTTTTGTTAATGGCATCGAGTTCTTTCAACCGTTCGGTGTTGTCCATCATTAACCGGTTGAGCAGTTTTTTGGCAGCCACGCCCGAAATGATGTCGGCCAGGTGATTGAGCAGGTTGCGTTCTTCTTTCAGGAACGGTCCTTCGTCGAGCAGTGGAAAATCCTTGAGGTAATACACTTCGATGGTTCCCTTTTTTCCGGCCTGTGTTTCAAAATCCTGTTTCAGCACCCAGCGGGTTTTGTAAAAGTAATCCGAAGTATAAATTTTGTTGTCGTAAATAATCCGGGCTGCGGTGTATTTGGTGTGCTGCCAGGCTTCGGGCAGCGCGTTGCAAATGGCTTTCAGTGCGTCTTCGAGGTTGTTTTCCTGCTTCAGAATGCTGGTAATCCGGTTGATTCCCCGCAATTCTTTTAACCGTTCGCTGTTTTCGTGAAACAGGTTGCGTAGCACTTCTTTGGTGAGCGAACCCGAAATGAGGCTGGCAAAATTGTCAATCAGGTTGCGCTCTTCTTTCATAAACGGGCCTTCGTCGAGCGTGGGGAATTCTTTGAGGTAAAAAACTTCAATTGACCCTGATTTACCGCCCGGGACTTCGAAAACCTGGCTTTGCCGCCAGGGTGTCTCACTAAAGTTTTTGCTGACAAAAGTGTTATCGTCATAAGTAATCCTTACGCAGGTAAATTCGGGGTATTGGTATGCTTGCGGAATCAGGCTGCAGATTTCCTGCAGTGATTCATCCAATGGTTTGTTCCGGTTCAGGATCTCCACAGTGCGGTTAATGCCCTGAAGTTCTTTCACCCTTTCATTTCGCTGAAAAAGGATGGAGTTGAGGTCGTCTTTGGTATC
>JAJUGS010000386.1 GCA_029265875.1 Prolixibacteraceae bacterium
ACGGTATTTTGTACCGCAGCTTTTTTAACTTCTTTAACAAAAGGCCTGCAATGTTTAAAAAACATTTTGTAGCCGCTGCACAAATAATTCAGTCCATCTTCTTCGTCAGGCGATTGAATAAACCTGTTTTTGGGACATTCGCCATGGCAAAAATCCAGTACTTCGCAGGTTTTGCAATAATTGGGCAGGGTCTCTGATTTTTTCAGCCCGAATTTTTGCTGTTTGTCCGAATTCAAAATATTCGAAAGATGGTTTTCCAGAATATTCCCCTGAAAATGTTTTTTGTTTACAAAATGGTCGCACGAATAAAAATCGCCGTTACTTTCAATTACCGGCACACGGCCGCAGTTCTTTTTAAAAATACAAATGGTGTGATCGCCCGTAAAAACGGTTCCAATGGTTTCCTCGAAAATCTGAACCTGGATTTTACCAATGTCGTTAGCAACCCATTCATCAAAAACGGCAATCAGAAATTGTCCGAATTTTTTGGGGTTCACGCTTCCTGGCGTCACACCTGTTGGCGATGTTAAATCGTGCCCAACCAGCGGTAAAAAAGTAATAAACCGGGTGCCTGCTTCCCTGAAAAAACTGTAAACTTCTGAAGCGAAATTTTCGTTGGCGGAACTGACAACACATAATGTTTCTACCGGAATACCATATTCCTGCAACAACTTAAATCCGCGATATGCTTCCTTAAATGAGCCATTCTTTATTTGGTTTATTCTGAAATGGTTGTGCAGCCTTTCTGGCCCATCAATACTGACACCGGCAATAAAATTCTCCTGTTTTAAAAATCTGCACCATTCATCATTAATTAAAGTCCCGTTGGTTTGAATGCCATTCAGAAGCCGTTTTCCGACGGGCAAAAACTTCTTTTGTAATTCAACCGCTTTTCGATAAAATTCAATTCCTGCTAAAGTTGGTTCGCCGCCATGCCACGAAAAAAATACAGTTTCGCCCTTTGTAGCTTCGATTTGCTGACGGATGTAAGTTTCGAGCAGATTTTCATCATTCAGCATGGTCCGGGTTTTTTTGTTGCCTGGTTTATCAGTGTGGTAATAGCAATACCTGCAATTCAGGTTGCAGTGGTCGCCCACCGGTTTGGTGAAAATCTGAAAAGGCTGATCCTCAAAATTCATAAGCTGTTTCCTTGGGCTTAAAGATAACATCAGAAAAGTTGAGTTCATCTTCCCAATCAGCGCTTTTGCCGAATATATTTTAGTTTTTGATGGGGACTGCTTTCTTTGCTTAATATTTTATATTTGTGCCTTAATTTTTAAAAAGCTGAGCATGAAGATTGCATTAATCGGATATGGTAAAATGGGAAAAGAGATTGAAAAAATTGCTGTTTCCCGTGGTCACCAGATCGGGCTGATAATTGATGTAAATAATCAGCATGACTTGACTCCCGAAAATCTGAAAAACTGCGATGTTGCCATCGAATTTACCACGCCACACACGGCGGTAAACAATTATAAAGTTTGTTTTGAAGCCGGAATTCCGGTAATTAGCGGAACCACCGGCTGGCTGGACCAAAAGGACGAAGTTTACAGACTTTGCGCCGAAAAAAACGGAACCTTCTTTTATGGCAGTAATTTCTCAATTGGCGTAAACCTGTTTTTTGCACTCAACCGCAAACTTGCTGAATTGATGTCGGCAAGAACAGAATACAATGTTGAAATGACCGAAGTTCATCACATTCATAAACTCGATGCTCCCAGCGGCACAGCAATCAGCCTGGCAGACGATATTATCGACATTCTTCCGTGGAAAAATAGTTGGGTGAACGATCGGGTGCCGGCTGAAAACGAGCTCAATATTAAATCGGAAAGAGTGGGAGAGGTTCCCGGAATTCATACCATCAGGTATGAGTCTGAAGTTGATTTTATTGAGATCACCCACAGCTCCAAAAGCCGCAAAGGGCTTGCATTTGGTGCGGTGCTGGCTGCCGAATTCTCGTTTGGTAAAAAGGGAATTTTAACCATGAATGATATTTTGAATCTTTAATAAAAAACGATATGAAAGAATTGCTTTCAAACAAGTGGTTTAAATTTGCCGTCGTAGGCGGTTTGTACCTGCTCTGGGTTATCTGGATGGGTAGTTACCTGTGGCTCATCGGGTTGATAGTCATTTTCGATATGTACATCACCGAAAAGGTACATTGGGCATTCTGGAAAAAGAAAAATCCGCCTCATGGAAAGCAAACCAAAGTGGTGGAATGGATTGATGCCATTATTTTTGCCGTGATTGCTGCCACATTTATCCGCATGTTTTTTATCGAAGCTTATACCATCCCCACTTCATCGATGGAAAAATCGTTGCTCGTGGGCGATTACCTGTTTGTAAGCAAAACCGCTTACGGCCCGAAAACGCCGAATACACCGCTTTCATTCCCGTTTGTACACAATACACTGCCGCTCACCAAAGGCACA
>JAJUGS010000295.1 GCA_029265875.1 Prolixibacteraceae bacterium
AAGTTTTGAGTTTTCGCTGGTTTTCAATCCTTACCTGTAATGATTTGTCCTGCAAATTAAAAGCAGATCTCATCCGGTAAATTGTATAATTACTGTTACCAATTGTGGTGAAAACAAAGAAGCCAATTACCATGGTTCCCAAAACGGCGCCGGCAATAATCGTTTTCAGGTTTTTCTGCAATAAAATGTAAAGTGCAAAACCCATGATTGGCACGGCCAGTGCACCACGTGTTCCCGAAATCATCATTCCGTAAATGGCAAGCAGCCCGGTAATGGTGTAAAAAATCATTAATTTCTTTGAACTTTTCAGATGATAGGCAAGAATCAGGAATACAATGCCTGCGTGTCCCTGGGCTGCCCCAAATTGCCCGGCGTCGGAGAAAAACGAAAACATGCGTGTTTTGCCGCGTATAATATGTGTGAGCGAACCCCCTTCGTCGAGCCAAACCTGTTCCCAGGGATCGAACCCGATAAATTTCTGTATGATTCCTTTTAGCGATCCCAAAATCGAAAGAACGGCCCACAATCTGAAAAACAGTTCAAGATCAGATTTTCGGTTAAAAACAATAAAAATAAGCGGGATTGTGAGCAGCATATACAAAGCCACTCCACGAACAGCATACAACCAGGCTTTGTGGCTTACCACCTGCGGGTTGATTAACTGAAAGAGTGCGTAACCAAACCAGATAAATGCTAATAGAACCAAATCGTTGCGTGCATTTTTCCATGGAATATCCTGTGAATAGGATTTAAAAATGACAGACAGGTAAACCAGCAGAAGATTTGCATCGACGGTTAAACCCAGCGGAAGATCGGCCAAATAACGGGTTAAACCCAACGCGAAAAAATTCAGGATGTACAACCCGATCATTCCGGCAACCGGATTAATGAAAACAAGATAAACATAGGCCCCCAGGAAAGGTAAGGCGATTAATGCCAGTCCGGCTGCAAGGCCGCCCCAGGCTACGGCAAATGCCGACAGTAAAACTGCAGTAAGTGTTGAAAATACCAGAAGAGGCTGGTAATCGAATTTTTTATATTGATATTTTCCGGTTGAACCAATATTCATTTTCAACACTTTTTTTAATTCTGAAGTGCATTTCCCAAAAAGCTGATCGCTTCATTTTGTTTGGTAACCAAAATGCTGTTTACTTTTTCATAATCGACAGGTTTTTTAATTATATCGCCGATATTGTTGTTGTTTTCGTTTAACAACCTGTCTTCAAGGCCAAATGTTTCAAGTAACGAATGAAACCTTGCCATTCCCCGTTTCGGATTACCCACAACAACAAATGGCTTGTTAAAAATTATGGAAAAAGCGGTGCCGTGAAACGAGTCGGTCACCACAAATTCAGCATCCATAAAACTTTTTATCCAGTCGGTTACAGGAGGAGCAACACACTCATTGATCCCCTTTTTCCCTACTTCCCTGAAAAATCGTCTGGGCATCACCGATACAGTTGCAAGTTTGAGTTCGTTGGCAATCCGGTTCAACAGTTCTTTTTTCTCCGGTGATTTATCAAGAACATAGGTAACCAGTTTTCCTTTAAAATCGGGCACACTGGCTTTTTCAACCAGTTGTTTGTATTCATTGGCCGAAACTAATAAAGTTGGGTCAAGAACCTGCTGTGCATCGATTTCAAGATAATTTCTGCAAAGATTTACTCCTGAGTTTTCGCGAACCGACACTGCATTAAATTTCCTGGCCAATGCACGGCATTTTTTTGTTTGCTCAGGGGAGAACTCCCAGTTATCCACCCCAAAAGAGGCGGCATAGGCAATGCGCTTGACATCTTTATCACCGGCTGTAAAACCTAAAAAATGGTTTTCGAGTTTGGGTGCATATTTGGGGCGCCAAACCTGGTCACTTCCCACAATCCATGCTTCGAATCTGTACTTTTCAAGTTTTTTGAAATCGTTTTCCGAATCGATTGTTTCGGTGAGTGTAATATTTTCGGAAATAAACCGGTTGGTATTTTGCCAGATGTATTGAAGCTCTTTTTTATTCGGCCAGGTTCTCACAATCACTTTTTTACCGGCTAATCTTTTCAGAATTCGTTTTCCTGCCGTTAAAATTTTCATGCTGAGAGGCATGGGGTTAGAATACCGGCTGACGGTAAAAACCTCGTGCCCCAATTTCTTCAGTGTAATTTGCAGGGCATAATTCTGCAATATTCCACCATAGTTGGCATTAAACGGCAATGTTACGATTCCGATTTTCATTTTTCGCGAAAAGTTATCTTTTAAAAACTTTTTCCCTCACTTTTTGCAGAGGTTTTACCAAAAGTTGTTTTTCATATTCATTCATCGAGGTAAGCCAGAAAAAAGGCAGGTAAACAACTGAAAAAGCTACCATTCCTGCTGCAAGTTTTGCCACGTTGTTCAATTCAACCGTTTGCAGTATTAAATAGGTGACTATTCCTGTAATAAGGGGAGAAACCGACATCCGGCCAATTTCTTTCCAGAATTTTGGAATATCAATGTTTTGTTTTTTGTAATAGTAAATGTTCATGGCAATGATCTGTCCGAGAACCAAAGCTGTACAGATGGCAATGGCACTCCCGATTCCACCGTATCGTTTCGCGAGCAAGAGTTGCAATAAAACACTGAAAATGGCAATGAAAACATAAAGTACCGATCTGAATTTGATCTGGTTACGGGCCATGAGTATGGTTAACCCGATATTTTGGATAAGCGGAATAGTCATCGGGATAAAAAACAGGAGCGTAATGTAGTAGGTTTCTTTATAATCGGGCCCGGCCCAGAGTGTAATAAATTGTTCACCAAAAAGTATAAACCCGGTAAGCACAAACGCAAGAATGATAAACTGGATACGCCCGGTTTTGATAAACAAATCTGAAATTTCTTTTTCAGAATGTTCTTTTGTGGTCATGGCTGTAATTTTGGGCAGAAATACACCCGGGATTGCCGTTGAAAATGACGAATACATTTGTTGCAATTGAATTGCAACCGAGAAAACGGCAACTGCAGCAGTTCCGATAACCGCACCAAGAATAATTTGTCCCGAACTCCAATAAAGCCGGTCAACAAGCGCACCGAGAAAAATGAAAAATGAGTAGCCGGATAATTCTTTGAAAAGCCTCCGGTCAAATCCTTTGAAACGGATTTTTATATTCAGTTTAACCTTGCAGTACCACAAATTTAGCAGCAGGGTCGCGAGATTAAGCACGGTAATGAGCACCACCATCCCGATTGCCCGGTAACCCATTTCGAGCAAAATAATCATAACCCCGGTGTTCAGGATAATTCGTGCTATTCTTACAAGTCGTTGAAATACAAAATTCTCGTAAGCAGTAATGATGGATCCATAAATGCTGAGCGGGAAGGTGAATGCCAGGTTGAAAATCAGCAGA
Source organism: Prolixibacteraceae bacterium (assembly GCA_029265875.1). Taxonomy (GTDB): domain Bacteria; phylum Bacteroidota; class Bacteroidia; order Bacteroidales; family Prolixibacteraceae; genus Draconibacterium. Next base: position 3,375 of record JAJUGS010000295.1, read on the forward strand.
ATCATCATAACATGCACTTTCTGCAATTCGTCGGATGTTAATGCTTTGCTGTAAATAAGATCGATATTAAAATAAAGAATTGTTCCTAGTATTATGGTTATTAAACTGATAGCCATGTATAAAGTAACAAACATCCCAAACATGGAATGCAATTCTTCAGATTTATTCTCGGCCCTGAATTTAGCGGTGTAACGAATGATGGTATTTCCGAAGCCCAGGTCGAGAATGGTGAGATAGGCAATAACGGATGTTACGAGCGAGTAAAGGCCATATTCGCTTTGTCCCATCATGCGCAGCATATAGGGTGTATATACAAGGCCCACCAGGTTGTTAAGGGCAAGTATCAAATACGATAAAACAGCACCTGCTTTTAACTGATTAATCTTCATAAAGCGCATCGTTACAAAAACCCGGATCAGACAAGGAACACAATTTTTGTCCCTTATTGGCAGGTCTGGGTCCTAACCTAGTATATTCCTAATTTCATTTTTATCAACGCCATTCAGTATCATCGCGGTTTTATCACGGCCTGCTATTTCGATGATGTTATTTAATGACAGGCTGTCAGCTGCTTCCCAGTGCCGGTTGGCCAAAGTGACCATTAACAGGTTGTCGGCATTCCTGATCAGTTTTATCGGGACCGGATGATGGATGATCCCCGGAATTTCGATGAAAATAAAATCGTAATTATCCTGAATATCAGTATTTCCGGTTGTCAACTCGTTTATATGGTCCAACGCAGGGAAATTGACAGGCATTTTATAACTTCTTATTAATGGATTTTGGTTCAGTTCAGCCTGGTTGTGTGTTAAAATCAAGGTTTTATACCCAAATTCCTTTAATTTTTCAGCCACCCCTGAAACGACGAATGTTTTGCCTTCGCCATCGAAATTGCTGAAAACAATACATGTTAAAGGTTTTTTCCCTGCGCTGTTTAGGAATGCTGCAATCAGCTTTTGTGCTGTAATTTCGAATGCCCGCGATGTTTTGCTTTTTACAGCTGAATTTTTTCTGGTTTTGCCTGAATCAGGAATGGCTGAAATTACATTCAACCCCGAGAGTTCCGAGGCTCGTTTTAATGTTCTGATATGTGGATTGAGAAATTCGAATGCAAGAATAAACGACAATGGAATTAATACGCCCAATGCCAGTGCTGCCAGAAGCAGGTAGCGTTGTTTACCGGGTTCAGGTTTTACCGGGAAGAAAGGGGGTGAGATAATTTTCAGGTTCGAGTTCATTTCCACATTTTGCTGTTTTAACCGGGCTAACCCGAGGCTTTGTAAAATGCTGAGGTATTCTCTTTCTGCCACGTCAATTTTCCTTTCAAGCCTTTTTATATTGGCCCCCATCAATGAGCTGG
>JAJUGS010000009.1 GCA_029265875.1 Prolixibacteraceae bacterium
AAAAATGAATTGAAATTTACAGGAACTAAAAATCATACATTCCCAGGTGGTGAGAAAAGTATAGGAGAAAGATATGAAATAAATACAAGTCACGGAATTTTATCCATAACAGTTGAGATTGAAGGAATACATCAGGATAGGTTTGTTCACTATGTTTTATTAGATAAAACAGTAAATAGTTCAGCATCAGATATTGAAATTAACATACCTAAGATTCATAATGGGAATGTTGCTTGCCTAATAATTGAAAATCTTGGAAAAAGATTTCTTTGTAATCGCGGAAAATGCACTGTTTACATGAAAGCATTAAAAAAATCAGAAGTTATAGAACATTTTGAATTGAAATATGGGAATGTTCTCAATATCAAAGAAAATGGTAAAATAGCGCCAGTAATTAAGTTTGCAGAACTTGATTCTAAAAATCTATTTGAACAGATTGCTCAATTTACACACCAAATGAAAATTTTTAAGGAACAATTTAGATAACCATTGTTTTCATTGCAAATTACCTATTATTTCAGTTAGATTCTCATATATTTCGGGTCTTGCAATCAATAAATGCGAATGTGTTCCATCCCACGGATTTCCCTGCCAGTCGGTAAAAATGCAACCGGCTTCCTGTGCAATTACAATTCCGGCGGCAAAATCCCAGAGTTCGTCGCCCGAACAGATAAACCCGTCAACTGCACCCGAAGCAATGTAACACAATTCAAGTGCCGTGGTTCCGAGTTTCAGGATATTGAAATCAGAAGCCAGCAAACCGGCCAGTTTTTTAAATTTGGCACGGTCGGTCTCTGCATAACCATGATTCAGGAAAAGCATGGGGATATAGCTTGTATCGAAAGTGGGATGGACAATTTTTTCGCCATTGCAGAAGGCACCGCCACCTTTTACTGCGTAATATTCTTTCTTCCCAACCACATCGATGATTACGCCAACCAGCGATTCGTTTCCATCCATCAGGCCCACCGAAACGGCAAAAAACGGGAGCGACCGTGCAAAATTGTTGGTGCCGTCGAGCGGGTCAACCACCCAAACCGGACCGTTGTTATTTTTTTGCCTGTTCCGACTTTCCTCGCTCATGATTTCGTAACCCGATTCTGCTGAAAGAACTTCCAGAATAACCTTTTCAGCCGCTAAATCGGTGGTAGTCACCAATCCTTTCGAATTGCCTTTCACCCGCGAATCTTTTGACTTTCCGAAGTTTTTCAGAACAACCTTCGCTCCAGCGCGGGCAGCTTTTAGTGCTATTTTGAGTTCTTTTTGCAAGTCAGGTATCGTTTCTATTAATTTAACTTTTCCAATGTTCAAAACTTTGGAAAAGTTGTAGTTTGAAAATTAACTAATCAAATCTCCGGGGCGTTTTTCAGCAGATATTCCTCGGCCTCCACGTTCCACAAGCCTTTTGTTTTGGCCACCAGTTTTGCCAGTTCAGCATAAAAACTGTCTGTTTTGCCAAGTTCTGCAAAATCGGAAATGGCCGTGAGTGGCATGTTTTTGTGCGTGTAAATCAGCTTTTTCCCTCCGGGAATATTTGGAAGGTTGAGCGTGGTTTCAATCACCGCATTCAGTCCGCCAACGTGGGTTACCAGGCCGGCCGGGTCGAGCCCTTTGCTCATGATATCCAGCGCTTCCACCATGTCGTCGTTGTTACCGCCCGAGGTGCCCACAATGTGTGTGTAAGCATAATGCACATTATAAAAATTCAGTTTTGCCGAGAATTCCGGATTCGACGGGCCTGCAAAAAAGTTCAGACAGCCATCGTGAGCCAGAATCGCATCGCCCTGTTCCACTACCGGGGCCACCGGTGCAAAAACAAACACATCGTCGTAACCACCACCGGCAATCTCTTTGAGCCGGGCCACCGGGTTTTCAATATTGCCTGTATTCAGGTAAACCAGTTCGATACCCTTTTCTTTTGCCCACGCCACCGGGAAAATTTCGGCAGCACGGTCGAGGCGGTCCTGCGCAATATCGGTTACTACCAGCAACGAAGGTTTGCGGTCTTCGCGACTCACCACATAATTGATAGCTGCCAGCCCCATCGGGCCAACTCCGGCCAGAATTGCCATTTTTCCACCCTGCACAATTTCCATCTGGTGAATGTACGAGCCCGGTTTGGTGTGGTAGTTGGCGTGCATGGCGCCAATCACGCAACTCAGCGGCTCGGCCAGCGACGCCGGGTAATAGCCGGGGCCATCGTAAGCCAGCAGACAATCCTGCTCCAGCACGTCTTTCGGAATAATCACATGCGTGGCATCGCCGCCTATATGCTGGTACGAATAGCCGGGAGCGCTCAAAATTCCCACCGGCCCGTTTTCGTAGTAAATGGCGGGCTGAATCGAATATTTCTGCCCGGGTTTGAATTTGTGCTGCCATTTGGCACCCACTTCAATGATTTCTCCCGAAAACTCGTGCCCGATGATGATGGGATTTTCAGCCACATCGTTGGGAATACGTTTGTGGTCGGTTCCCTGGTGGGCTGCTTTGTAACTCGACATGCAAATACTGTCGCTGACAACGCTGGCCAGGATTTCATCCTCATTTATCGCCGGAAGTTCAAACTCCTCCAGCCGCAAATCTTCTTTGCCGTACAGTCTTATCGCTTTTGTTTTCATATTTTCATTCTTTGTGTCTTCGCGACTCTGCGGTTAAATTTTCACCGCAAAGCCGCAGAGGCGCTGAGTTATTTCAACATATTTTGTCCACCCGTCACCGGCACTGCCTGCCCGGTTTCGTATTGCTGTTCAATGACATACAAAATGGCTTTTGCCACATCGTTTGCCGTGCAGCCGCGGCCAGCCGGAACCTGTGCTTCGTAAAACGCTTTTACATCGGCAATGGTTTTGGCTCCCGGAACTTTACCGGCTTTCAGGTATTGAACGAATAAACCATTTTCAGGGTCGCTCCACAGCGGGCCGTCGAAAAAGTTGCCCGGACAAATGCTGTTTACTTTTATATTGAAGGGCATCAGTTCGAGTGCAAACGACTGGGTTAACCCGATGCCACCAAATTTTCCACCCGCGTAAGCGAAGTTTTTGTTGCTCCCTTTCAACCCTGATTTTGAGTTGATTTGAATAATATCCATGTAAAATCCGTGACGGTATTTCTGCTGGAGTTTCATCACTTTCTGTGCATATTTGGCACACAAAAAATAGCCGGTGTAGTTCACCTTTGTCATCAGTTCAAAGGTGGACTGGTCCATTTCGTCGAGACTACCGGCACGCAGAATTCCGGCGTTGGAAATCATCACGTCTAATCCGCCAAAGTTCAGCACGGTTTCCTTTACAAGGTTTTCCACCGATGCTGCTTCTGAAACGTTCGCCTTAACAAAACAGGCTTTGTTTTTGGTCCCGGCAGCATTGATTTGTAACGCAAATTCCTTTCCTTTTTCCTCGTTTATATCAGCAACTACAATATTTGCACCTTCGCCATGAAGAATTTCCGCAATTCCCGCTCCAAAACCCTGAGCAGCACCTGTTATCACCACCACCCGGTTTTCAAGCCGTCCTTGTGGTTTACCGCCCAGCGACACTTTTTTGCGGTAGTTTTCCACCTCCCAGTTTTCGATAAATGCCACCTGTTCGGCAGTCATCGGGTGCGGGCCACCAAAATTATGGGTAAACCGGCTGATCTGGCAGAAATCGTTTACCATATCTTTCAGGTATTCAACCGCCACAGCCGAATCTTCGGCCACCATCGCCCCTTCATTTTTTACAAAAAGAATTTTGGGCGACACACCACGCCGGGCAACGAATTCAGCTGTTTTTTCTTTTGCTTCCGTAATCAGTTCTTCCACTGAACCTGTTTTTTCGAGAAAAAGGTATTCCGACAAGGCATACACCATTTGGTCGGGGTTAAAAGGCCGTGCCAAAGTTTCACTGAATTGCTCTGTGCTGCCAATATTTGCCATAATGGCCGAGCTGTTGACCGCGGCAACCACTTTTAGTTTTTCTCCGGAAAGCAACATGCGGATAGCCGGTAAAACCTGCGGAATCATTTCCCCCACAGGCAATTCTTGGTTTACCGGAAAAACCGGAAATGCTGATTTCAGTTTGGATTCAACCCCGGCGTAAATTCCTTTTATTTCGTCGATGGAGTTGGCTGCCACAAAAATTCCGTGGTTTTGGATGAGCACAATTTGCGGGTCGTGGCCAAACTTTTTGTTGTAAATCCTGATTTTCTCGGCAATGAGTGTAAACAGTACAAATCCCGGGTCGGAATAGGGAACATACAGCACTTTTTCGCCAAACAATTCCCGTGTTTTTTCTTCGGCCAGGTTGCTGCACATCAGTCCGTTGACCAGCGTCATGTGCGTGTGCACCACAAAACTATAGCTGAAAAGGTTGTGCAGCGACGTTTCCACCGACGGGCGCAACCCTGAATCAGGGTTTACACGGGCATTCAGCAGTGCATTTTTTACCTGCTCCTCGCGGGTAACCGAATCAGTTGAAAACTGCTGTTTCGGAATATCGTTCAGCTTTTGGCGGTCGAGTACACAAAACCCGTTTTCGGTGATGTTGCCCAGGTTTATGCCGCTGGCTTTTATCCACAAATGGTTTTCATCTTTGAACGAAGTGTTGCCACCGCCGGCAATTACAAACTCCTTTTTCTGCCCGTAGTAGCGCGAAACATCCACTAATTCCTGTATTTCCGGTTTCATATTCTTGTATTTTCTATGTGTCCTATGTGTCAATGTGGTTGATCCTTGAATACCACATAGGCACATAGATCACATGAGTATTTAAGGTTTTAAAAATTTACCAATAACTGCTTTTCCCAATTCAATATAATATTCTTTCTCTGCGATTTTTGCCTTTTTGCCGTTCAGGTACCCTTCTTTTCCGTTGGCAATCAAATATTGGTGGGCCGCAATCACCGCAGTTCCCTCGTAACAGATTTGCTTCAGCTCCTCATCAAGTTCAACGCCTCCGCGACAAGTAATTTTCATCGGGTCGAGCTGGGGCGTGTTGTGCTCCGAACCAAAAGTGATGACAAACCCGTTCCGGTGAAACCAGGTAACAAAATCCTTCAGGATGTGAAAATCGTTTCGTCCGGGAATCAGTTCGATGGAATAAACATCGTTTTTTACGAGTTCGTGCAGCAGTTTTTCCTTGTCGGCTTCGTAATCTGTAAAATCACCTTTCGGGTCGTCCAGAAGTACTGGGTAACAAGGAATTCCGCCGGCATCCACAATCAGTTCAATCACTTCCTCGAGCGAAAGAAAAGCTTTCGGGTCTTCGGGGACAAAAGCAGCACCTCCCGCCTTCAGAAGATTGCCACGGATTTCGTTTTCAAGCGAAGCCACATTTTCTATTGGCGATTTCACTTCTTTTCCTGAGAAGATTTTCTGAAGAAGCGCATTTCTTCCGGTTTCTGTTTCTTCCTTTTCAAAAACAGCAATCCTTACCGCCTGTGCAATGTGCCGTTCGCGGAACAGGTTTTTCGCCAGCCGCAATTGCAGGGCTTTTGCATCGAACCGGATACCCAACTGGATGGAGGCCATGAAATCGTTCAGTTTGTCCACCATTTCATAGGTCTGGCGGTTGCTTTCCATCTGCAGATTCGTGATTTTTTCAAACGAGGCTTTGCTCATGGCGGCAGGTTGCCGCAATCCTTTTCCACTGAAATAAGTGCGCCCCGGGTTGCTGGGGTCGTTCACCCGTACACCGGCTTCCTGCAAATGACTTTGCAGCGCCATAAATTCGATATTAAACAAGGGGAATATTTTATGTTTTTGTGCCAGTTCAGCAAATTCGCTGTAACCATCGGTAGTGTAAAAATCGTTGATGCCCAGTACCGAAACTTCCTCAGCTTTTGCCAGTTGAAAAGCCTGTTCAATGCTTTCGAAAGCGCTGAAAGAATGCGGTGTGTGAATGTGCCCATTGATATTGGGAATTGTTTTGTCCTCTTTTGAATTGGGTTGATTCATGAGTTCCTCTGCATCTGGGAAGGTTGAAAAAATGCTGCGATTTGTTGTCATTTTATCAGATAAATTTTCGGGGTGCAAATTAACAAAAGCGGTCGATTTTGCGTGTCCGTTACCGGTTGGAATTCTCCTTGAATTGTGATTTCTTTATCACAATTGAATTTTTCGGCCTTAAAATTTCACCGGATCTAACAACAGAAAAACAACTTTTGTGAGTTCTGTTTCAAACAATCATTAATCAACAAAATTTCATTTTAAATCTTGTAATAAATTGTTATAAAGCATTTTAAGTGGCAACAAATTTTGTTAATGATTTTTAAACAAGATGTTATTCTCATCAAAAACCCCCAAAAAGTGTTTCTATTTCATACAGAATTTTAGTACAATTGTTCCCGACATTCGAAAAAGATGATTATTTTCAGAAACTAAATTTGTTTGGATGATTAGGACAGTTTTATTAACAATATTCTCGCTGATGCTGGTCGCCGGCCATTCAGCGGCCCAATATGTAAACACCGATTCGTTGGTTTTTGACTCGTATCACATCCCGATAATAGCTTCTCAACTCGACTCTTTTGAAATTTATTCACCCGAAATATTACCTGAATATTTTACCAATGGCGTTATTACGGCAGGTTACCTGCTTTCGCGTTTTCAATTGCCAACAACCGGAAACGTAATCAGCAAATTCGGGCCGCGCCGGGGCAGAATGCACACCGGTACTGATATTAAAAAGATGAAAGGCGACACCATTTATGCGGCTTACGATGGTCAGGTCACCATGGCGAAATATTATTATGGTTATGGAAACCTGGTGGTGTTAGATCATGGCCATTCGCTTGAAACCTATTATTCGCACCTTACAAAATGTTTGGTAAAACCTGGTGAGCCTGTAAAAATTGGCCAACCAATTGGTTTAGCCGGCGCTACCGGACGTGCCACCACAACTCATTTGCATTTTGAGATAAGGGAAGAAGGAAAACCGTATGACCCCGAATTGGTCTTTGATTTTGAAAACAGCTGCATTCACGAACATGTTCTGAAATCGGAAAATCTGGCTGCATTGCACAAAGAATTGAAACCTGCTAAAACAGCATCCGTTGCTTCGGCATCCGTTTCGTCTTCTGTTCATGCTATTGTTTCGGAAAACTATATTGTGAGGGCAGGCGACTCGCTATACAAAATTGCCAAACGTGCCAAAACTTCAATTGAAGCATTGTGTAAATTAAATAACCTTACTGAAGCTTCGATTTTACAAATCGGGCAGGTAATCAAGGTTTATTGATTCCTAAATCTTAAATTATCCTCAATTTCCGCGGTATTTTAAGTACATCGGCGAACAATCCTTTTTCATTTCAGTTTATTTAGGATAAAAATATCTGAAATGAAAAAATTGAATTTTGCTATGTTGGGAAGAGCCCTGCGCACCATTCCACGGATCACAAAAGAGGAGTGGCAGAATCTAGATATTGTCTCCCAGTGGCTGATAGCCACACGTTCCGCCGTTTTTATCATGACAGCCCTTGCTGCTGCCATTGGTGGTTTTATGGCACTGATTGCCGGAAATTTCAACCTTGCCAATTTTTTGGCTGCACTAATCGGGCTTGTATTTGCCCACGCATCCAACAACCTGCTGAATGACCTTGTGGATTCAAGAAAAGGGGTTGACAAAGGAAATTATTACCGGTCGTTGTACGGGCCGCAAACGGTTGAGCACGGATTGCTGAGCACAGCGGGAATGATACGCTTTATCAGCGTAACCTTGCTGATTGCGCTGGCTTGTGGTGTTTTTCTGGTTGCCCGGACCGGCCCCGGTACACTGTACCTGATGCTATTGGGTTTGTTTTTCCTTATTTTCTACACCTGGCCGCTGAAATACATTGGGTTGGGTGAATTTACGGTAATTGCAGTGTGGGGCCCGTTGATGGTGGGGGGTACCTATTTTGTTACAACGGGTGGTGAATGGAGCTGGCCGGTGGCCATTGTCGGGCTTGTTTACGCTTTGGGGCCGACCTCGGTGCTTTTCGGAAAACACATCGACAAATCGGAGGCTGACAAAGTAAAACGGGTCTATACACTCCCGGTTATTCTGGGCGAAAAAGTTTCGAGGTACACAACAATTGTGCTTTGGGTGGTTCAGTATGCATTGGTGGCCTGGCTGATTCTCAGTGGCTCGATCGGCATTTCATTAGCCATTGTACTTTTGGCCCTTCCTAAATTTTTGTACACTGCTGTGGTATTTTCGCAACCACGCCCAAAAGAAAAGCCCGATGGTATTTTAGGCGAAACCTGGCCGCTTTACCTGGTTCATCAGGCATTTCTTTACAACAAACGTTTTGGAATGTTATTCCTGCTGGGATTGATCATCGATTTGGTTTTGGTTAAAGCAGGAATTCTTTAACTGGAAAAATCTCACGCGAAAGCGCTGAGACGATTGCGAAATTCAATACAACCAAAATTCGCTGAATGAAAAGGGAACCGTTCTCTTCGGAAAGAACGGTTCTCTTTTAAACATTTAATTTTCTCCCCAGGTAATTGGTTTTTCTGTAACCGAAACCTCGCTCACATTGTAATCGCTGTTTGCACTGGTGGCGCCAGCATCATAAGCAATGGCGTTTACCTGGAGAATATAATCTTCTCCGTCAACCGGGGCCTTTAGCCACGAGCCTGAGCTAGCCGAGCCTGAAATAGTATATTTCAATGTACCTGAACTGACACCAAAGCCACTGAAAACAAGTTTTTGATCTTTATCAAGTAATTTAACAAAGTAGCCATCTGAACCGGTAACAGCAGCCCATTCAACATTGAGAGTCGCCGGTGAACCAACAAACGTATCTTTTTTAATCAGTGGCACAGGAAGTCCTTCGTAATCAAATGCGTCCGTAACTTCCATTACTTCACCATCTTTTGACTTCACCGTAAATTTATAATTTCCTTCTGCGGGTGGAACATCTTTGTAATCAGCGGCAACCGGCTCCTTTAAAAATGTGTAAGAAGAACCGGGATATCCCGCCAATGCAATAGTGTCGCTGTTTCCAGGCAAGGCAACACTGGCACTTTCGAGGCTTTGGTTTCCATACACATAATAAGCAGGGGCCCTTTTCACCACATCATCAATTTTTTTATTGATTACTATAACATCAGCAAAAACTTCGAGCGGAATTTCAGAATCGTTGCACGAAACGATTGTCGCACCCGATAACAAAACAAACATTGTTCTTCCTAAAAAATTTCTGACTTTCATTTTTCTTGAAATGTTTAATTGATCAAATTATGTTGTTACTTATTGTAATTCATAAAAGATGATTTTGTTGACAAAAGGTTGCGCGGTTTTGTTTTGTGACAAAAATTTAGTTCAAACTATCCTGTCTATCAACGATTAATTTTAGTTGTTTTTTACAAACTCCAAAATGTTTTTCAGCAGATAATCGGCGGTTTCGATGTTGGGGATGTTGGTAAAACTCAGGGTAAGTTTGTTGTTGAGTTCTTTCATTTTTCCATTGCCGGTTTTGTGAACATATTGCACGATCTTCATAAATTCAGAAGAACTGTAAAACTTCGATTGCTGGTCGGCAATAAAATAGCAAATCATGGTTTTGTTTTTCAATACCAGTTTTTCCATTCCCAGTTCGATGGCTTTCCACCTGAGCTGCACTACTTCCAGCAATTCGGCGCTTTCGCGGGGCATTTTACCAAACCGGTCAACCAGCCCGGCTTTGAATTTATTCAGTTGGTCTTCGTTTTCAATGCTGTCGAGTTCGCGGTAGAGCAACATGCGTTCCGAAGTACCCGAAATATAACTGTCGGGGAAAAGCAGTTCCATGTCGGTGTCCACCTGGCAATCGTTTACATAGTTTACTTTCAGGAAAGCCTGCGACTGTTTCTGGTCTTCCTCTTCAAACAATCCGGCAAATTCTTCCTGTTTTAATTCCTGCACGGCTTCGTTCAAAATGCGGTGGTAGGTTTCGAACCCGATGTCGGCAATAAAACCACTTTGCTCGGCGCCTAGCATGTTTCCGGCACCGCGGATGTCGAGGTCCTGCATGGCAATATTGAACCCGCTGCCCAAATCGGCAAACTCCTCGATGGCTTTCAGACGGCGGCGTGCTTCGGCATTCACCAGCGACAGCGGTGGCGCAATGAGGTAACAAAACGCTTTTTTGTTCGAACGCCCAACCCTGCCCCGTAACTGGTGCAAATCGCTCAACCCGAAATTTTCGGCATGGTTGATAATGATTGTATTGGCATTCGGAATATCAAGACCCGATTCGATGATGGTAGTGGCAATCAGCACGTCAAACTGGCCGTTGATAAAATCGAGCATCACTTTTTCGAGTTTGTGGCCATCCATTTGTCCGTGCCCGACACCGGTTTTTACACCCGGCACAATTTTGCGGATGGTGTCTTCCACCTCGTAAATATTGCTTACCCGGTTGTGGATAAAGAAAACCTGTCCGCCGCGCTCCATCTCGTAAGTAATGGCTTCGCGGATAAGCTGCTCGTTAAAACTGTGCACTTCGGTGGTGATGGGAATGCGGTTGGGTGGGGGAGTTTGAATGATGGAAAGGTCGCGGGCGCCCATCAGCGAAAACTGCAGGGTACGTGGAATCGGGGTGGCTGTAAGCGTCAGCGTGTCCACATTCACTTTCATCTGTTTCAGTTTTTCCTTTACCGAAACGCCAAATTTCTGCTCCTCGTCAATCACCAGCAAACCCAGGTTTTTAAACTTCACATCGGCACTCACCAGCCGGTGTGTGCCAATCAGAATGTCGATTTTTCCGTCGGCGAGTTTCTTTAATATTTCCTTTATTTCTGAAGTCGATTTTAAACGGCTGACATATTCAATGGTGGCCGGAAAATTTTTCAACCGTTCCGAAAAAGTTTTGTAATGCTGCAGCGCCAGAATGGTGGTGGGTACCAGTACTGCCACCTGTTTACTGTCGGCCACGGCTTTAAAAGCCGCACGAATCGCCACTTCCGTTTTGCCAAAACCCACGTCGCCGCACACCAGCCTGTCCATCGGAATCTGTTTTTCCATGTCGGCTTTTACCGCGGTGGTGGCTTTTTCCTGGTCGGGCGTGTCTTCATAAATAAACGACGCTTCAAGTTCGCGCTGCATATACGTGTCGGGCGAAAAGGCAAACCCCGTTTCGCTCCGGCGGCGGGCGTACAACGCAATCAGTTCCTTCGCAATGTCCTTGACTTTTGCTTTTGTACGGTTTTTCAGGTTCTGCCATGCGCCGCTGCCCAGCTTGCTGATGTTGGGTTCGGTTCCCTCTTTTCCCTTAAATTTTGAAATGCGGTGCAGCGAATGGATGCTCACCAGCAGCGAGTCGTTGTCTTTGTAAACCAAACGCACTGCTTCCTGCATTTTGCCGTTCACCTCGGTTTTCACCAGCCCGGCAAACTTCCCGATCCCGTGGTCGATGTGCACCACGTAATCGCCCTGGTGCAGCATGCCCAGCTCTTTCAGCGAAATGGCCTCGTGTTCGGCTTTCCGGTTTTTCAGGTTGAAACGGTGGTAACGTTCAAAAATCTGGTGGTCGGTAAAACAGCAGATTTTCAGGTCGTGGTCGATAAAACCTTCGTGCAGGATAAACTGAACCGGCGTAAATTTCACCGACGATTTGATCTCGTTGAAGATGGCCTTCAACCGTTCAATCTGTTTTTCCTGGTTCGAAAGTATGTAAATATCGTAGCCGTTGTTGCCCGATGTTTCGAGGTTTTCGGCCAGCAGTTCAAAGTTCTTGTTGAAAACGGGTTGCCGCGCGTTGCTGAACGGGATGATGGCAATGGGCGTAAAAGCGAGGTCGGAACCCAAATCAAAAACCGTATAATTTTTCAGTGTGGCTTTGATTTCGCTGCCTGAAACCAGTTCCTGTTTTATCTTTTCCTCGTCGGGACTTTCGACCACCAAATGTTTGTAAACGCCCGAAATGTGTTCGATAAACTGGTTGAGGTCGCTGCCAAACCAGAGGCTGTTTTTGTGAAACTCCGGGAACGAAATACGCACCCCTTCCATCTGGCTGTCCTGGATGTTGGGGACGATGGTCACCTGGTCGATAACCTCTTTTGAAATCTGTGTATCGATGTGAAAAGTGCGCAGTGACTCCACCTCGTCGCCAAAAAAATCAAGCCGGAACGGGTCTTCCGCTGAATAGGAAAAAATATCGACAATGCTTCCTCGCACCGAAAACTGGCCGGGTTGATAGACATAATCCACCCGCTCAAAACCATATTCATACAAAAATTCGTTGAGGAAACCCGATGAAAGTTTGTCGCCTTTTGTAACCTGCAGCGTGTTTTTCTGCAAAATATCGGGCGCCACTACTTTTTCGACGAGCGCCTCGGGGTAAGTAACCACCAGCAGTTGTTCTTTCTGCTGCGAAATGCGGTTGAGCACCTCGGTGCGCTGCACAATGTTCTCCTGCTCGGCCTGCCCGAACTGCACCGACCGTTTAAACGACGATGGATAAAACAATGTGTTGGCTTCTAAACCGAGGTTGTTGAGGTCGTCGAAAAAATAGGCGGCTTCTTCGCGGTCGTTGAGCAGCACCGTAATGTTTTTGCCCGAACGGACAAACAGGTTGGCGAGCAGCAGGGTTTTGGCAGAGCCAATCAATCCCTTCAGGTGAATCTTTTCACCCGGGGGGACATCGGTCCATTTCAGCACTTCGCCAAATTTCCGGTGCCCCTGGAAAATCTTTAGTATCTGCTTTGGTTGCAAACCCTGAATTTTGCGGCAAAGATAAAACTTATTGCCTTAAAAAAATGCCAGTGAGCTTGTCTCTTGGTGCAAACGAGAGATAGCGGGGCCTCACTTACTGAAAATTTTTGTCTCCTTGTAACCATATGACCCGAACTTGCTGAAAATATCGGTCTCCTTGTAACCTGATGACCAGCACCTGTTGAAAATATCGGCGTACTTGTTACCAGGTGACCCGAACTTGTTAAGAATATTGGCATCCTTGTAGGTGTGCACCCCGTCCTTGTTAAACTGGACGCGAAAAATTTTAACAAGGGTGTTAAAGAAAAATCACTTGGTTTTTTTCAGAAACGCCAGCACAGCCTCGGCATCTTTGGCGGCATCCACCTGTTCGTTTTTATAAACGATATTGCCTTTTTTGTCGATGATAAAAGTCCAGCGACTGGCGGTGGCGCCACGGATGAGGTCGTAACTTTTACCCTCAATTTCGCGGGTGATGGTTCCACCATCTTTCACCGGCACACCAAATGATTTGGCAATTTCGCCCTTTTCATCGGACAACAGTGTAAAATTCAGGTTTTCAGCTTTTTTGAAAAGTTTCAGCCCTTCAGGGTTGTCGCCACTGACGCCCACCACCACTGCGTCTGCAGATTCAATGGCAGGTTGAGCATCCCGGTAGGCACAGGCCTGTTTGGTGCAACCGCCTGTCATGGCTGCCGGGTAAAAATAAACCACCACGTTTTTCTTTCCAATGTAATCGGCCAGTTTCCAGGTTGAACCTTCATCGGTTTTGGCAGTAAAAACCGGCGCTTTGTCGCCCACTGCAACCTGAGCAAAAGCGCTGTAAGCAAAAAAAACAGTTACCAGAAAGGAGAATATTGTTTTCATATTTCAGTGTTTTATATTTGAAAACAGGAAAGTACAACCAAAAGTTTCAATTTCGTTGTTGAATTTTACGCCTTTAAAAACTAATTCTATTTCTGTCGGGCTGAAAGTCCGGATGATTTCAGCCCAATGCGGCTTCCGATAGCTATCGGAAGCCGCATTGGGAGATGATTTACAGGGAGATTTAGCGCCCTGTAAGGGCAATTTATTCTTTCTAACCTGGGCATTCAGCCCGAAATTCTATTTTATCAATCAACCCAGGGCGTTGCCCCGTGCTCAATTTATTAAGCCTTTCAGGCTTTTCACTTGCAGCCAGAAAATTTTTGTTTTCTGCTTTAAAACATTCTGTTTCAGCCAGATTTTTCCCTATTTTTAAAGCAAGCTGAAAAAATATGGGACACGCATACAATTACCGGTGCAGCAACTGCGGATTTGAACAGGATTTTAACCTGGGTCACGGTTTTTTGGTCCACTCGCAGCCGCTGAATGATTACCTCGAGCAGAACCGGAAGCTGTTTCATTACAAAACGCACAGTGTTTTACAGCGACTGGCTGCCAACAATAACCAGCTTTACCTGAAATCGGGTTTCCAGGTTTACAAATGTCCTAAATGCCTGACTTTATATGACAAAAAAGAGGTGGTGGTTTACAGCGACGAAAAACCTGTTTACCGCAGTGAATTTCGCTGCACCAGTTGCCGCGCAAGGCTGAAACTCACCAATATTCACCGGTTACGCAAAGCCGACTGCCCGAAATGTGGCCAGCGCACTTTTCAGAAAATAAAACCCAATACGTTGCTTTAGTTAAAAATCGGTGGCCTTGCCAGCTGCGAGGTTGGCAAAAAGCGTGTTTTGCGGAAAACGCCGGTTCAGTGTCTGGAAATGAATTTTTCCCTTTTGCGGTTCTTTCTCAATTTTGGTGTAAATGCGCCCCAGAAAATAGTGTGCCTCCGACGAAACTATCCAATCGCTGTCGGCAGCCAGTTGATGCAGCTTTTTTAAACAGGCCTGTTTTTCTGCCTCATCCCCGAAAACCGAACCGGCTTCGTTACTGTATTGCAGCAGCAAAACAAACACCGAAAGCAATTTCCGCTGGTTGTCCGGCAGAAGCACCGGGGTTTTCTGCACTACTTCCAGTTGGTCTTCCACTTCGCCTTTCAGAAAAAACGCTTTCGCATAATTTTTCCGTTTTACTTCGAAACGCATTTTGTACGAAAGCCAGATGAGCCGGTTGATTTCATCGTAAGCTGAATTTTTGTTTTGTTTTGAAAACCAGTTCAGCGTGGTACTCAGCTTTTCTTCATCGGATTCCGTTTTGCTGATGCTGTATTTCCACCAAAAAAGGTCGAGTTTTAAAACCTGGTAATAAAAAGAATGGTTTTGAAAGTCATCGCTTCCAAGCATTTTCTCTGCTTCATTAAAACGAGTATTGTAAATGAGTGTGAAAACCTGTATAACTTGCGAGTCGGGCTGAGCATTCAAAGAAGATTTATTGTGCACAACGAAAGCTTCATCAATGCTGTCATTTCGACGAGTGTGCGAGGAGAAATCTCCTCCAACAGAAAGATCTCTCCTATCGTCGGGATGACAACACAAGAGAAACTTGTCATTGAATGCCAAAACATTGAAAGACAAAAAATGGGCGAATAAGAGGAATATTGAAATAAGGATATTTTTCAATTGTGTTGAGTTTTGTAAACCATTCCAACATGCGGGATTCCGTCTTCAAGGTACATTTCTGTCACCACTTCAAAACCCAGGTCTTCGTAAAAACGCTGCAAATATTGCTGGGCACTGATTTTAATTTTTTCTGCTTTCCAGTTTATAATACAGTAATTAACAGCAGCGTTCATCAGTTCTTTGCCAAGCCCTGTCCCGCGTTTTTCTTTTTTCACCACCACCCTGCCGATGGAAAAATCGGCAAAACGGGTTCCGGATTGCAACAAACGGGCTGTGGCCACAATTTCACCATTTTCGGTATAAAAAACATGCACGGCTTTTTTGTCGAAATCATCAAGGTCGTTGTATACACATTTCTGTTCAACCACAAAAATTTCGGCCCTGAGTTTTAGCAAATCGTATAACTCGTTTACCGACAGCTCCTGAAAGGTTTTGAAAATGAATGACATTGAGTTAAAATCTGTGCTATTTCAATTTGAAAAAAGTTTTCCGACTCACCCTCTTTTCCCTGCCCGACTTTGCCATTCAGGCGGGCCTCTCTGATTCGAAGAGGGATGATTTTTGAGTGCTACAAACAACTAAAGCGAAAATACTTTCCAATGTTTAAAAGTACATTTTATAAAAATATATCTACTACTAAAATCAGTGCAAGTCCGGCAACAGCGATGATGGTTTCCATTACGGTCCACGACTGCAACGTTTGTTTTTCCGACATGCCAAGGTATTTCCCCACCAACCAGAAACCGCTGTCGTTTACATGCGAAGCGATGGTGGCACCCGAAGCAATCGCCAATACAATCAGCGCCAGCCGCGGTTCGGAATACTGAAAAGTTTCGAGCGCCGGAGCCAGAATTCCCGCAGCGGTTATCATCGCCACGGTTGCAGAACCCTGTGCCAGACGTACCACTGCCGCCAGCAACCAGGCCAGCACAATGGGCGGCAGTGCTGAACCAGCCATCGATTCAGCCATGATTTTGCCGATTCCGCTGTCAACCAAAACCTGTTTTAAAACACCGCCTGCACCGGTAATCAAAATGATAATTCCGGCCGGAGCGAGTGATTTGTTACTTAATTCGAGAATTTTGGCTTTGCCCATTCAGCGTTTCAAACAGAAGAACATGGCCAGCAATGTGGCAATTATCAGTGCCGAGAACGGGTGCCCCAAAAATTCAACCATCTCTGTGAGCATCGATTTTTCGATAATTCCTTTTTGCACAATAATTCCGGTCACTGTATTCAAAAGAATCAGAAACAGCGGCACCGAAATCAGGAAGGCAATGGTGCCAAACGGTGGCAGGTTATTTTTATCGTAATCACCATTTTCGGTCTGAAAAAATTCGGCGGGTGGCGCGATAAAAATTTTTTTCGAAATGTATTTTCCCCAAATTGGTCCGGCAATTACCGCCACCGGAAAACCAATGATAATGCCCAGAAAAATCACCCACCCGAGTGGAACTTTAATGATGTCGGCCACAGCAACCGGCCCGGGTGTGGGCGGCACAAAAGCATGGGTAACTGCTAATCCGGCCAGCAGCGGGATGGCGTAATACAAAAGTGATTTTTTTGAATCGCGGGCTAGTGCGTAAATTATCGGGACAAGAATAATAAACCCTACATCGAGGAAAATTGGTATTGCCACCAAAAAACCGGTGATTGTCATTGCCCAGGAAGCTTTGCTATCGCCAAACTTTTTCAGCAGGTAGCGCGCCAGCGATTCGGCACCGCCCGAACTTTCGAGCATTTGGCCGAAAATGGCGCCAAGTCCAACCACCGTTGCCACAAAGCCCAGTGTTCCGGCCATGCCATTCTGAATGGCTTTGCTGATTTCTCCCAGTGGCATTCTGGTTACAATTCCCACATAAACCGCCGTTAAAAGCAAGGTGATAAAGGCGTTCACCTTTAATTTCAGTACCATAAAAAGTAGAATCGCTACCGCTGAAACAACAATAAATAGGAGATATGGCGTTGACATGCTTATTCCGGATTATCTGGTTTTTTTAATTCTTCTTTTAAACGCTCTCTCTTTTCCCTTACGAGGAAAGTACAATTTTTACTTTTACGCAAAAGATAAATCTATAAAAGGCATTCTTTTGCTGTCATTTAACATTGCCCGTTTGAAAACTTGCTGATTGCAGGCTAAATCTTATCCAGTTACACCATTTTTAAACAAAAATCTTTAATATGCATTCGATTAATTCCCTTGTGTGTCGATATTTCAGTTAATTCATCCATTGTAACAACATACTTTGGAAAATTATCTGGTATTGTTAGCAAATTTCCAAATTCCCTGTTTATTGTCTCCTCATTTGTTAACATATAGGCAACCTGAATATAAATTTTTTCTCCTGCCTTTTGTGCGATAAAATCAACTTCTTTATTTCCCTCCTGGCCAACAGTTACCGTATATCCTGCCATTCTTAAGTGCAGATAAACAACGTTTTCCAAAATTTTATGTATGTCACTTGTTTTAAATCCAACTATTGCATTCCTAATTCCAATATCTTCAAAGAAATACTTTTCACCTATTTCAAAAACTTTTTTACCCTCAATTCCTGTCCGTTTTACTTTGAAAATCAAAAATGATGCTTCAAGATAGCCAAGATAGTCGATAACTACCTGGGTTGAAATATTGATTTTTTGAGATTTTAAATATTCGCTGATTTTCTTTGAAGAAACGATACTACCCATATTGTCTGCTAAAAAAGCAATCAAATTTTCTAAAAACTTTACATTTCTGACTTTAAATCGGGCGACAACATCTTTGAGCAATATCGTATTATAAATGCTTGATAAATACTCATATGCAACTTGTATTTCAGTATTCAGATTTATCAGGTATGGCAATCCGCCAAATTTAAGATAGTTCTGAAATGTTGCCACTGAATCCTGCAAGTTATAAAACAATAAAAACTCCGTATAGCTTAGTCCAAATACTTTAATTTCAATGTATCTGCCACTTAAAAATGTAGCTAATTCGCCCGAAAGTAAATTAGCATTGCTTCCAGTAATATAAATATCATAATTACCTCTGGTTAAAAGGTCTCTTAATGTAATTTCAAATGAGTCAATATCTTGAATTTCATCAATAAAGAGTGCTACTTTGCCGTTCTCCTTTACGTTTTCTTTTAAATAGAGAAGCAGGTCGTCTGAATTTTTTATTTCAGAGAACTCATGCTGCTCTTTATTGATATAAATAATCTGATTGTCAGGATACTGTTCTTTAATGAGGTCTCTCAGTTGCATTAACAGGTAACTTTTCCCTACTCTGCGCTGCCCAATTAATACCTTTATCAACGATTTCCCAATAAATGGTTTCAACCTGTCAATATAAAGAGGCCTTTCTATGTATTTAATCATTTCATTTATGTTTTAAACTTTAAACAAATATACGAAATGCTTCAAACATGAATGAATATTATTTAAGAGTAATAAAATTCTTCAATCATAAAATATTGTAATTTTATTTTTAAGCTTGTTGGCAACTATCTGCTACTTATTTAACTTCCCCACTTCGCGGGTTCCGGTGCCTTTCTCAATACCCACATTCAGGTCGCCCAGTTCCGCACGTGCCTTTTCGGCTACTTTCATGAGTTCAGCTACTTTTTCTGGATTGTAAGATGCCACATTGAACTGTTCACCTGGGTCGCGCATCAGGTTGTACAATTCAGGCTTTACAGTTTTAACACGAACCCGCGGGCCGCCATCACCACCGTTTCCAGGGATTGTATCGTATCCATCCCAGGCATGTGGAAGCACCAGTTTCCAATTGTCTTTACGCACCCCGTTCAGGTTATTTTTTCCGTAGTAATACCAGAGCTCGGTGCGCGGTTTGGCTTCCACATTTCCTTTCCAGAGTTCAGCCAAACTTACCCCGTCGATTTTATTTTCAGGCAGTTTTGTTCCGGCTATTTCAGCAAAACTGGGCAGCACATCGATGTTACAACCCAACCGGTTACAGATGGTTCCGGCCGGAATTTTTCCCAGCCACGCCACAATAAACGGCACCCGTTGTCCGCCTTCCCAATTGGTTCCCTTGCCTTCGCGCATCCCACCGTTCGAACCGGCATGGTCGCCGTAATTCATCCATGGCCCGTTGTCGGAGGTAAAAATAATGACGGTATTTTCGAGCAGGTTATTGGCTTTGAGCGCCTTTACAATTTCGCCCACACTCCAGTCAATTTCCATCATCACATCGCCATATTTTCCATACTCGCTTTTTCCCCTGAACTTATCGGAAACGCCTAGCGGAACGTGACCCATGGTGTGTGGCAGGTATAAAAAGAAAGGCTTTTGGGCGTTTCGGTTGATAAAACTGACCGCTTTTTCGGTGTAAAGTGTTGTGAGTTTATCCTGACTTTCGAGATTTGTTATATATTCAAGCGGTTCGTTTCCTTCAATCAGCGGGAGCGGCGGCAATCCGTATCTTCTGAATTCTTTTCCGGCAGGTTTGCCAAGGTCATCCATCGGCCACATATCGTTTGAATAGGGCAATCCGCAATATTCATCAAAACCATGTTGCAGTGGGAGAAACTCTTTTGCATCGCCCAAATGCCACTTGCCAAAAATGGCCGTTGCATACCCTTTTTGTTTCAACATTTCTGCAATGGTCGTTTCCGCAGGATTAATACCCACTTTTGCATTGGGGAACAGTGCCCCGCTGATACCAATCCGGTTGGGATAACAACCCGTGAGCAATGCCGCCCGCGAGGCACTGCAAACCGGCTGTGCCGAATAAAAGTTGGTAAAGCGCATTCCGGCTGCGGCCAGCTTGTCGATGTTGGGCGTGGTGTACCCGGTGGCACCATAACACCCTGCATCACCGTAGCCCATATCGTCGATAAAAATGAGTACAAAATTGGGTTGATTGTTATTTGAAACCGGCTGGCTTTTAATTTCTGAATTTATCAGGCAAAAAGTGAAGAGCAAACCGAGAAATGAAGCTTTGTTCATGGTTAAGTTTGTTTAAGTTCAATTTTAACAAATTTAGTTTTTTTACAGCCCGTTGGTTATTGCTATCTTTAAAAACAAAAAATGAAACCACAAAACCTGATTTTACTGCTCATTATTACAGCATTTGCTGCCTGTACCAAAACCGCGGAACAATCCCAAACAACCGACTGGACTTCGTTTTACCAGAAACCAACCGGGAAACCTGTTTCAATGGTTTTTGCCAGTTACAAAACAACCATGATTGCCAACGGAAAAGACACCTCGCTGCTGCGTTTCAGCGCTGCCGACAGCACCGATGCTGAAATTCTGAATGCCTCGTTTTCATTCGAGATTTCGGTAAAAGGCGATGCAAATCTGGTTGAAACTGACGGCTCCGCTCCTGAATTAATCTCGGCAACCGACACGATGAAAGTCTGGAAATCGAAACTGGAAAACGGAATAAAAAAGCTGAAACTTGTTGCCGGAACAACGCCCGGAATTGTAAAAGTTGAAGCAAAAACCGAAGGATTGTGGCCTGCCTCGCACGAAATACATACAGTTCCGGGAGATTTTAAACTGATGAAACCCACGCCGGAACAACTTACCAAAAGCGCCACAGTTTTGCCCAAAATGGTGGGTGCCGATATTTCGTTTCTGCCACAACTTGAATCACGCGGCATGAAGTTTTTCGATAATGGAGTTGAAGATGATGCTATTAAAATTCTGAAAAATCATGGTATCAACTACATCCGGCTGCGGATTTTTGTCAATCCCGAAAACCCGGAAGGCTATTCACCTGAAAAAGGGTTCTGTGGCCTTGACAGTTCGCTCAACATGGCAAAACGGGTAAAAGAAGCCGGGTTAAACCTGTTACTCGACTTCCATTACAGCGACACCTGGGCCGACCCACAAAAACAATTCAAACCCAAAGACTGGGAAAACCTGCCTTTTGAAGAACTCACTGCCACTTTGAAAGATTATACCAAAATGGTTTTGCTGAAACTGAAAGAACAGGGCACTTTACCTGATATGGTGCAAATTGGCAATGAAATCAACCACGGAATAGTGTGGCCCGAAGGTCATATTTCTAATCCCGACAATCTGGCTGCGCTGCTGAAAGCCGGCACCGAGGCCGTAAAAGAGGTTGACCCGAAAATAATTGTGATGATGCACCTGGCGCTGGGCGGACAAAACGAAGAGGCTGTTTTCTGGTTCGATAACATGATTGCCCGGGGAGTGCAGTTTGACATCATCGGACTTTCGTATTACCCGCGCTGGCACTGCACTTTAAATGACCTGAATGCCAATATGCACGACCTGATCAATCGTTATCAGAAAGATGTGAATGTGGTGGAATACAGCGCCTACAAAAAGGAAATCCACGACATGGTTTTCAGTTTGCCCGATAGCCGCGGAAATGGCGCCTGCATTTGGGAGCCGCTGAATACCTGGAGCCGTGTTTTCGACCGGCAGGGAAAATCGCTTGAATCACTGAAAATCTATGATGAAATCAGCCGGAAGTATTTTGCTAATTGAAACTTAACTTTTCCAAAGTTCCAAACTTTGGAAAAGTTATAAGTTATACCAGCCCGGCTTCTTTCAGAATTTCTTCCATTTCCTGCTGCATTTCGCGGGCAGCGAGGCCTGCTTTTTCAGCAAAATCGCTGTCGGAAGAAGCATAAATAATATTTCTGGATGAGTTCACCAGCAACCCGCACTGTTTGTTCAGTCCGTATTTGGCCACTTCCTGCAAACTGCCGCCCTGTGCGCCAACGCCCGGCACCAGCAGAAAATGGTCGGGCACAATCTGCCTGATTTCTTGCAGTTTTTCGGCTTTTGTGGCACCTACCACATACATCATATTTTCAGCCGAACCCCAGTTTTGCGAAGTCTTCAGCACTGATTCGAAAAGCTGGTCGCCGCTTTTTTCATCTTTCAGAAACTGAAAATCGAAAGCACCTTTGTTAGAGGTAAGCGCCAGCAAAATCACCCATTTCCCGGCATATTCGGTGAATGGTTTTACCGAATCTTCGCCCATGTAGGGAGCTACAGTCACTGCATCGAAATTCATTTTTTCGAAAAAGGCACGGGCGTACAAACTCGATGTATTCCCGATATCGCCGCGTTTGGCATCGGCAATCAGGAAAATATTTTTGTGTTTCGAACGGATATACATCACCGTTTTTTCAAGGCTTTCCCACCCTTTTGACCCCAGACTTTCATAAAAAGCAAGGTTGGGTTTGTAGGCTACGGTAAATTCGGCTGTGGCATCAATAATTTCCTTGTTAAAGGAAAAAACAGGGTCGGATGTTTCGAGCAGGTACTCCGGAATTTTCTTGATGTCGGTATCCAAACCCACACACAAAAAGCTGCGTTTTTTCTGAATCTGTTCAAAAAGTTGTTGCTGGTTCATGTTTAAAAAATTAGTCGGAAGACCGGAGACCGAAGTCGGTGGTCTTATTTTACATTCTTATTTCTTTAATTATTTAATTTGAGTTTAATATCCGTACCGTCCTTCCATGATTCCGGTAACTGATAAATCTTCATCAAGTTCTGGCCAGTGCAAACCGGTTCCTCCACAAATAATTTCGACATTATTTCCTTGTTTATCGGTGGCATTTTTAAGTTTTCTGTTCAACTCAACAGGAAACCTGACTTCTTTTCCATCAGTCAATGACAAGCAAATCATGCCACTCTCATACCAGGCTTTTTTTACGATAAAAAGCAATTCAGCTACCATGTACTTCATGCCATTTTTGTATTATCATTTCAATATTCTCCTTTATTAAATCTTCTGCCTGTTTTTATTCAGAAACTTTCAATCCCTGAGAAAAATCCAGTTCAAGAGGTTCAATCCAATATTTTGCAAACCCACCTGCCCTTCTCACATGAATATGAATAGGATCAACGCCTTCGTTAGCATGAAAGAAAAATACAAAACCATATTTTCTGAAAACCTCGGGCATAATTCGCAATTGTACCGTAATATACGAAATGAAACAATAAGGTTTTAAATTTCTGCTTCTTTCAGTTTTTCTGCGTTTTCCTCAATCATCAGTTTTTCGATAAACTCGTGGATATCGCCGTTGATAACCGCCGGCAAGTTGTACACCGTAAAGTTAATGCGGTGGTCAGTAACACGGCCCTGCGGCCAGTTGTAGGTGCGTATTTTTGCCGAACGGTCGCCGGTTGAAACCATGGTTTTCCGTTTCGATGAAATCTCGTCGATGTACTTCTGGTACTCCATGTTGTATATACGGGTACGCAGTTCCGACATGGCTTTGGCAAGGTTTTTCAGCTGCGACTTTTCATCCTGACAGGTAACCACAATACCAGTGGGGATATGTGTTAACCGGATGGCTGAATAGGTTGTGTTTACCGACTGTCCGCCGGGACCCGAAGAACAGTAAGTATCTTTTCGGATGTCCGATTCTTTCAGTTCCACATCAAACTCTTCGGCTTCGGGCAACACAGCCACCGTGGCTGCCGAAGTGTGAATACGCCCCTGTGTTTCGGTTTGCGGGACACGCTGCACACGGTGAACGCCCGATTCGTATTTCAGGATTCCGTAAACACCCTCGCCGGTTACTTTGGCCACAATTTCCTTGTAACCGCCGGCAGTTCCTTCACTGATGTTGGTCACTTCCATGCGCCAGCCTTTCTGTTCGCAGAATTTGGAATACATGCGGAACAGGTCGCCTGCAAAAATACTGGCTTCGTCGCCACCGGTGCCGGCACGGATTTCGAGAATGGCATTTTTGCTATCTTCGGGGTCAGCCGGAACCAGTAAAAGTTTTATTTCGGTTTCTTTTTCAGGAATGCGCTGTTCGGCCAGTTCAATTTCCTCGCGGGCCATTTCGCGCAAATCCTCATCGGTTTCCTGTGCCAGGATTTCGCGGCCCGACTCAATGCTGTCAACCAGGTTTTTATATTCCTTAAAAACTGCCACCAGCTTTTCGAGATTTTTGTATTCCTGGTTCAGCTTTACATACCGTTTCATGTCGGCCATTGCTGCCGGGTCGGTAATCTGTTGCTGAATCTCTTCGAAACGGTGTTTTATCGTTTCGTATCTGTCTAATAATTCGTATTGTGCCATTTTAATTTACTCGTCTAAAAGCTTCTCAACCTCTTTTTTCAGGGTTGGTAAATGATTTATAATAATTCCCCAAATCTGGGCATTTTCAATCTCATCGTATCCATGAATAATCTTATTCCTCACATCAACAATTCTTCTTGAATTACTTATTTCAATATCAGGGTTTATAAAAAGAATCTTATTCACAGCTTCTCCGATAATTTCCAGGTTTTTTTACCGCATCCTGCAGCATCGGGTTTGAGTCGTACTCCTCAAAAATTCTTTTTTCACCCAGATATTCCTCAATGTTATTTACCGATGTATGAATATCAAACAGCAATTTCTTAATCTTATTATCCATAAATCAGCACTTTGGTATCGTTAATTTCTTTTATGAAATAAGGGTTTTTCAGTGAGTTCATTGTTACAATATCAATTTCGCGCTTGAGAAAATTCCTTAACTCATCGTGCAAATTCCACCAGAGCTCACCTTTTTCGAGAGGCGTTAAATCGGCACTGAACCGGACCAAAAAGTCAACATCGCTTTTTTCCGTAAAGTTCCCATTTGCTGCCGAGCCAAAAATATAAGCTTCCTCAATTCTGTTGGCAGCCAACAATTGCCTTATTTTTTCGATATTTGATGCTATCAGATTTACCATCGCCTTGATTTTTAGGAGGTCAGAAACTAATAAACAAATTCGCCTTTGTCCGAATTGATGGTGAGTTTTTTCCCTTCCGATGATTCAACACGCCCCACAATGCGGGCTTCAATTCCGAATGATTCTGAAATTGCGATAATACCGGCAGCCAGTTCGGGGCGAACATAAATTTCGAACCGGTGGCCCATGTTAAAAACCTTGTACATCTCTTTCCAGTCGGTACCCGATTGTTCCTGAATGATGCTGAAAAGCAGAGGAACCGGGAAAAGATTGTCTTTTATAACATGAACATTGTCAACAAAATGAAGCACTTTGGTTTGTGCCCCGCCCGAACAATGAATCATCCCCGAGATTTGCCCGCGATAATTATCCAGCACTTTTTTGATGACTGGTGCGTAGGTGCGTGTTGGCGATAAAACCAGTTTTCCGGCATCAACACCCAGCCCTTCAATGGCATCGGTCAGTTTTAACCGGCCCGAATAAACAAGGTCGCGCGGGACATCGGGGTCAAAACTTTCGGGATATTTTTCTGCGAGGTATTTGGCAAACACATCGTGGCGTGCCGAAGTCAGCCCGTTGCTGCCCATGCCGCCGTTGTATGCGGTTTCGTAAGTTGCCTGCCCCGTTGACGAAAGCCCAACAATTACATCGCCTGCAGCAATCCGGTCGGCAGAAATTACATCCGAGCGTTTCATCCGGCAGGTTACGGTTGAATCGACAATAATGGTACGCACCAAATCGCCCACATCGGCAGTCTCGCCACCGGTTGAATAAATCGGAATCCCCATTTCGCGCAAGGTTGCCAGCAATTCTTCGGTTCCGTTGATAATGGCTGAAATCACTTCGCCGGGAATTTTGTTTTTGTTGCGCCCGATAGTGGATGAAACCAGGATATTTTCGACAGCACCCACACAAAGCAGGTCGTCGATATTCATGATGAGTGCATCCTGCGCAATGCCTTTCCAAACAGAAAGGTCACCGGTTTCTTTCCAGTAAAGGTAGGCCAGCGACGATTTTGTTCCGGCACCATCGGCATGCATGATGTTGCACCATGCCGGGTCGCCACCCAGAATATCGGGGACAATCTTGCAAAATGCCTTGGGGAACAAGCCTTTATCGACATTTTTAATGGCTTCGTGCACATCCTCTTTTGATGCTGAAACGCCCCTCGAACTATATCGTGACTCAGTTACCATATACCGGATTTTCAGGCCACAAAATTAACATTTTAAATTGTGCCAAACAAAAAAGGAAAGCCTCTCAACAACTTTCCTTTCTGTTATTTAATACTAAAATCTTTTCACCCTCAACCTCTTAAAGGGGGCAATTACAACCAAAACTTTATAACATTTCTCAGTTGTAAATATCCCCTTGAGGGGACAAAGGCGTGATTATCCACCTTAATACAAGCCTGTTACTATGCGTATAAAAATCTTTTGATCTTTTTGGTGGGTGTTTTTTCAAACGGATCGGGCTGTAAAATAACCTGTTGAATCCTCGAAAACTTATTTACTTCTGCATTTACTTTTTTGTGGATTTCTTTGAGAATCTCTTCAGATTTTTCATGAATATAATGCTGAGCCTCCGACTTCAGGTGTTTAAACTGGCTCTCAATTTCTTCCATATTGAGATGGATCATGGCTACGAGTTTCCCTTTTTTCTCGATAACCAGCGACTCAAGTACAAACCGCATTTTGTTGATTACCGATTCAATTTCTTCGGGATAGATATTTTCGCCGCTGGCACCCACAATCATGGTTTTTATGCGCCCTTTAATATAAAGCATGTTATTTTTATCGAAGCAGCCACGGTCGCCGGTTTTAAACCAGCCATCTTCTGTAAATACTTCTTTGGTCAATTCGGGTGCTTTGTAATAACCACGCATGACATTGGGCCCCTTGGCCTGAATTTCGCCTTCACCCGTTAAAGGGTTGGCATTGGCAATCCGGAGTTGAACACCCTCAACCGCAACACCTGTCGAGCCCAGTTTGGTTTTACCAACGACCGCGCCGGCAAGCAAAGGCGAAGTTTCTGTTAGTCCATAGCCAATGGCATACGGGAAACCGCCTTCCATCAGAAAACGTTCAACAGTGGAGTCGAGTTTGGCACCACCGATTCCAAAGAAATGCAAATGACCGCCAAAAGTTTTATGCAGTTTTTTGGCTGCCACTTTGTGCAGAATTTTCCGGAAAAAAGAAATTGAATATAGTTTACTGATTACAGCGTTTTTCTGAAACGCAGGTTGAATTTTCGATCTGAATACTTTTTCAATAATCAGGGGAACCGACAACATAATAGTAGGTTTCACCACATTGAAAGCGGGCAGTAAAACCGAAGGGACAGGTGGTTTACGGAGATAATGCACAGAGGCACCATATTTCAGCGGCAACAGGAAACCAACCGTATTTTCGAGCGTGTGCGACAAGGGTAAAATCGACAAAAGCCTGTCGGTGGGTTTTATCACCTGCAACGTGTAACATTGCTGGGCTGTCCATGCCAGGTTTTTGTGCGTTAACATCACACCTTTAGAACTTCCGGTGGTTCCGGATGTATAGATAATCGATGCAAGGTCTTCTTCTTCCACATCGGCCCAAATATTTTCAAGTGCTTTTTCAGGCTTGGCAGAAGGTATTTCCAGCACCTGGGCTACAACGGCGCCCGCAGGAACAAGCGCAAAAGTATCAACCAGGATCATGTGTTCCACTATTTGCTGAACCTCGCTGCCCAAGCTTCCAATCAAATTAGCTGAGATAAAAATTACCTTTGCTTCTGAATGTTCAATAATTGCTTTTATCTCATTTTCGTGAAAATCGGGAAGAATCGGAACTGCCACTGCACCCAGCACCGAAATAGCAAAAAAAGCAATTCCCCAATTGGGCATGTTTGTACTGAGAATGGCTACTTTATCTCCCTTTTCAATACCCAGTAAACTGAGCAATGAAGCCACCTTTTCAACATCGGCACCCATTTGTGAATAGGTATATTTTTGCTCGCCGGCAAAAACCAGCGAATTATTGTCTGCAAAATTCTCGACAGAGTTTCTTAGTAACTCCGGAATTGTCAACTTTGAATTATTTGTCATTCCACGAATATATTTGTTATCCAGCAGCAAAACAACTCAGGCTGGCCATTGTTCCAACGCTCAAATGTAACATTTTTGAAATATGAAGAATCCCAGCATCACATGTTATACTAAACGTGTTAATTCTTAATTACTTAGTTACATGCGTTTTATAAATACGCGTTATCAGGCTTTAACTTTTTTTATATATTGTGGTTTCAAAAAATACAAATTTTAAAACCACATGTTCGAACTATTTGATAAACAAGCTATAAGTTTAACCGAAAAATATATAAACGAAATTTTTACGGGCGAAGGTTCTGGTCACGACTGGTGGCACATTCAACGGGTACGCGCGATGGCGTTAAAAATAGCAGATAGCGAGGGTGGTGATCGGTTTATTATCGAAATGGCAGCCTTGTTACATGACGTTGACGACTGGAAACTGAATCCTGATGCAGGTACCAAAGCTTTGAACTGGTTAAAAAAGTTGGGCATCAATAAATTACAATCAGCTTTAATCCTGGAAGTCATTAACCAGGTTTCTTTCAAAGGAGCAGGAGTGGAAAATAAGGCCACCACCATGGAGGCAAAAATAGTCCAGGATGCTGACCGGTTGGATGCGATTGGCGCAATAGGGGTTGCCAGGGCTTTTGCTTACGGAGGCCACAAAAACAGGCCTTTACACATTCCTGGTTCAACACCTCAAATCCATACCGATTTCGAAAGCTACAAAAACAACCAGGGTTCCACCATCAATCACTTCTATGAAAAACTTTTATTGTTAAAAAATTCTTTAAATACAACATCAGCCATTGAAATAGCAAAAAATCGGCATATTTTTATGGAAACGTTTCTGCAGCAATTTTTTGCAGAATGGGATGGGGAAAAATGACATCAAGGTTTTATTTAAATTCTGAAACAACATGAAAATAGATCATATTGCCATTTGGACTTACAATCTTGAAGGATTGCGTGATTTTTACATCCGTTATTTCGATGCCTCGAGCAATGAAATTTATTACAATCACTCTAAGGAATTCCGATCTTATTTTCTGACATTTAACGGTGACTGCCGGCTCGAAATCATGGAAATGCCACGAATTCCTGCCTCGAAAAATGATCCGATGAAACAGTACGTTGGGTTGATTCATTTTGCCATTAACATGGGAAACCGGGAACGGGTGGACCAACTGACCGAAATTCTTCGCAAGGATGGATACAAAGTAATTGGCGAACCTCGCTTTACCGGCGATGGCAATTACGAAAGCATAGTTCTTGACCCCGATGGAAACCGGGTTGAATTGATGGCCTGATTTTTTTAATGGCAATTTTTTGCCAATTATCGCTTTTCGATTCAAACCTAAACCTTTATGAAACTAAATCAATTTGCGGTCCTTTTGTTTTTGTCTGCATTTATTCTTTCATCCTGCAGAAAAAGTCAACCTGAAGAATTACCCAATATTTTATGGTTAACAAGTGAAGATAACAGTCCGTTTTTGGGTTGTTATGGTGACACTTTTGCCACAACGCCCAATTTCGACAAGTTGGCTGCAGAAGGATTTTTATATACACACGCTTATGCCAATGCACCGGTTTGTGCGCCAACACGCAATACTATTCTCACCGGTGTTTATGCCTGTTCAGGTGGTCACGAACACATGCGCAGTTATTATCCGAAATCTGGGGCGGTTAAAACTTACCCTGAATTGCTAAGAGCTGCCGGTTATTATTGCACCAATAATGTTAAAACCGATTACAATCTGGGCAATTTCGATGACAAAAGCATTTGGGACGATTGCAGCAACAAGGCGCATTACAAAAACCGGCCAGCCGGGAAACCATTTTTTGCAGTGTTCAACAGCACCATTACACACGAAAGCAGTCTGCACCAATCTACACCCGACAGCCTGCTAAGGCATAACCCCGATAAAGTTCCTCTTCCGCCGTATCACCCTGCCACTCCGGAAATGAAACACGATTGGGCACAGTATTACGACAAAATTGAAGATCTCGACACGTGGGTGGGCGAAAAGCTGAAAGAACTTGAAGAGGCCGGTCTTGCTGAAAATACCATTGTTTTTTACTATGGCGATCACGGCGGCGTTTTAGCCCGAAGCAAAAGGTTTTTGTATGAGTCGGGGACCCGCGTGCCTTTTATTGTCCGAATCCCTGAAAAATACAAATACCTGTTTCCGGCAGAAAAACCCGGTTCAAAAGTTGACAGGCTCATCAGTTGGGTTGACCTCGTCCCGACACTTTTAAGTATTTCCGGAATTCCGGTTCCAGATTATCTTCAGGGGAAAGCTTTTCTTGGAAAACAAAAAACTGCCGATCCGGAATACGCTTATTTATTCCGGGGCAGGATGGACGAAAGATATGACATGAGCCGGGCTGTGAGGGACCAAAAATTCCGGTACATTCGCAACTACATGCCCCATCGTGCTTACGGGCAAAGACTTGAATATCTCTGGAAAGCGCCTTCGGTTGGCTCGTGGGAGCAGGCATTTCTGAATGGGGAATGCAACGAAGTGCAAAGTATTTTCTGGAAAGCAAAACCTGCCGAAGAGTTGTACGACGTTGAAAACGACCCGTGGGAAGTAAACAATCTGGCTGGCATTCCCGAATATAAAGAAGTGCTTGAACGGATGCAAAAAGCCAACCGCGACCATTTGCTGAAAATATATGATACAGGTTTTTTGCCCGAAGCCGACCGCATTGAGCGTGTGGGAGATATGCCCATTTACGATTTTATGCGCACCGGGAAAGTTGATTTACCAGCCATTGTTGATGCTGCAGAATTGGCAACATGGGGAAATGCTGAAAATATTGAAATGCTGAAAAACTATCTGAAAAACAGCGAGAGTGCCATTCGTTACTGGGGTGCCACCGGTTTGCTCATTCTGGGTGAAAAAGCTGCTGTTGCCAAACCTGATTTGTTACAAGCGCTGAATGATTCATCGTTGAGTGTGGTTACAGTGGCCGCCGAAGCCTTGTACAACCTGGGAGAAAAATCGGCCGCAGTGAAATCGTTGGTTGCGGTTTTGACGAAAGGAAACGAAATGGCCCGTTGTTTTGCTCTTAACACAGTCGATCTTGTTAACGATGCTTCTCCCGAAATACAGAAGGCGGTAATTGAACTGGCACAGAAAAGTCCGGCGGCCACCCGCGAATTGTATGACATGCGAATGGCAAAATGGCTTTTCGAAAAATGGAAACTGAACCCGGCTGACTACAATGTGAAATTTAACTGGTAAAAGTCAACGGGATTTTTCGAGATATTCAGCCGCTGCCTCCACATCGGCATACCATTCCTCACCGTATTTTCGGATTAATGGCTCTTTCAGAAATTTGTAAAGTGGCAGTTTGGCCGAACGGCCACATTCTTTTCCCGGTTGGCAAATGGCCAGTTCCTGGTAATTCACGGCATCGTAGCGTTTGTAAGCTGTAATCCTGATTGGGAAAAGATGGCACGAAACCGGTTTGCGAAAAGTGGTTTTCCCTTCAAAATATGCTTTTTCGATGGCACACTTCAGGATGCCTTTTTCGTCGGTGAAAGTATAAACACACTGCCCGTTGTTGATGAGCGGTGTAACCAGATCGCCGTCTTTGTCAATTACCGAAAATCCCTGCTTTTCAATTTCGTGTTTGTGTTTTCCGGGCAAATAATCTGCATAGGCCGGAAATTCAGTTTCAATAATCTGTGCTTCCTCTTTGGTTAATGGTGCACCCGAGTCGCCTTCAATACAACAGGCGCCTTTACATTTTAATAAATCACACAAAAAGTGTTCTTCAAAAATATCGCGGCTAAGGATGGTGCTGCCAATTTCAATCATAGAGATGTGTTTAAACACAAAGACACGAAGACACAAAGAAAATTTAAACTTAGTGTCTTTATGCCTTCGTGTTTGATTAACTATTTTATCAGGTTTTTCCCGGTCATTTCCTTTGGTACTTCCAGGCCCATTACATTCAGCAGGGTTGGAGCCACATCGGCAAGAATTCCATCTTCCAATTGAATTCCTTTTTTATCGCTGATAAAAATACAGGGAACCGGGTTCAGCGAGTGGGCTGTATTTTCGCTGCCATCTTCGTTAATGGCATTATCGGCGTTTCCATGGTCTGCAATGATCATTACATTGTAACCACCTTCAAGTGCTGCTTCCACCACATCTTTTGTGCAGGCATCAACAGCCACCACGGCTTTGTAAATCGCTTCATAAACACCGGTGTGCCCCACCATGTCGCCGTTGGCAAAGTTGAGACAAACAAAATCGGCTTCGCTGTTACGTAGTTTCGGAACAATGGCATCTCGTATTCCCGGGGCCGACATTTCGGGCTGCAAATCATAGGTTGGTACTTTTGGCGACTGCACCAGAATGCGGCTTTCGCCGGGGAATTCCTCTTCGCGGCCACCGCTGAAGAAGAAAGTTACGTGGGCATATTTTTCGGTTTCGGCAATGCGGATTTGTTTCAAACCGGCTTTTGCCACCACTTCGCCCATCGTGTTAGTTACATTATCCTTGTCGAAAATCACGTTAATGCCCGTGAAGTCGGCTTTGTAGTTGGTCATGGTGTACCATTGCAGGTTCATGCGGTGCATACCGAATTCGGGCAGGTCTTTCTGGGTAAAGGCGATGGTGGTCTGGCGCAGACGGTCGGTGCGGAAATTGAAACAGATTACCACATCGTTTTCTTCAATCAAACCCAGTGGTTTGCCTTCGCTGTCAACCATTACAATGGGTTTCATAAATTCGTCGGTAACACCGGCGTCGTATGATTTCTGAACAGTTGCCAAAAGATCTGTCGATTTTTCGCCGGTTCCTTTGGTGTATAAATCATACGCCAGTTTCAGGCGGTCGTAGTTTTTGTCGCGGTCCATGCCATAATAGCGGCCTATGATGGACGCAAATTTCGCGTTGGTATTTTTCAGCGCTTCAAGGTCGGCTTCGAGGAATCCGTAACCCGAACGCGGGTCGGTGTCGCGGCCATCCATCAACCCATGAACAAAAACTTTTTCAAGTCCCATATCGGTGGCAATCTGGCAAAGCGCCACCATGTGAGTGCTCAGCGCGTGTACACCGCCGGGGCCAATCAACCCGATGAGGTGAACCTTTTTGTTATTCTCTTTGGCGTAGTTGTAGGCTTTTACAATCTGCGGGTTGGTCCACAGCGATTTGTCGCGGATGGCTTTGGTGATTTTTACCATGTCCTGGTACAAAATGCGGCCAGCGCCAATGGTGAGGTGTCCTACTTCTGAGTTACCCATCTGGCCTTCGGGCAGACCCACATCTTCGCCGCAGGCCATCAGTTTTGAGTGCGGATATTTTTCCAAAAGCGAGTCGATAAAAGGTGTTGGTGCAGTTGCCACAATGTCGCCTTTCGAGCCGTCGCCGATTCCCCATCCGTCAAGGATCATCAATAAAGTCTTCTGAATATTTGCCATTTTGTTTTGTTTTTTGTTACTGGATACTTGATTCAGGATACTGGATATTGGATACTGCCGCCCGACTGCGCAGTCAGGCGGGGATGCTGGATTTTTGATGTCCTGATACTCAATACTCAATACTTTCTCTCTGAAAATCTGATTCCTGACAAAAGTATCCTTTTTTATTTCAGTAAAGAAATAACAAATGAAAGCTGAAATTGATTTAACAAATTCTTAGGGGATTGTAATATGTCTAATCAAATTAAGAAACCTAAATCACTGGATCAACAATTATTACGTACATTTTGAGGAGTTTTTTAAAGAAAAAGCCGGATTGAAACACAGCTTTTTCAAATATAATCTACCGAATAATTCACTGAATAACAAGTTTTTCAGTATTAACTCCACCCTCATATGATGTTTTGATCAGGTAAATCCCAGATGGAATATGCTGAATATTCAATGTGTTCCCAACCTGTTTAGGCGTTTTCCACAATTGAACAATCCTGCCTGAAAAATCGATTAACTCAATCTTTTTGATAGAAGTATTAGACGGATTGGAAATGGTGATAAATGATTCTGCCGGATTGGGAAAAAACTTCAGGTTGTTGTTGGTTTTAATCTCCTGAACACCTGTAATCACAAGCTTATCGCCCCATTCTGTTTCACCTTTTTTGTAATAAACAAGCTTTCGTTCTTCCGTATCGCCGACAT
>JAJUGS010000264.1 GCA_029265875.1 Prolixibacteraceae bacterium
GCCACTTTAACCGTTCGGAAAAGGGAAACACAACGTTACCTGAAATTCTGCGATAAACAATTAACCGGTTGGATCAACAAAAAAACCGGCGAGACGAAAATCTCGCTGCCTGAAGTTTTTGAAAATGCAGAAGAAATGGCTTTCAGCGGCATCCATATTGTTCAGCCTGAAATCTTTAAAATGATGCCTGAAAATGAGCGTTTTTCCATCATCGATGTGTACCTGGAGCTGGCAAAAACCCAAAAAATTATGGCGTTTTACGATGATTCTGATTTATGGATTGATGTTGGGAAACCTGAAGAGCTGGAGTTAGCCAGAAAGATTTTCGTTTAAATCTAATTAATTAATCATTTTGATGTACTCCTCCGGTGAGAGGTTAATTTCGCGGAGTATTTGCCGGATAAGCGGACGTGACAAAACCTGATTCCCGTGATGCGGC
The DNA here is from genome assembly GCA_029265875.1 of Prolixibacteraceae bacterium. GTDB lineage: Bacteria > Bacteroidota > Bacteroidia > Bacteroidales > Prolixibacteraceae > Draconibacterium. The sequence goes on from JAJUGS010000264.1 coordinate 440, forward strand.
AAGGTGGTGTACCTTCCATCGTTGTGACGATAAATAACATGACTCCCCTTTTGTCTTTTTATTTCGAATCCTAATTCAATCAAAAGCAGCTCAAAACTTTTACCGTTATCAGGGGAAGTTTACTCATACTGCATTAATTTGCTGAATGCCTACTAATCTGGGAAGATTATTTAATTCTTCTTCCGATAATTCTTCCAGACAAAGTTCTGTTACTTCGGTTAACTGACGATTAAGCTCATCAAGGGTAGATGCCTGTGTATGAGCACCTGGCAATCCGGGAACGATTCCGATATATTGTTTTAATTCGTTGTCCCAGATTATTTCAGCTGTAAATTGGTAATTCTTCATGACTTTTAAATTTTGACCAATTTAATAATTTTAAACGATCCTGTAGTTCCTGTACTCAAACAACCGCACCCCGAAAAGCTTTTCGATTTTATAAAGCAACTTGTATTTAGGTTTCAGATTGACCTTTTTCAGATCAATTTCCATCGTCCAGTTCAAGCGGGCAATCCGCTCCGACATCACAGCCGGGTGTGTACCTTCAAACCGGGCCAGTGCATCGTATTCAGCACCATAATTAAACTCCTTTTCCAACGCCACCTGTTTTGCCTTTTCATCCGAAATTCCGTTGTAAAAACCTTTCACTGCCTCAATTTTCTGCTGCATAAACTCAGGGGGGCGCACCCAGCCATAATGATATATTTCAGCATCCACAGGAACCACATTCAGTTTTTTGCCATTCTTCCGGAATCCCTGCGCATCGCGGTAAGAGCGGATTTGTTTGTCATTTCTGATTACCCTGATTTCGTGGCGGTACCAGTGCCGGCAATCGCCCACATAATCGTAAGTTCCATAAAAATGCCGGAACCCGAAAAGCAACCCGTCAACTTCCTTTCGGTATAAATTTTCGTGCATCGCTTTTTTCACCGGTCCCAGGTATTTTTCATGCAGCACTTCGTCGCCCTGGATATAAAAACACCAGTCGAATTCTGCCGGAATTGTATCAAAAGCCTTGTTGGTTTCGTTGGCATAAACAGCGCCACCGCTGGTGAGTTTTGTGTTCCACACGGTATCCACAATTGTAACTTTCCCGGGTGCAATATCCTGTATCAATTGTTTTGTGTTGTCTTCCGAATCGCCCACTGCCACTACAAAATGGTCGCAAACCGGCAAAACCGACAGGATGGCTTCTTTCACAGGAAAATCGAATTTCTGTGCATTCCGGATAAATGTAAAACCACAGACTTTCATGGCAAAGAAAGTCTGAAGTCCGGAGTCAGGAGACGGAAGTCGGGAAGATTATTGAACTTTTTCATTTTTTGTTTTCACTTCGAACCAATAATACAGAAAAAACTCAATGGCAGCAATCAGCATCAGCGCGTTACCGAGCAGTTCGAGCCCCTCTTCGGCAGCGGCTTTTGCCAGCCGGTAACTTTCGTCGTGGTAAAGCAGCCGCCAGAATTTCGAACGCCCGAAAAGCCGGCTGAACAGATAGGTAATCAACAAACCTGAAACCAGCAAACCCGAAGCCGGAACCCGGAAAAACGCCTCGAGTGATTGGCTGAATTTTTTCCGGTCGCGAAACAAAATCCAACCAGCCAGCGCCAATACCGGTAATACAAGATAAATCCAGTGTTCCACCAGAAAATTAAACTCACGGATAAACGATGCCAGGAAAAACAGTGAAGCCAGCAGGGCCATTGTTTTGATTTCCATCCATTTCCGGCTGATTATCAGAAAGAAAATAAACATCAGAAACAAAATCAGTTCCTGCCCGATTTCGGTAAAAGTCAGTTCACCAAAATAACCTTCTTCCATCGGGTGGGCTGCATCAAAATAAATACCTTGGGCAATTCCCAAAAGAACCAGGGCATAAACAAGCAGTCTGAACCCGATAAATAGTGGCGAATACAACTTCATAACCCGAAAAATTTGTTGCTCAAAATTAGTTTTTTCACCCAATGAAAATGCATTGCTCCTCCCCTTTTCTGTAAAAGCTGACAAATGTCGGTCAATGCCCGGTTTACAAAGGCTATTTTTGAGTGAATTAATAACAGGCTATGGACTACAAACGTATTATCACCCACGTATTTAACGAAATTACTTCGGGCGAAAACCTGGGGCAGGTTTCGGCTTACATTCCTGAACTGGCTGAAAAAAGCCCGGATAAATTCGGGGTTTATCTCACCAGTCTCAACCACCTCGAAATCGGGATGGGCGATCATCAGGAGAAATTTTCGATTCAAAGTATTGCCAAAGTATTTTCACTGACAATGGCCTACAAAATGCTGGGTGAAAAAATCTGGGAACGATTGGGCGTTGAACCTTCGGGAACGGCATTTAACTCGCTGGTACAACTCGAAACCGACAAAGGCATTCCGAGAAATCCTTTCATCAATGCCGGGGCATTGGTGATTTGCGATATTCTTATCAGCCAACTCAAAAATCCAAAGGCCGAATTTCTGGCATTTGTCCGCGAAATAACCGGAAACAAAAAACTGAGTTATTCTGAAAAAATTGCTGCCTCTGAAAAAGCCACGGGTTACAGAAATGTGGCGCTCTGCAATTTCATCAAGTCGTTTGGGAATATTGAAAATGCCCCCGAAGTAGTTACTGATTTTTACTTTCACCTGTGTTCGATTGAAATGACCTGTGAAGAATTGTCGAAAGCTTTTCTGTACCTGGCAAATGGTGGAAAAACCTTCGACGGAAATAACCCGGTTATAACCACCAGTCAGGCAAAACGGATCAATGCCATTATGCAAACCTGCGGATTTTACGACGAATCGGGTGAATTTACGTTTAAAGTGGGGTTGCCCGGCAAAAGCGGAATTGGCGGCGGAATTATTGCCATCCATCCCGGCAAATACAGCATTGGCGTTTGGAGTCCATGTCTGAATGCAAAAGGAAATTCATACCGCGGGATGAAATTTCTGGAACAATTCACCACCGAAACAAGGCTTTCCATCTTTTGAAAAATTCAGGCAAACCAATTATTGCTGCCTGAATCTTGCATTTACATTGTTTTTACTCCTATTTTGATTGTATCATTTTTTAGCTAAGCCAACTTTTTTACTTTTGCTATCCATTGAAAACAAGAATTGAAAAATGAAGAGACTGGCAGTTTTATTAATCGCAATTTTAATAGGTTATCCGGTTTTTGCCCAGCAAAAAATCACCCTCGAAGATATTTTTGTAAAAGGAACTTTTAAAACAAGTTCAGTAAACGAACTCCGCTCCATGAGCGACGGAGAACATTATACACTGCTTGAAGACAACAGCCGGATTGTAAAATACAGTTACAAAACCGGCAAGGAAGTGGCCGTGGTTTTCGATATTACGAAACAGAAAGATGCCCCCATCAGATCGTTCAGCAATTACGAATTCAGTGCCGACGAAACAAAAATTCTGCTGACAACCGATGTGAAACCCATTTACCGTCATTCGTTTACAGCCGTTTACTACGTCTGGAACACTGTTAATGAAGAGCTTACACCTTTGTCGGACAAAGGAGCACAGATGTCGCCGGTGATTTCGCCTGATGGCGAAAGAGTTGCATTCGTGCGCAACAACAATATTTTCATCAAAAACCTGAAATTCGGAAGCGAAAGCCAGATTACCTGGGACGGCGAAAAAAATAAAATCATCAACGGGATTCCCGACTGGGTTTACGAAGAAGAATTTGGCTACAACCGTGCCATGTGGTGGGCGCCCAACAGCAAGTTTCTGGCTTTTGTGAGATTTGACGAGAGCCAGGTACCCGACTTTACCATGCCCATGTACGCCGGCGACAAACCCACCTTCGACGAATTTAAAACCTACCCCGGGGAAGTAACTTTTAAATACCCGAAAGCTGGTGAGAAAAACTCAGATGTTTCTGTTCTGGTCCACGAAATCAGGTCGAAAGTAAATACACCGGTTGACCTGGGTACTGAAAAAAATATTTATGTTCCCCGGCTGAAATGGTCGCCTGACGCCAACAACCTGCTGGTGATGCGGCTGAACCGTCATCAGAACACACTCGACCTGCTGGCTGCCAACCCGTTTACCGGCGATTCGCGTATAGTATTCACCGAAAAAAACAAAAGATACATTGACGAAGATTATTTCGATGCTTTCACCATTCTTGATGATGGACGTTGGGTGGTGAAAAGCGAACGCGATGGCTGGTCGCATTTGAATTTGTTCGATAACAACGGTTTCCAGATTGCCCAGCTTACTTCCGGGAAGTTTGATGTTACAAAATTTTATGGCTTCGACCCGGTTAGAAAACTGTTTTATTACCAGGCTGCCGCCGAATCGCCACTGCGCCGCGAAGTATATTTTATCAGCCAGGATGGCAAAAAGAAAGGAAAACTTTCTTCGCTCCAGGGAACGAACGACGTGGTTTTCAGTAAAAACTTTAATTACTATGTAAATTTTTACAGCAGCAGTAAAACCCCAACGCTTGTAACGGTTTACGAAAACACAAAAAACACGCAACTCAGGGTTCTGCAGGATAACACAGTGCTGAACAATACTTTAAAAAGTCTGCAACTTCCGCAAAAAGAGTTTTTCAGTTTCACCACCTCGCAGGGGGTTCAGTTGAACGGGTACATGATAAAACCAGAAGGTTTTGCCGATGGGAAAAAATACCCGGTGGTGATGACACAGTACAGCGGCCCCAACTCACAAAGTGTGGCCGACTCGTGGAAAAGTATTGGCTGGGAAAATTACCTGGCACAGGAAGGGTTCCTGGTGGTGTGTGTCGATCCGCGGGGAACTGCCGCCCGTGGCGAGGATTTCAGAAAAATCACCTACATGCAGTTGGGGAAATACGAATCGGACGATATGGTGGAAGCAGCCAAATATCTGGGCACACAGCCTTTTGTCGACAAAAACAACATTGCCATTTTTGGCTGGAGTTACGGCGGCTTTATGGTGCTGCTGACCATGGAAAAAGGCGGCGAATTGTTTAAAGCCGGAATTTCGGTGGCACCGGTTACCAGTTACCGTTTCTACGATTCGGTTTATACCGAAAGATACATGCGCACACCCTCAGAAAACCGCGAAGGTTACGACGAAAATGCGCCCCTGAACCATGCCGGAGACATAAAAGGAAGGTTGCTGATTATCCATGGATCGGCTGATGACAATGTTCACATAGACCTCCTGAAGCAGGAAAGGCAGAGCGTTCAGCCCGTGTCTGCGCATCATGAAGATTTCGGCTATTTTTGCGGTTTTTCCGTTCACGGAAACGAAC
>JAJUGS010000065.1 GCA_029265875.1 Prolixibacteraceae bacterium
GCTACTAAATTGTATTTCATTTTGGTCAGTATTTCAAAGCAGCAGATTTCTCAGTCGTGCCTCCTTCGAAATGACATTTCAAAATTGCTGTCATTTCGACGAGTGAGCGAGGAGAAATCCGCTTCAAAATAGCATTTCATTTTGGTCAGTTTTTCAAAGTAACAGATTTCTCACCTTCGTTCCTCAGGTTCGAAATGACAGTTAAGTTGTTACTGCTTTCAGTTTCTCCAGTGCACGCCCACTTTTCAGCGATTCGGTGGCTATTTCAACACATTCCTTTAAATCCTTTTCAGGAAAAACCACCTGCAAACCGAGTGCTGCGTTGGCAATCACCACATTGTTTTGCCCGGTTGTACCTTTTCCATTCAAAATATTCAAAAATATTTCAGCAGCTTCTTCTACCGAATTTCCCCCATAAAGTTTTTCAGGAGCAATTTTTTCAAAGCCAAAATCGGCAGGAGAAAGAAAACCTTCCGCTCCGTTTTTTGTGAAATGCGTATCCGAAGTCAGCGAAACTTCATCGTATCCGTCTATGCTGTTTAGTATCATGAAGTTTACATTCAGCGTTTCATACACATTTTTATAATGATTGAAATTTTCTTCGTTGTTTACGCCCAGCACCTGGTATTTTGGCGACGATGGATTAATCATCGGGCCCAGAATATTAAAGAAAGTCTGCACTTTCAGCGCCCTGCGCACCGGAGCAATGTATTTCATGGCCGGATGAAAAAGAGGTGCGTGCATAAAACAGAAGTTTCCTTTGTCAAGGTCTGTTTTTAATTTTCCGGGGTCATTGCTGAATTTGTAACCCAGTAATTCGAGCAGATTCGACGAGCCGCTGGTTGACGAAACCGCGTAATTGCCATGTTTGGTGACATTTACACCGGCACCTGCCAGAATAAAACAGGCCAGGGTGGAGATGTTGAACGTGTTTTTGCCATCGCCGCCGGTGCCTACAATATCGATTGCATTGTATTCCGACAAATCGATGTTGAGTTTTAGTTCGTCCATGGCATCGCGGAATCCGCCCAACTCTTCGGAGGTGATGGGACGCATTTTAAAGACCGTCAAAAACGAGGCAAATTCAGGTTCGCTGTGCAATCCCTGTCCAACCTCCAGAAGACTTTCTTTTGCCTGTTCGCGGGAGAGTGTGTTGCCGGTAAATAAGTATTCTAATGTATTTTTCATCGTTATTTCAATCAACTTTTGTTTAGCGGTGCGTGAAAATCAGTCGCTTTTTTGAATTTCATCTGACGCACCTTTTATCAATCTTGCTATTTCATCCCCGGGATGAATCCCGGGGCAATATAAAGTGTTTCAAACACCTTTCATTTTGCGGTGCGTGGTTGGCTGTTACTTTTTTGAAATTAATCTGACGCACCTTTTGTCCGTTTATCTTATTCAATCACCAGACTAAAGTCTGGTGTTAGCCAATCCCTCCCCTTCGGGTAGGTCAGGAAAGGTCTTCAGCTTACTTCAGCCAGTTCCGCAGCATTTCTTCGCCCAGCGGGGTGAGTACCGACTCGGGATGAAATTGAACTCCCTGAACATCGTACTCTTTGTGCTGCATGGACATAATCAGTCCTTCACTGTCGTAACTGGTGACCTCGAAACAGTCGGGCAGGTTTTCCTTTTCCACAATCCACGAGTGGTAGCGGCCCACCTCAAAAGTGTTTGGCAATCCTTCGAAAAGTTCCGATTTTGTTGCTGTAAGGGTTACCGGGGTGGCAACTCCGTGCAACACCTTGTTCATGTTGTGGAGTTTACCGCCAAAAGCCTCGCCGATGGCCTGGTGCCCCAAACAAACACCCAGCATGCTTTTTTTTGGTGCAAATTCTTTGATAATATCCAGCAACAATCCGGCTTCTTCCGGAATTCCCGGGCCGGGAGACAACACAATTTTGTCGTATTTTTCAAGGTCGCTGAGCGCGATTTCGTCGTTGCGGAAAACATCCACCGGCAGGCCTGTTATTTTTTTGATGGCGTGTACCAGGTTGTAGGTAAACGAATCGTAATTATCGATGACTACTATTTTCATGTTCTTTTGTTTTTGTTGTCATTTCGACGAGTATACGAGGAGAAATCTTTCGTTTGAAAAAGATTTCTCATCTTCGTTCCTCAGATTCGAAATGACATTGATTACTTAATTAATCTCCTTTGCCATTTCAATGGCTTTTTTCAGCGCAGCCAGTTTGTTGTTCACTTCCTGCAATTCGCTTTCCTCCTGCGAATCTGCCACAATTCCGGCGCCTGCCTGGTAAAAAAGTTTGTTGTTTTTACTCAGAAACGAACGAATCATAATCGCATGGTTCAGCGAGCGGTCGAAGCCGAGGTAACCGATGCAGCCACCGTAATAGCCGCGATTTTGATTTTCGTACCTGTCGATGAGTTCCATGGCTTTGTACTTTGGCGCGCCCGAAAGTGTACCGGCCGGAAAGGTCTCACCCAAAACCTTGATGAGGTTGGTGTCGGGCGTAATTTCACCTGAAACCTGTGAAACCAGATGAATCACATGCGAATAAAACTGTACTTCGCGATAGGTTTCCACAATTACATTGTCGGCATTGCGGCTAAGGTCGTTGCGGGCCAAATCGACCAGCATCACGTGTTCGGCATTTTCCTTGGGGTCTTTGCTTAGTTTTTCGGCCAGTTCGCGGTCCTGCTCATCGTTGCCGGTGCGTTTGAAAGTTCCGGCAATTGGGTGAATATAAGCTTTGTTGTTTTTGATGCGGAGTTCGGCTTCGGGGCTGGAGCCAAAAATCCGGTAAGTTCCGTAATCGAAATAAAAAAGATAAGGCGATGGATTGATGGAACGCAGCGAGCGGTACACATTGAAATCGTCGCCCTCGTATTCCTGCGCAAACTGACGGCTCAGCACAATCTGGAAAACATCGCCGCGGTAACAGTGTTCCTTACCTTTGGTTACCATGGTTTTGTATTCGTCGTTGGTGATGTTCGAAGTTTCTTCGCCAACCGGTTTGAATTTGGCTGTTGAAAAATTGAGGTTCACCAAAAGGTGATGAATATAATCCATCTGCGATTTTTCATCATCCAACAAATTTTCAACCATGTGGATTACGTTTTTGTGGTGGTCGATGGCCACCACGTATTTGTAAAAACAGTATTTCACTTCCGGAATCTGGTATTCTTCCTTTTTGGGCGAAGAAAACCGGATGGTTTCGAAATGCTGAATGGCATCGAAATTCATGTACCCGAACAAACCGTTGGCCGGCAGTTCAATTTCGGTGGAATCGACGTTGAAGGTTTTGAAAAACCGGTCGAGTTCATTATCCAGTTTTTTGTCTTCGGAAAGCGAAAAAACCTCCTTTTTTTCACCCGGAAGTTCTTGGGTCACTTCGCCATTATTTACCGTAAAACAGGCAACCGGGCTGAAGCAGATAAAAGAATACGCATTTTCGTTGCCATGATAATCGGAGCTTTCCAGAAGAATGGCTTTTGGATAAAGCGTTCGCAGGCGCAGGTAAATGCTGACCGGAGTAACTGTGTCGGCCAGTATTTTTCTGACGATTGGTTTGTAATTGAGTTTTTCCATATTATAATTTTTTAAATCTTGTTGCTGTGAATTTTGTACTAAAAAAAACGGCCCACCGTGATTCGATGAGCCGTTTTCCTGCTTTATGGGCAATAGCGTTTCTTCTCTTCACGGTTGTAAAAAGTTGTTGTGCCACCACCACCAATTTGTATTTTGTACTTGTTTCATTTTTCTTTCTTATAAAAAAACCTGCTCTTTACAGGAGCAGGCTCATTTTGTGTATATCTTTAAAAAATACCAATATGGCTCTTTAACTCCTGACTTACGTAAGAAGACCCCACCACGGAAGCCATATTGTATTTGTATTTTTTGTCATTTTATCAATATTGTTTTGCAAATATGAGCTTTTTTCTGAAAAAACAATAAACCCTGAAAAAAGTTTTTTTAATGTAAATCAATTCTGAATTTTATTTTACTGTGCCAGTGTAAATCGGAAACTTACACCAATATTGGTGTTTGAGGTGGCAAACGAAAGCGATGTATAAGGATTGTTCATGATTTTATCAAAGAAAACACGCATCTGAAAACGGTCGCTCAGCATATATTCAGCATAGGTTTTAATACTGAAAGCGCCTTGTCCGGCCGTCAACTGGTCTCTGTCTTCATCTAACTTCCGGAGCAGTGTTTTGGTTTTCCGGTACGAAATATCGGCACGAATATTCAGGTCGTTTGAATAAGCCTGTTGTTTGCGTTTTGTTTTAATAATGAGGTCCATTTGAGTAAACCGGTAACCAACGCCGAGGGTATATTCGCTGGTCAAAGTTTCGGTAAGCTGGTTGTTGGCAAAAGCCAGCACCAGGTTGCGGGTACGCTTTATTTCTCCGCGGGTTGTAAGGTCGCTCATCCACATAATGTCAAGGTTAATCAGCGGACTGAAGGTTTCCATAATACTTACCGTATTAAAATCGTATGGAGGGACAAAATTATCAGCAATATCCCTGATATAACTGAAACCGTCACTTTCCAGGTTATACTTCAGGTTGGTAATAAAAGAACCCACATTGTAAGTTGAACGATAAGTATGCTGCAGGTTGAGCGAGCGGATGTATTTGTTCAGGCCGGGTATTTTTGAAACCATCCCTTCGTACCTGATATTCCAGTTGGGGCGCATGTATTTAACAGACGGAAACAAACTCAGCGGAATTTTCTCCGGGCTTTTGTTTTGATAAGCAGCCAGGAATGCCGGCACCATCACTTCAACTGAAGTTGGGCCATAACCGTCAGGATATTCCGGATAATTTGCATTGGGAACCGTTGGATCATAGCCGAAGCCGTTATTGGCCGACCGCTGGTTGGCAAGACGATGCGCAATTACCGGTCTGTATTCCTTCATTTTGTTGAAGGCTTCTGAAGTTTGCTCATCACCCTTCCCGATGGAAAAGAAGGCAGTTCCCCAGGTAATGGTTGTCATGCTGAAGTTGCCAGACTCGGAAAAACTGTTGGCCATAAAATCGCCGGTGTTGTAATTATAATTATAGAATTCAGTAATATTTCTGGTAAAAGTACGGTCGGCGTTAAAGTCGATTCTTAAATCGGGCAGGGGTTCATATGTCAGCCTGAAATTAATTCTTTCACTTTTGGTAAAAACATAAGGCATATTCAGCGTCGAATCGTTGGTAATCCACCCGTTTGCAGCTGCTTTTTTTGCAAAATTCCTGTCCTGCCAACCTAAAAGGAATGGCAATCCGGGTGCATAACTTGGCGGGACATTGTACCCAAACGCCGGATTTGGTTCATATTTGCCGCCACCAAGGAAATTGGGTTCAGGCAGGTACCCCGGTAATACCGTTCCGCCTGTTAATGTATAAGTTGCAGATATATTCTGAATACCAATCACCATGCGGGTTGTTACATCCATAATATCTTTGAAGAGTGACTGATCACCTGGCTTACCGGTTACTTTGAGCATTGCCTGGGCAGCATCGGTAAGTGGCGTAATATTAATCGAGTTGTTGTCGATATATTCCACTTTTACCGGAATAACCTGACCATCAACACCTGTAACAATCACCTTCAGTTTTTTGGTATTCAACCTGTGGTTTATTTTCTGGGGTGTATTGGCTGCCAGTTTTACATTGTTAGTATAGGTTTGTTCCTGTGTTTTCTGGGGTAAATTCTGTTGATTTTGCTGGTTCTGTCGTGTTCCGCCCTGCTGCTGGTTAAGGCTTCCGCGGGTTCGGCTGGTCCGCCTGAATTTGTTGTTAACTTCCCTGAAATAGGGCACTTTGTTGTACAGGCTGGTCAATGTCATGTTTCCGTTAAACTGCCAGTTCTGGGTATTCTGTACTTTATTCCCCAAACGGATTGTATCGGCAGTGATAGGGCCGGCAATCCAATTATAAGTTCCCTGGTAGCGGATATTGGCTGAAATAAAATTAAGTGCCTTGAACTGGTTCAGCGGAACCATGTAGGTCATGTTGATATTATGGTCGTATAACGTGGGGCGCCCCATTTCCCAGAGACTGTTTAATATCGAGTCTTTTTTCCACTGGTAGTCGTCATCATTTTTGTTGATTCTTCCTTCCGGTTCATCAATTCTTGAAGTACCCCTTGATGAGAAGTCTAATTTCAGTGAACGGCTGATGTCGTAACGAAGATCGAAATAACGGTTCCAGAGAAAATCCTTTTCGTAGGTTGATGGTATGACGAAGCCAGGATTTGTTATGTTGCGGTTTTTTGTTTCGTGGTATCTTCTGTATAAATCAGTACGGAACGAAATCTGGTTGGGCAGGGTGTAAAAATTAAATGCGCCGATTGGTTTCAGCAAGCCTTTCTGGAAAAGTTTTGATTTCTGCAGCGGCTGAATCAGTTTTGGCCGGCTGGTGAAATTATAAGAAAACATCCCCCGGTGCATTTTGTCATTATTAAGCTCGGTATTTACATCTCTTTGCGAGGTTTCGTTGTAGGAATAAGAAACGGAAAAGTTTTCAGGGTCCCAGAGATGTGTTTTTTCTTTTTGCTTCTGGGGTTCGATTTTAACATTGGTAAAATTGATGCTTTTCCGGGTAATTACATCCTGCGAAATAAACCGGATCGAATCTTTCTCTTGCTTTGAATCAGCGTGTTCTAATGATTTTTCCAATTCAATGTCGGGGTCAAGCGGATTATATTTCGGGCTGGAGGCACTCCGGGAATAGCCATAGTACAATGGTAAACGAACGCCCAGTTTTTCAGGGAAAAACTTTCCGAGTTCCAGCGAGGCAGCCACGTCAACTTCCTTCACATCATCGAGCTGACGTTCGTTAATGTTTTCTTCCAGGTTCCCGTAACCTGCTGTACGAACCCTTCCTGCCATGGTGACACTGCCAAGGTCGGCAAGGCGTGTGGTTAACCTTGAGTTGGCAGCCCAGCCGCCATCCTCGTCAAACTCTGACAATCTCATTTCGTTTACCCACACAATTACTGATTTCGGCCCGGTGTTCAATTGTCCTTTTTTATTGCGGATACCAATCATCATTACCTGGACATCGCCCAAATTCGGGTTCCCTTTTATTTTCACTTTGTTTTTGTTCTTGTTCCAGCCCTGGTGAACCATTTCATAAATATCCTGGATGCCAATTCCCGATCCGGCCTGTCTCATGGCATCATTCCGCGCCAGTTTTACGTTGGTGAAAAGGTCAAGCGGCAAATCAATGCGGTTTTCATCGGGCCATACAATGTAACGGTCGTTTTCGTTGTCAACATTGTAAAATCCATAAGGGGTAAGTTTTAAGGGTAATTCGTACTCGTAATAGTTGTAGTTGTAGTCAGATCCCAACCTTACAAACAATTGCAATTCATCGTCTTTTAATGGCGAGTCTTCGATTTGTTCGGCGTGGACTTCAATTTTCAGCCGTTTGTACCTTCTGAAATCCATCGTGATTGCCTTGTAGGCAGCTTTGGCATCGCCCTGTTCAAGGTCGGTAACTTTCAGTTCCATCGACTGCTCGTTTAACTGCCTGAGCTGTGGGTTGGCCGGGTCGATCACCCTCGAAATTCCGGGTGGCAGGACATAATTTACGGGTTCGCGGCTGCCGTTTTCTTCAATACTGACGGCTGAGATATTGAAATTTGTGACCGGCGAAATTGTGCCCGATTCGTTCAATGATTTGGTGTAATTTCTCCAATCGGCCCTCACGAGATCGAGTTCGGCAAATCGCAGGAAAACTGAATCCTGGAATCCGCGCGTAAACATACGCATAAACCTGATGGATTTAAAATCGCCGATGTTCCCGACTACTTTATCTGGTTCGCGTACCGGAATTTTAAACTGGTACCATCTCACGGTTTCAATTTTCCCGTTTTTCAACTGCACTTTGGCTTCCTTAATATCGGCAATGTGGTTGGATCCGAGCACCAAATCTTCGCGGCGGACACTGATTTTATACTGGTAATAACGTTCGTATTCGTTGAGCGTGTTGTCGTTATTAATATCTTCAATATCCGGGATGGTGGAAGCCGAAGTCGGGTAACTTTCGGGCGACATTTCAGTAGTGGGCGAGTTGCCCTGGGTTCCGTTAAATCTTTTATAACGCTGGAGAATATCAAGTTGCTGCTGGTCGTAATCGGAGCCGCGGTAATAATGGTAATTATCAGAAGACGGGTCTTTTTCCAATTTTGCCAGCACTTCCGGGTAAACTTTTCCGGCCAGGGTTTTCAGGTAATTATCAAAAAAGCCTTTTTCATCTTCATCGTTCAAGCCGTCATAACCAAGGTCCTGGTATTGGCGCGATTCAATATTGTTGTCGAATGCATTTACCAGCGACTGGCGGGTTGAGACCCTTCCCCAGGCAGTGGTATCGATATCAGTTAATGATGCATTCGTGGGAAGGCCGTTTTCAAAAGCTTTTCTTGAGTCTTTCAGAATATCCTCGGAAATATCACCCAGGTTAAAATAGAGATCGCCACCCTGGTGGTTCCCGAGCGAATCGTAAATAAACGGGTCAAGCAGCCAGAATTCGATATTTTCAATATTGGCCGATTCGAAGTCACTCGTTTCGACTTTGCGCATAATACCGCCCCAGCGTGTTTCAGGTGCACGCAAAGTACCATCAGGATTAACACCGGCCGCAAATGAACTTGTACCTGCATCATAGTTAAACTGGCCACGTTCTTTGGGGTAAAAGGCAACATCGAAAACCGGGATGTTGGTTGGTTGCCCCACCGGGGATTCTTTTGCCGGGAAAATTTCTTTTTCAAACACCTCGCGCATGTAGTGGTTCGACTGCATGTCGGGGTTGCTTTTTATATAATCGGGAGTGAGGCTGTTGTTTCGCAGGAAGAGCGGATCGATGGTATAAAACACAAAATTAGCGCGGTTCATGCCATAATCAAGCTGGTTTGTTATTCCGCCTTCCGGAAACAAATCGGGCTGAAATTGCGGAGTACTTGCCATTACCCAGGCTTGCCGGGCTTTTAACGAGATGGATGTTTTTGTGCCTTCAAAATCGTCGATGTAGGCGTTTCCACTTCCACTGATGGCTTTTGCATGACCAGGGTACAACCGTGCAACCTCTGCTTCAAAATTGATGGAAGACGGCGTTTTTGAGGTATAAAACGGAAGTGCATCAACGGCTTTTGTCAACCACATGCTTTCGGTTGAATAGCGGGTGTCAAGCCCTATTATCCAGTTCGAAATCGGGTCGTTACCGTAGTTCACTTTTTCCGTTAGCGGACGTTCGTGCATCATCAGCGCGGTTGCCCCGATATTGAAATTATCGGAAAAAGCATAGTTGGCGTAACCTCCGAGAAGCGTTTTGCGCTGCATGGTAAACAGGTCTTCGCTTTCGGTGGATACCGAAATTGGTGTGCCCGCTTCAAGCAATGCCTGATTGATAACTTTAACCCTACCCAAAGTGTAATCTACCGTGTAATCCACATTTTCGGTCAATTCGCGTCCGCCTGCCGAAACTTTTACCGAACCCTGTTGCAGGTTGAGCGTGTTGAGCGTTATTTCGGCACTCGAAGAACCTTTGTAACTGCCAATCAGCCTGAATTTATTATGCTCGGCATCCTGTTCGGCATAAGTGCGGGTTGAATCGTACAACGACTGGAAAGTATATTTCTGAATAAGCTGCGGGTCTTGCAGCGAATCGGCCAGATGGCTTCCGAAAGGCTCCAGCACCGGAAAAATAATCCGCCCGTTTGACGACTGAACCGTAATTCCCTCAACAAAGTCGAAAACCCCGTCTTTGTATGGGTCGAGTTGCTTGTTCAACTGGTCGAGTTTCATTACTTCGAGCAAAATATGCCCGTTGATTCGGCCTTCAGGAATATAGTTGATATTGGTTCCGGTTGAGTCGTTCTGGTAAACAATATTCAGTTTAAAATCGGTGCTTGTCAGTTGGTTGGCATTCAGGTTGTAAATATTCTTCATCATCAGTTTCCAGGTCGGAAGCTTGGGGGTAAGATTTGTCCCTTTTATTAATTTCAGGAACAAAACCTGTGGTGCAGCAACCCCGTCGGTTGAGAACTCACCCACCTGGTAAGTAACCCCGTTTGATGTGTAATTGTAGGCAACTGCCAGCACCTCGTCGTTATTCAATGCCATGTTCAGCGAAATATAACCGAGTCTTTCGTTGACTGTATATTCTGATGGGTTCAGCTTACGTGCCTGTTCGATCTTTTCAAAATCACGGCCACCCAGAAAATCATTGCCAAACTGCGACATGGTGCTTGTGATGTTTTGCACATAGCGCACATCGCTGTATGTGTTCGACATTTCATAATACAAGCCATTGGCATCGTTTAAGGGGAAAATATTTTGGGGATAAGGCAAACCCGATGTTTCCTGAAATTGCGGTATTTTATTGTAAATATTCGGGTTATGCTCGCCAAGGTCCTGGAATGCGAGGATGTTTCTGGCTTCGGTGAAGTTGCTGTTCTTGTTGGTTATCCAGACTTCGATTTTATTAATAGAGATAGGAGTGAGGGGCGTTGCTGTATTCTGAAGCCATTTATCGTAATTGTCCCGGAAATAGTGCGACAGGAAAAAGTGGCGGTTGGCATCGTAATTTTCGGCCGAGATTTCGAAATTGGTAATCTGTGCACCACCTTCGGTCTGAACGGTTTGCGATTCGCCTTTATGTTGCGAGAAAATAGTGGTGAGCGTGAGTTTGCCAAACTGCATTTCACTTTTTATCCCGAAAAGATTGGAAGCACCGGTAATCAGCGTTCCGTTTAACGGGAGCGAAACATTTCCGGCTTCAATTTTTTTGATGATTTCGTCCTCTTCTCCGGTGTATTCCAGGTTCATTTTATTTTCGTAATCGAACGATGCTTCGGTGTTGTAGTTCACCCGCATGTTCATTTTTGTACCAATCTGGCCTACCACATTCATCTGAATTTTTTCGTCGAAATCGAAAGTGGGCACTTTTCTCAGTCTTTCAGGAATGGAAGGGTTTTCGGTGGTATTCATCTGGTACCCGAAACTTACTTCAACATATCCCTGCGGGTTGATATTGATGGTGTTACCCCCGAAAATCCGGTTAAAAGCTTCGCCGCCGATGGTAAGTTCCGGAATCAGTGAGCGGTTTTTATCTGCTTCATGAACACGTGCCCTTTCGCGCCAGTAGCTTTTTATGGAGTTTTCAAAATCGAAATCG
Source organism: Prolixibacteraceae bacterium (assembly GCA_029265875.1). Taxonomy (GTDB): domain Bacteria; phylum Bacteroidota; class Bacteroidia; order Bacteroidales; family Prolixibacteraceae; genus Draconibacterium. Next base: position 11,137 of record JAJUGS010000065.1, read on the forward strand.
ATATAATCGTCGAGCGACATGGTTTGTGGCAACCTGAAATTCATGTCGCCGATTTTCTGGTAAAAAACATACTGCCCGGTAATCGGGTCGTACTCAATATCATATTTAATATTGTTGGGATTGTTGAGATAAAGTTTCAGTGAATCAGGTTTCGGAGAGCCAAATGCAGGCTGGTCTTTAAACGGAAATGGCAACTGACCGGTTGTATCCATCTCGATGGTATCGGGGTTTTGCAACGGCAAAAACCGGCTGCCGGCAATATTTTCGATCCTGTTGCCGGGGTAAAAACTTACCAGCAAAGGTGCAAACAGCAATAAGAAGTATATTTTATATATGCTTCGGCCTGATTTCATTTAAAATTATAACCTTTTTAACGCTTGCCTGATCACGCTTTCGACGGTTGTTTGTGGTTGCTCCTGAAGTATTTTGCTGACTACTTTTTCTGCATCTTTTTTAACAAAGCCGAGCATGACTAATGCTGATAACGATTCATTCAGGATAGTATTGTCCGGTGTAAACAAAATTTGGTCATTTTCCCTGAATTTTCCGAGTTTATCTTTCAGATCAATAATGATCCGCTGGGCGGTTTTTATACCGATTCCTTTTACCGCTTTCAGCACATTTACATTTTCGGTGGCTACCGCGGAGGCAATTTCGTCGGGGCTGAGCGACGATAACATCATTATCGCCGTGCTGGCGCCCACTCCGTTTACCGAAATCAGGTTTCTGAACAGTTCGCGTTCGTTTTTATCGGCAAAACCATAAAACAGGTGGGCATCATCACGAATTGCCTGGTGGATGTAAACAAGCGCTTCCTGGCTGTTGCCCAGTTTTGTGTAGGTATTCAGCGAAATATTCGCAAAATAGCCGATTCCGCCTGCTTCAATAACAATATTTGCCGGATTGCGCTCAATCAGTGTTCCCCGGATAAAATCGTACATGGTTTTTCTGTTTAAAGTTGAATATCCTCTTCTTCAATATTAATGGTTTCGTCGGCCTGGTTTGAATTAAAATGGTACGATTTAAGCGGATTTTTGCTGATTTCCTGGTAAAGCATCCGGCTTTTGTAAACATCGATAGCCAGAAACATAGCTTGTCGGAACGATTCGGGCGATGCTTTGTCTTCGCCGGCAATGGCATAGGCAGTTCCGTGGGCTGGTGAAGTCCTGATAACCGGCAGCCCGGCAGTGTAATTCACGCCGTGTTCAAACGAAGTGAGTTTGAACGGGATAAGGCCCTGATCGTGGTACATGGCCAGAATGGCATCGTATTTCCGGTAATCTTCCGATCCGAAAAATCCATCAGCAGGGAAGGGGCCCAAAGCAATAATTCCTTCTTTTTTAGCCTGAATAATGGCCGGAAGAATGATGTCGTTTTCCTCTTTTCCCAAAAGACCATTGTCGCCGGCGTGTGGATTCAATCCGAAAACCGCTATTCGTGGCCGCGGAATGGTGAAATCCTGCTGTAAAGTGCGGGCAATAATCCTAAGTTTTGAAAGAATATTCTCTTTGGTGATATGTTTTGAAACTTCCGAAAGCGGAAGATGTGTGGTTACAACGCCCATTTTCATGGTTTCGCTCACCATCAGCATCAGGTAATTATCAGCTTTAAAACGTTGTGCCAGATACTCGGTGTGTCCCGGGAAATGAAATTGTTCGCTCTGGATATTGTCTTTGTTGATGGGTGCGGTCACCAGCACATCAATCAGTCCTTTTTCCAGGTCGGTACAGGCTGCGTCCAATGCGTTGAATGAAGCTTCACCGGCCTCGCGGGTCGATTTTCCCAACTCCACCCTGATGTTATCATCAACACAATTGATAATGTTGATTCTTTTTGGATGTGCTTCGCCTGCGTGCCGCACATGGTTAAAACTGACTCCCTCAATGTTCAATGCTTTCCGGTGGTAGGCGGCTACTTTGGGCGACCCGTAAATAACCGGTGTGCAGATTTCGAGCATGTGGGGTTCCATCAATGTTTTTATAATTACCTCGTATCCAATTCCGTTGATATCACCTTGTGTAATTCCAACCCTTATTGTATCCTGATGTGCCATTTTTGTTCAGTTTCAATAATTTATAATTCTGTAAGCGCGGGCAAAGTTAGTATTTTAATTGAATTTCTTTAAAAAGTTGTAGAGCAGCCGTGTTCCAAAACCGGTGCCGCCAGCCGGATTGTAGTGGTCTTTTTCATCCAGATAGGGAGTTCCGGCGGTGTCGAGATGAATCCATGGATAATCCGTAAAGTGTTCCAGAAATTTTCCGGCAATGGTTGACTGCGCTTCGCGGGTTCCAAGGTTGTTTAAATCGGCAATGGCCGATTTCAGCGGAATTGCATATTCTTCCCACAACGGAACCTCAATCAGCCTTTCGTAAGTTTCAAAACCCGATTCTTTCAGTTTGTTCATGTTTTCGGGGGTGTTTCCCATTACCACCGATGCATATTTCCCGGCAACAATGTCGGCGGCGCCGGTCAGCGTTGCCACATCGATCACCAGGGCAGGAGCGTATTTCTTTGCATAACTCAGGGCATCGGCTAAAATCAGGCGTCCTTCGGCATCGGTGTTCCTGATTTCAACAGTGGTACCATCGAACATGGTAATTATATCGCCCGGAACATAAGCATTTCCGTCGGGACGGTTGTCGGTGGCAGGAACCAATCCAATAACATGAACCGGGGTTTTATTTTTTGCCAGTGCAAAAATGGTGGCGGCCACCACGGCTGCGCCCGCCATGTCGCTTTTCATATAATCCATCGATTTCGGGGTTGGTTTCAGGCTCAACCCGCCAGTATCGAAAACCACTCCTTTACCCACCAAAACTATCGGCTGTGTGTTTTTTGCATTTCCGGGCTTCCACTCCATAACCGTGAAAGTTGGCGGGTCGATGCTGCCTTTGTTTACAGCGAGCAGGCCACCCATTTTTAAGGCTTCAATTTTTTGTTTATGAAAAACTTCCACCTCAAATCCGGCTTCTTCACCCAACTTTTCAATTTCTTTTGAAAACTGGACCGCTGATAAAAACGAAAGCGGTTCGTTCACCATATTCCGGGCATAAAAAACAGCCTGTATAATATTGATGATTTCTTCAACCTGGTAATCAGAAATCGCAGTTCCGACGATGAAAATTTCTTCCAGCAGAAATTCATCTTTTTGGTTTTTGTACTTATCAAACGAATAGCTCGCCAAAAGCAGGCCTTCGAGAAAAGGCAAAACAAATTCGGGATGTTTTGTTCCATCAATCTGAATTTCAGTGATTTTTTCGTTTTTCAGTATTTCGGCCAGTTTTGCACCGGCTTTTCGGGCTGCTTCGGTTTGAAGATATTTTTCGGGCTTGAAATTGTGTTTATAAAGAAAAACAAGCTGAGGATAACGATAAATGGTACAATCGGTTTCTTTTTCGAGTTTGGCCACTGCGTGGATTTTTTCGTTTTCAGCCATACCCGGAAAAGCGAAATCTTCAATCCCTCCAATAAAAAATGCAGTGGAGAGTGTTTCGCGGATTTGTGCTATTTTTGAAATTTTTGGAAACATACCTTCGGTTTTAAAGCAAAAGTAAAACATTAAAACCGATCGGGTGTTTATCAAAACCGAACAAAACAGCATGAATACTGACAAAATATTGTTGAAAGCTTTGAACCTGGAACCGGTTTCGGAGGAGGAAGGCCTTTTTATTTATGAGAACGTTCCCACAACTGAACTGATGCTGGTTGCCCATGAATGCCGGCAAAAACAGGTTCCCGGGAATAAGGTGGGATGGATTATCGACCGAAATGTAAACATTACCAATGTTTGTATTTCGGGTTGCAAATTCTGTAATTTTCATTGTAAAATTAACGAAGAGGCGCAGTACATCACTACAATTGACGAGTATTGTAAAAAGACCGAGGAGTTGATTGCCGTGGGCGGACGACAGCTTTTACTGCAGGGGGGCATGCACCCGAAACTCGGCCTTGCTTTTTACACCGATCTTTTCAGTGAACTGAAAAACCGCTACCCGAATATAAAACTTCATGCATTGGGGCCGCCGGAAGTCGCTTTTCTGGCTAAAAAAGAACGGATGACTTTTAGGGAAGTGCTGGAAAAACTGGTTGAATCGGGGCTGGAAAGCTTACCGGGAGCGGGTGCCGAAATTTTGTCGGACCGGGTGCGCAAAACCATTTCGCCCGGAAAATGCAACACGAAAGACTGGCTCGATGTAATGCGCGAAGCCCATAAAATGAACCTCGTCACATCAGCCACCATGATGTTCGGTCACATTGAAACCAAACAGGAGCGGATTGAACATCTGGCTCTGTTACGCGGTGTTCAGGCTGAAAAGCCCGAAGGAAATCATGGTTTTGTAACTTTTGTTCCGTGGCCGTTTATGGATGAGGGGACTGATTTGCAGAAAGAGGGAATCAGCAACAAAACCACTGCCAACGATTATCTCCGGTTGGTGGCTATCAGCCGGATTATGCTGAACAATGTAAAAAATTTGCAGGCATCGTGGCTGACTGTCGGTGCGGCAACTGGTCAGCTTTGTTTACATGGTGGCGCCAACGATCTGGGTTCGATCATGATGGAAGAAAATGTGGTTTCGGCAGCCGGTGCGCAGTATAAACTGGATGCAGCCGGAATTCAGCAGGCAATTATTGACGCAGGGTTTGAACCTCAATACCGCAACCAGGCTTACGAACCGGATTTTTTGCCGGTTTAATTACAGGACGTATTTCCGGTTGATATAATTTATGAGGTTGGTCATTTGCAAAACCTCGAAACCGTGTAATAGATAGCTGGTGATAAATTTCCTGACCTCAGGATTTTGTTTGATGTTGGCCATTATTGTGTCCACGGCTTTGGTGTATTCTGCTTCGCGCTGTTTTTGTGTCATCAGCGGGCTGTTATATTTTACAAGATAACTGAAAATATTGTCGGTATAAACCTGTGAATGAATTAGGGCAGGATTTGAAAAATCGAGTACTTTGAAGAAGTCATTTTTGTAAGATTTCAACCGTTCATCTTCTGTGAGATAACCATCGAGAAGGGGCAACCGCTGGTTTTTAATCACCTGCGAAACAAATAATCCGCGGCTATCCTGTGACGATTTCTGCACAAACATATCGCGTTCCATTTGTAACTGGTTGTAAAGGTTAGCCATTTCATCAAGCCGGGAAGTATCATTTTTATCCCAACATTCATTCAGTTTAATTTCAGCTTCGCTCAGTTTTTCCATCAGTTCCCTGTCTTTCTTCCTGAATGCATACCAGGCAGTGTTTTCTTTCGAGGCAACAATTTTCAGCTTTTCAACCGGCTCTTTAAAATCGGTTTCGAAAACAAGATTTTCGTTATCAAAAATAAAATCAAATTGCTGGGGTGCTTCCTTCATCATTTTTGCGTAGGCTGTATAACCTAAAATGATGCGGTAAACACCAGGATGGCTGTTTTCGGGGAAATGGAATTTAACCGTAGCATCGGGGCCGGTGACTGAAATGCTGTCGATACGAAGAAAATCGTCCCCTTTCAACGAACCCAGAACCACTTGTCCGGGAGATTGATTTTTAATTTTCAGTTCTAATCCAAAAGTTTGAGCATATAAAACGGGAGAAATTAATAGCAGGAAATGGAAATAAAAAAAAGTTAGGTATTTTGATTTCAGGTATTTACAGTATTTCATAACAAAAAAGATTAAAAAATAAAAGTAACATTTTTGTTTTTAACCGGAATTAAAGTCTTTTCATTTTGGTGATGACTTACACCATTTCGAATTGAGGGGAGCTTAAAAAGGCAAGTTTTTTCAGAAAAAATTTTTTCTTTTACGAAAAGCTGTTATTTTTGCAACGCTTTTCACGAAAGGCAAACGTTCATTACAGAACATAATCTCTAGTAGCTCAGTCGGTTAGAGCGGCGGACTGTTAATCCGTAGGTCGTAGGTTCAAGTCCTACCTGGAGAGCTGAAAGGATAACCAGAATTAACAAAAATGCCTGAAATCAATGAATTTCAGGCATTTTTTGTTCTCAGCCGGCAGTAAAATTCACGGTTTAACGTTGTACCCATCTGTTGCTTATGGTTCAAAGTGATCGGGTACTTATGATTCGTGTATCCAGTTTTTCTTATTTATGCAAAACAATTCCCGATTTCACCGATTTTCCGTCAGATATAATTCTGTAAAAAAATGTATTCCCATTTCGTCCCAATTCATCGTAGGTAAAACTGATCGTTTGAAGGCCAGGAACCATGTTTACTGTTTTCCTGCAAACAATTTGCCCTAAAAGGTTTTCAATAATGATGTCAGTTTTTGTATGCGTCTGAGCATCAAATTCAATTTTAAAACTTTGGCTGAATGGATTAGGATAAACAATCGGGTTAATACTTTCAATTGGTATTTCAGGGCTGGAAACAA
>JAJUGS010000372.1 GCA_029265875.1 Prolixibacteraceae bacterium
AAAGGCGAAGTGCTCGACATCGACCCGCTGTTTGCCGCCTACAGTCCGGGTGCTCACCTGGCCAGCGATTTTTACGACAACAAAATAGCGTTTGTGGTGGCGCTCAACTTCCCCTATTATTCAACCGAAGAAAAAAACGAAGCCAGCGCTTCATGGACGCCGCTTGAATGGGGCTATGCACGTTTGGGCGACCTATTTACCTCGCGGGTTCCGGCCGAACTCAACCTGAAAGCCGGACAGGTTTCGGCTGCGGGCGAAGCGTATATTGCCGATTACAACATTTACATGGGCAACCTGCTCAGCAAAAACGGGCAGAAACTTTTCCCGGCCGACATGGTTTTGCTGAGCCACTGGAACCTGCGCGACGAAATAAAAGCCAACTACGCCAACAAAGAAAACGGCCTCGAAAAACAGGGAATGATTTACGCGGTGATGCAGCGCATCATCGACCAGTCGATACCGAAAGCAGTCATTAACTCGGGCAAACAGGACTGGAACCCCGAAACCAACGAGGTTTTTGTGAATGGCGCCAAAACCGAAATGCAACCTGAAACCGACGCGCGCTACCAGCAGATTCTCGATAATTTTCATGTTTTCCAGGAATACGACAAATACAATCCGGCCATGCCAACGGCGATTCAGCGTTCGTTCTCGGCCGGAATGCAAATTCCGCAGCCCGAAGTGGAAAAATTGTTTACCGAGTTTCTGAGTTCGCCACAGGTGGCCGAAGTGGCTGCCATCATCAAAAACCGCCTGGGCCGCGACCTGCAGCCGTGGGATATCTGGTACGATGGTTTTAAGGCACGCAGTTCGATGAACGAAGAAAACCTGAACGCCATTACACAGAAAAAATACCCCAACCCGAAAGCTTTTGAAGCCGACATGCCAAACCTGTTGCTGAAACTCGGCTTCCCGAAAGATAAAGCGGAGTTTATTGCCTCGCGCATTGCGGTTGACCCCGCCCGCGGTTCGGGCCACGCCTGGGGCGCACAAATGAAAAGCGAAAAAGCGCATTTACGCACCCGCATCCCTGAAACCGGTATGAATTACAAGGGATACAACATCGCGGTGCATGAGTTTGGCCACAATGTGGAACAAACCATTTCGCTGAACGATGTGCCGAATTACATGATTAACGGCGTGCCGAATACAGCTTTCACCGAAGCGCTGGCGTTTGTTTTCCAGGAACGCGACCTTTTCCTGCTGAACATGAACAATACCGACCCGCAGAAAGAATACCTGAAAACCCTTGATATTTTCTGGTCGCTGTACGAAATAATGGGCGTTTCGCTGGTGGATATGAAAATGTGGCAATGGCTGTATGCCAACCCGAATGCCACGGCGGTTGAACTGCGCGATGCGGTACTGCAAATCAGCAAAGACGTTTGGAACAGTTATTATGCGCCGGTTTTCGGGCAAAAAGACCAGACCATTTTGGGCATCTACTCTCACATGATAAATTCACCAATGTACCAGCCCAATTATGCGTTTGGCCACTTGATTCATTTCCAGTTGGAAGAGCATTTTAAAACACACGAACTGGCGCCCGAAGTACTGCGTATTTTTGCACTGGGCCAGCTCACACCCAACGAATGGATGAAACAGGCCGTGGGTTCCCCGCTTTCCAACGATGCTATTTTAAAAGCTGCAGGTGAAGCGGTTGGAAAATTGAAATAGTTTAATATAAGATATTGATTCAGAGAGAGGCTGTCGGTTGATAGCCTCTTTTGGTTTTTATGGATGACTGCAAACAGAAAGGTTTCCAGGCTGAAAGCCCAGGTTATTTTAGCCCAACACAAACAAAGTGACGTGTTGGGTTTAATGAACAGGATGATTTAAGCGTCCTGAAAGGACAAATTAGCGATCGTCATTAAATTAGTTGGACCTATAGCCCGCAATCTATAATGTTACCTTTTTCCCGGAGTGTTGCACCAGGCTGAAATAAAAAAGCCTTTCAGGCTTACTTTTCGAAACGATAAAATTTAAACAAATTTATCTCAGCTTTTTTGACAACATAAAGTACCGGTTTTCAAAAATGAAAGCTAAATTTAGGCTTTCAAAAACAAACTAAACCATTTAAAAATGAAATCTGAAAAATCATCAAAAAACATTAATCGCAGAGAGTTTATTGGCGGAGTCGCAACCGTCGCTGCCGGACTTACAGTGGTTCCGCGCCATGTATTGGGAGGCAGCGGTTTTGTGGCGCCCAGCGACAAAATCAACGTGGCTTACATCGGGCTGGGAACACAGGGTTTGCGCCAGTTGCCCGATATTATCCAGCTTCCCGAAGTTCAGGTTACTGCCGTTTGCGACCCGCAACGCAAAGCCATCAATTATTACGACTGGAGTCCTACCGGATTGCGCGATGAAATGCGTGAACTGATTGGCAAACCCAACTGGAATACCGGCGGAAATAACACCGTCCCCGGCGGTTTGGACAATGGAAAAGAGATAGTCGATTTGTATTACGAAAAAGTAACCGGGAAAAAATACAACTGCAAAGCATACACCGATTTCCGCGAATTGTTTGAAAAAGAAAAAGGTCTCGATGCGGTACAGGTAATGACTCCCGACCATTTGCACGGTATTATTTGTGCCGCCGCAATAAAAAGAAACATTGGCGTTTCGGTGCACAAACCATTGTCGAACCGGTTGATTGAAGGCCGGAATGTTTATGAGATGGCCATGAAATCGAATGTTACCACCC
>JAJUGS010000287.1 GCA_029265875.1 Prolixibacteraceae bacterium
AACAAAGGCATTGTAATGGATGGCCGCGATATTGGGACCGTGGTTTTTCCGGATGCCGAACTGAAAATATTTATGACTGCATCGCCTGAAATCAGGGCACAGCGCCGGTTCGATGAACTGAAAGCAAAAGGGCTGACTGTAGATTTTGACGAAATTCTGAAGAATGTGAAAGAGCGTGATCTGATTGACTCAACCCGCGAAGTCAGTCCGTTGCGGAAGGCAGACGATGCCGTGGTTTTGGATAACAGTTATCTTACGAGGGAAGAACAGCTTGAATGGGTTATAACCAGGGTGAACGAAATTATTGAGGCGAAATGATTGTTGATATTGACAAAAAATCGGGATTCTGTTTTGGTGTGATCAACGCCATCAGGGAAGCAGAAAATGAACTGTCTTCTGCCGGGAAATTATATTGTCTGGGCGATATTGTTCACAACGGAAAGGAAGTGGAACGCCTTGAAAAAATGGGGTTGAAATCAATTTCAAAAGATGAATTTTTTACGCTGAAAAATTGCAAAGTGCTAATCAGGGCACACGGTGAGCCACCTGAAACCTATGAATATGCGCGGAACAACAATATCGAACTGATTGATGCAACCTGTCCGGTGGTAATTACGCTGCAGGAAAGGGTAAAAAAATCGCACGAAACACACGCCGGTAAAGAAGGGCAAATTGTGATTTATGGCAAGAAAGGCCACGCCGAAATAATCGGGCTGAATGGGCAAACCGGTAATAATGCCATTATTATTGAAAGTATCAGTGAGGTCGATAAAATTGATATGAGCCGGCCTGTTTCGCTGTATTCGCAAACCACGAAACGTGTCGAGGATTTTCATGCCATTGCCGACCTTGTGAAAACAAAAATACAGCCGGGCGTTCCGCTCGAAATAAAAGATACTATTTGCCGCCAGGTTTCAAACCGGGTGCCCCATTTGCGCGGGTTTGCCCAAAAATACGACGTGGTTTTGTTTGTTGCCGGAAAGAAAAGTTCCAACGGACAGTATTTATACACCATTTGTAAAGAAGAAAATCCACGTACCTACATCGTTTCAGAGATTGCTGAACTCGACGAAAAATGGTTTGAAAATGTTGAATCCGTGGGTATTTGCGGGGCAACTTCAACCCCCGAGTGGCTGATGGAAGAGTTTGCCCAATGGATCAACAGCCGTTTCAATTCCTAATCTGAAATTTTCACCGACCTCTTTTTTTCTACCTTTGGGATAAAGATTTCATACGCATGACAGAACTTTTTGCCCGGGTAATTCTTCCGCTTTCGCTGCACGATTCCTACACTTACCGTGTTCCTGAGCAGTGGTGGCAGGTTATTAAACCGGGTCAGCGGGTGGTGGTTCAGTTTGGGCATAAGCGGTTGTACGCAGCCCTGGTTGTGGAAATTACAACCGAAAAACCTGCTAATATCGAAATCAAAGAAATACAACAGATTATTGACGAGGAGCCGGTGGTTCTCGAAATCAACCTGAAATTGTGGAACTGGATTGCATCCTATTATTGTTCCACTTTGGGCGACGTTTTCAGGGCGGCACTGCCTACCGGGCTGAAAATGGAGAGTAAGTCGGCTGTTGGAATTACAGGAACTGAATATGATGGAACACTTTCGGGTAATGAAAAGGTTATTTTAAATAACCTCGAAGGTAAAAACCGGTTTCTCGACGAACTTCAAAAAAAGCTGGGAAAAGATTTTTCGTTTGCTGCGCTGAAATCTCTGTTAGTCAAAAACCTGATTTTTGTGGAAGAGGAGATTGATGAAAAAATCAGGCCCAAAACTGAAACCATCCTCAACCTGCATCCGTCGATCAACAGCCATGAAATTCTGGAAGAAAAAATAAATGCCTTGAAAAGAGCGCCGAAACAGGTGGCATTGTTGTATCATTTTCTGCATAAATCGGGTTTTGAGGAAACGGGAAAAACCACCGGCATTTCGCGAAACGAACTGTTTGCAGGCACCGATTTCAGCCCAACTTTGCTGAATGAACTATTGAAGAAAAATATTCTGACCGGGTTCGAAAAGCGGGTTTTATCGATTGATGAAGAAACAACCGGACAGGTGGACCTGAATATGCTGAATAAATACCAGGCAGAAGCGTTGCAACAAATAAAAGCCGGGTTTGACCAAAAGCAGGTGACACTGATTCACGGAATTACAGCCAGCGGAAAAACGGAAATTTATATTCACCTGATTGATGAAGCCATCAAATCGGGCCGACAGGCTTTGTACCTTGTTCCCGAGATTGCGCTGACAACGCAGATTGTAAAAAGGCTGAAAAATGTGTTCGGGAATAAAGTGGGGATTTACCACTCAAAAATGAACAGTCGCGAGCGTGTTGAAGTCTGGGAACAGGTGCTCCGGTTTGGCAGGGAACCCGGAAAAGGTTACCAGGTTATCCTGGGTGCAAGGTCATCCCTTTTCCTTCCGTTTTCCGACCTCGGGTTGATCGTGGTGGATGAAGAACATGAAAATTCATACAAACAATACGACCCGGCCCCTCGCTACAATGCCCGCGACATGGCTGTTGTGCTGGCCTCGCAGCACCAGGCAAAGGTTTTGTTAGGTTCTGCCACACCGTCGCTCGAAAGCTATTTCAATGCCAAAACCGGGAAATATGCATTGGTGGAACTCACAAAAATGCATGCCGACATTGAGTTGCCCGAAATTGTGACAATTGATGTTAAAGAAGCCCGTAAACGGAAACAAATGCGCTCGGTGCTCACGCCGGTTTTGTACAACGAAATAGAAAAATCGCTTTCAGAGAAAAGCCAGGTGATTCTTTTTCAGAACCGGCGCGGATATTCGCCTTTTGTGGAGTGTTTTTCCTGTGGGCATATTCCAAAATGCGTAAACTGCGATGTCAGTCTTGTGTATCATAAATCACGGAATCAGTTGGTTTGTCATTATTGCGGATATGCTGAAAAACTTCCGGAAAAATGTCCGGCTTGTGGTTCTCCTGAAATAAAAACGAGGGGAACAGGAACCGAAAAAGTGGAGGATGAACTGAAAAGTTTGTTCCGAAGTGCAAAAATTGCGCGAATGGACACAGACACCACGCAGAACAAAAATGCCATCGAAAAAATTATCCACAATCTCGAAACCGGGAAAACCGATATTTTGGTGGGTACGCAAATGGTAACAAAAGGAATTGACCTGGAACATGTTTACACCGTGGGTATTCTGAATGCCGATAACCTCATTAATTTCCCCGATTTCAGGGCACACGAAAGGGCTTACCAGTTGATTGCCCAGGTGAGTGGACGCGCAGGCCGGAAGAACCGGCAGGGGAAAGTGTTCATTCAAACTTCGCAACCCGAAAATCCTTTGTTCGCTTTTATCCGGAAACGCGATTTTGTTTCGCTTGCTGCCATTCAACTGCACGAGCGGAAATTATTCCGTTATCCTCCCTATTTCAGGTTGATAAAAGTGGTGGTAAAACACAAAAACCACGAAACTGCCGAAAGAGCTTCGGTTTTGCTGGCTGCTGAACTGAGAAGGCAAAACCATTTAAATGTACTGGGACCGGTTGCGCCCATCATCAGCCGGATACAAAACTGGTATCATCGCGAAATCTGGCTGAAGTTCGACCGAAATCAGAATCAGGCTATGGTTAAGGAATTGTTAGTCAGGCTGATTGAAAATATTAAACAATTGCCTATGAACAGCGGATGCAGTTTTAATATTGATGTTGATCCGCAATAAAGCCGGTAACAGGTTGTTAAAAGACGGTTTTTGCCGTTTATTTTTTTAGTTTTGCACCGCGAAAACAACATGGGTGGAAACTTCATCAATACATAACATTTTCAAACAATTCAACCAGTTGCAAGTCATTGTTATGGGTGATTCAATGATTGATACCTATCTTCAGGGAAGGGTTGAACGAATGTCCCCTGAAGCAGGAGTCCCTGTGGTTTCTGTTGTCAGTCGTGAAAATCGTTTGGGTGGTGCCGGAAATGTGGCGCTCAATATTAAAAAGTTGGGAGCTGAACCTTTTCTTCTGACCGTGGCAGGCGACGACGAAAAGGGTGTTATTTTCAGAAATTTGCTGAAAGAAAATAGAATTTCTGACGAGGGAGTTTTTATCGACAAATCAAGGCCTACAACCGTAAAATACCGGGTGGCTGACCGTCACAATCAAATGATCAGGATTGACGAAGAGGCAACTTTTGATATTCATGCCGGGCTCGAAAAACAAATATTCCTGAAATTTGAAGATGTGCTGAAGCGCAAAAAACCCGATGTCATCATTTTTTCTGATTACGACAAGGGGTTCATAACTCCGGAATTGTTCAGGAAAGTAAATGAACTTGCGCTGAAATCAGGAATAAAAGTCGTGGCCGATCCAAAAAAGCGGAATTTCGGTGTTTATGAAAATATCCATCTTCTGAAGCCCAATTTCGTTGAATTTACAGAAAGTGTTGATGAAGACATTGCAAAACATGATTTTGATAAGATTGAACGTAATATCAGGAGATTGATAACAGAGAAAAACATCGGTTCGGTTTTGCTGACATTATCTGAAAATGGAATATTTATTCATGATGGTGTTAACGGACACCATTTCCCGGCAACAGAAACTCAGATTTGCGATGTTACCGGTGCCGGAGATACGGTAATCAGCATGGTTTCATTGGCAATTGCTGCCGGCGCTGATATCAGGTTAGCTGCCGAGCTGGCTAATTTTGCCGGTGGATTGGTTTGCCGCGAGTACGGTGTGGCAACTGTGAACCCGGATCAAATGTTAAGCGAATTTTTAAGTATAAAAAGTAAGTTGCAAGAAGTTAAATATCAGTTTAATAGGAATTAATCACGGGATTTGATAATGAATTTTAACAATCAGGTTTCGGTGAAATAATTAAATTTGAAACCTGTCATTTAAAAACAAAAACTAAGAAATGGGAAAAATTATATCGTTGGCAAACCAGAAAGGTGGGGTTGGAAAAACAACAACAACCATTAATCTTGCGGCAAGCCTTGC
>JAJUGS010000226.1 GCA_029265875.1 Prolixibacteraceae bacterium
ATTTCTGTAACCTATTTTATTGTAAATCAATTCGTTTCTTGTCTGTAATTCAGCAACAATATTATCAAGCTTTGTGGCAGTTTTTTTTCTGTTTCCTGTTTTCTCAATTCTTTCAGCAGCAACTGATTTAACTTCCGAAATTTCTTTTGTTTCGGCAAATCCTGATGGCTCAGTTAAAGTACTGTTAATCTGATGCTCTGGTGTGTTTTCAATCTCTGTATTAGCATTAAAATACCAGCCTGCCATAAATGCCAGCACAACAACCGCGGCAACGGCAGCCACCCTGAACCAGATCAAACGGGCACGCCGTTTCTGCCCGGCAAGTTGCTGCTGAACCTGCTGCCAGACATGAGCGGGCGGCGCAACCGAATAGTTTTCGAGTTTTGCCCGAATCAGTTCATCTGTATTTTTTGTTTCCTTCATCTTACTCACTTTTTGTTCCTGGTTTCAGGCCGTAAAATTCCTGGCTATCGTATTTTCTCCGTATAAACTGGTTACTTTTTGTTTTAGGATCTCCCTCGCACGCGCAAGGTTCGATTTCGACGTTCCTTCGGTAATCTGCATCGCTTCGCCAATTTCCTTGTGGTTCATCCCTTCCATTACATACAAGTTAAAAACCATTCTGTACCGCGGCGGCAGTTCCCTGATCAGTGCAACCAATTCATCAGCCGATATTTTTTCAATAATATCTTCCTGGAAATGCCGGCCTTCAAAAGCCTTCATATCTTCAACAGGATACATGATCTGTTGCTTTCTGAATTTTTCGAGCGAAACATTCACCATTATTTTTCTGACCCAACCTTCCAATGAACCCTCGTGCCTGAAATTTTTGAGGTAAGTGAAAACCTTCACAAAACCCTCCTGCAGATTATCTTCGGCTTCGGTTACGTCTTTCGAATAACGAAGACATACCCCGAACATTTTTGGAGCGAGCATGCGGTACAAGGTTTCCTGCGCGCGAACATTCCCGGAAACACATTGTTCAACGATATTTTTGATTTCTTCCAAACTTAGTTTTGCAATGTCCGCTCAAATTTAATGTTTATTGTAACCGAATCTCTCCCCGAAAACTGCCTGCTTTTCATTTTCGGACAACAGATAGATGACACACGGAATTGTTTGGTTGCGTCGGTAAAAACAATTTTCAAAAGCAACCATTTTCAGGTCGAATCCGTCATTCTTGTACCAAAACTTATAGCAGCGGTTATGAAAGCACTATTAACAATAACAGTATTTGTTACAGCATGTTTTCTCAGTGCCTGTCAGCAACAGGATGAAAAAACGGATGAAATTAAAACCATTCAACTGGATGAAAAATCGGCACAGGTGGTGGAAGCTGATAATCAGTTCGGGCTTGAACTGTTTCAAAAAATCTCGGCTTCAGAAACTGAAGCTGAAAACATCATGATTTCGCCGCTCAGTATTGCGCTGGCGCTGGCAATGACTTACAACGGCGCTGAAGGCGAAACAAAAACTGCGATGGAAAAAACGCTGAAAAAGCACGGACTGACTGCGGATGAAATCAATGCATCTTACAAAACGCTGGTCAATGCGCTGAAATCGTTGGACAGTAAAGTGATTCTCGAAATTGCCAACGCCATTTATTACCGGGATAATTTTGAGGTGGAGAAAAATTTTGTTTCGTTGAACAAGGAATATTACGATGCGGAAGTTTCACCGCTTGATTTTAATGCAACCGGCGAGGCTCTGGCTACCATAAATGGCTGGGTGGCCGAAAAAACCCACGATAAAATTGAAAATATCATCAATGAAATTTCACCTGCCCACGTGATGTTTCTTCTAAACGCCATCTATTTTAAAGGAATCTGGCAGAAGGAATTTAATGAAAAAAGCACCATTGAACAGGATTTTTACCTTGACAATGGTAATAGCACCCGGGTGGAAATGATGTGTAAAACCGATACTTTGGAATATACATCAAACAGCCTGTTTTCTGCCATTAAAATGCCATATGGCAGTGGGAATTACAACATGCTGGTATTCCTTCCTGAAACCGGAAAGACCACAAGAGATATTATCAATCAGCTTAATACCGAAAACTGGGGCAAATGGCAGAAAGCCTTTCAACTGACAAAAGACCTGCAAATTCAGTTTCCAAAATTCAAATTTGAATATGAAAAAACGCTGAATGATGTTTTAACCGATATGGGAATGGGAGTTGCATTTACGGATGCTGCCAATTTCAGGGGAATTAATAAAGGTGGAGGGCTGAGAATCGATTATATAAAACACAAATCGTTTATTGAAGTAAAGGAAGAAGGAACCGAAGCTGCGGCAGTGACTGTTGTCGCCATTGAACTTACATCAGCCGGCCCGGGGAAAAGCTACATTCCGTTTTATGTGAACCGGCCATTTATGTTTGCCATTACCGAAAAAGATACAGGTGCCATTTTGTTTATCGGCGAAGTAAAACACCCTGTTTCTGATTGATATTTTTATACTGACAAACAGAATATTACTGAGTTTTCTACGTTTAAGTATTAAACTTTGATTTACGCCATGAAACAATTTATTCACCTGTTTTTTCTGACAGTTATTGTGCTGGCATTTGCATCGTGCCATAACTCCGAAGATGAAATCAAACTTGACGATACCGGGATGGTAATCGATTATGCTGGTTCAGGAAATTGCGGTTTTGTAATTGAACTCGACAACGGAAACCGGATTCTGCCACTGTATTATCCCGATGGATTTACGTTTGCACAGGGCCAGCGTGTTCATGTTGAATACGTTGAACTTTCGACTACAGTGTCATCTTGCGACCGCGGAATTCCGGCTGAGGTGGTTTTTATCGAAGAACTGAACTGTGCTTCGTATGTTGATTTGTATTTCAGTAACTACGACAGCCTCGCCCGTGACCCCGTTTTTTTGCACGAGGCTTTTGTTGACGAAGATTGTCTGCAAATCAAAATTTCTTACAGCGGTGGTTGTAAACAACATACCATCGATTTGGCAAGAATGCACCCCTGGATTCCGGGAAGTTCGTCGGTTCCTGTTTTCGAAATCAGGCACCATGCAAACGGAGATATGTGCGAAGCCTATTTTACCCGCGAATTCCGTTTCGATCTTTCGCCTTTAAAAGCTGAAGGGATAAAAGAATTTGTGCTGACAGCCAAATTGACCGACGGCACTGTTTACAACAAGATTTTTGATTTAAATTGAAATATGGCCGTAAAAGACATTCTTCTTCTGGGCGATCCGCGTTTGTACGAAAAATCGGAACCGGTTTTAAAAAGTGAAATTGCCGGTTTGTTACCACAAATTGATTTGCTTTTTGACACTGTTCTTGACTTCAGGAATCAATATGGCTGTGGAAGAGCCATTGCAGCGCCGCAAATCGGACTGATGAAAAGAATAATTTGCCTGAATATTGATAAACCAGTGGCTTTGCTGAATCCTGAATTATCGGATTTAAGCGAAGAGGAATTCGAGATTTGGGATGATTGTATGAGTTTCCCTAACCTGCTGGTAAAAGTAAAACGCCACCAGTCGCTCACTCTGACATTTTACGATTTGAATTTTGAACAACAAACCTGGCATTTGTCGGGCGATTTATCAGAACTGATCCAGCACGAGTACGACCATTTGAATGGAATTCTTGCCACGCAAAGGGCAATTGATAACCTATCGTTTCGCTGGAAAAAATAAAAGCTGCCCGGTTGAGCAGCTTTCATTTTTTAAACGAAAGAAGTTTCTTAGAAAATGCTATATGATAGACCAATAGCAAAATCTATGGTAGTTTTGCCATAAGTATCTTTATAGGAGAAGTTTCCACCTAAATCAGGATCGCCGGTATAGGTAACAGTCTGGTCTTTGTAGAAAGTATCGGAGAAACCTGCATCAAGAGTGAGTCTTTCACCCACTTTCCACATGATACCTGCGCCCACGGTTGTTGATGGGTTGCTGTAGCTGAAATCGCTCTGGTAGCTGTCGGCAACACCCATATCACCAACCAGACCGCCAACGCTCACTGCAAAATTTTCAGTAAGATTGAACTGCAAACCTAATCCCAGTTCGTATCCCATTTTTTCAATTTCACGAACCCGAATTTTTGACGGATCGGAACTTTTCCAAATTGCCATATCCCGTGTATTACCACCCCAGCTAACTCCTTTGTTGAAATAGCCGGTGTAAGAAAGTTGAGCTTCCAGCCAATCCAAACCTTTGTAACCAACCCCCACGCTTAAAATGGCCGGAACATCACTTTTGCTTTTGGCACCATCAGGGAACAATCCTAATTCATCCACTTCGGTATTGTTGGTTAGTTTCATATAAGTGGTGTGTTCGTATTTTATGCCAATATTCAAATCTTCAGAAAGATTAATATTCACACCAATAATCGGGGTGAAACCGGCACCGGTTTGTTCTGTTTTAACTTCTTTATCTTCCAATTGCGGTGCTGTGGCATTCAGTTTTCCGGCAGTGCCATTTAATGTTGCAGCAGTTGTCGTTAGTTGATTACCGGCAGCTTTATAACTTCCCTGAACAGTACTTGCCGGCATTGCATTGATTTGTTCCTGGGTAAATCCCATCAGTTTTAAACCACCTTCTAACTGTGCCTGTTGTTGTGCCGAAATATAACCGGCACCCTGAAGCTGAGCCAAAGTATAAGATCCGCCGCCACCGTCAATAATTGGCTGCATACTAGAGGCAGCTCCAAGCATGGAGGTTGCTCCAGCCGAGGCTTGTGTGGCATAACCACTTATTACACCTGCTGTCTGGCTTAACCAAGTCGGAGCAGGATACCATGTTTCACCAACCTGTAACTGTATATCCCTGATGCTTCCTTCATAGACATTTTTTGAAGGCATATATCGTACACCACCATAAACAGAGATTGCTTCATTAATTTCATAGGTGGCTCCCAACTGAAAACCCCAGAAAACAGAACTTCCACTAAACGAAAGATCTGCATTATAGCCATTAACATCCATTGCAGGGCTAATCTGTGTTAAACCCGATAATCCGGGAACAATTTTGGAAATCGGTATTTCAAACGAAGGCAACCCTCTGTCGAAATCAGCAGAGCCACCCCCGCCATTGGGGCCAAAGCCAAATGAAAAAGCCCAGTTTTCATTTTTGTAAACTGCAAATGCAGTGGGGAATGCCGGTACCGAAACTTTACCTACATAATCTGGATTGTTTAACAGCGGAAATCCACTGGTTACATTCTTATCCTGAAAAATGGTCTGGTTATAAACAGCAAAATGCCAGCCATCCTGCATGAACGACAATCCTGCCGGATTAAAATATACCGCGTCAATATCTCTTGATGCACTTCTCGACATCATTCGGATATACTGTGCACTCTGGTTTGTATTGGTTAACAAACCGCCACCGTAAGTCAGGTCCACCAACAGCAACATTGCTGCAAAAACAATTAGTTTCTTCATTGATTTTTTTTTTAATGAATAATCAGTTTATTTTTCATAAAAGACAAAATTCTGTAGCTGTAAACTGGATGTAAAAATAAAACTAAAAAAGTAACATCAAAATATTATGTCTGATTTTCAATAATTTGAAACTATTTGAATTGATTGGTCTCTTGTTCAATTTTTAACAAAAGGAAAACCCGGAAGATTCTCCCGGGTTACTCTATTGTTAATTGTATAATTTCAGATATGTATCACTTCATCGTATGCGGCGGCGGCGGCTTCCATGATTGCCTCACTCATAGTGGGGTGCGGGTGAATGGTTTTTAACAGTTCATGCCCCGTGATTTCGAGTTTTCGGGCAACCACCATTTCGGCAATCATTTCAGTAACATTGCCACCTATCATGTGGGCGCCTAACAATTCGCCATATTTTGCATCAAAAACCAGTTTAACAAAACCGTCCTTCTGTCCGGCAGCGCTTGCCTTTCCACTGGCCGAATAGGGGAATTTTCCCACTTTAATTTCATAGCCTGCTTCTTTTGCCTTTGCTTCGGTAAGACCCACCGATGAAATTTCGGGGCTGGTGTAGGTACAACCCGGAATATTGCCATAATTGAGTGGTTCAGGATTCAATCCCGCAATTTTTTCAACACAGATTATACCTTCTCCAGAAGCAACATGCGCCAGTGCAGGCCCGGCAACAATATCACCAATTGCATAAATTCCCTCCACATTGGTACGGTAAAACTCATCTGTTTTTACACGGCCATTTTCGGTTTGCACCTTCAGTTCCTCCAGCCCTATTCCTTCTGTATTGGGTGTAATTCCGACTGCCGAAAGTACGACATCAGCTTCAACCACTTCCTCGCCTTTTTTCGTTTTGATGGTTACTTTACATTTGTCGCCCGAAGTATCCACTTTTTCGACCGATGAACTTGTAAGTACATCCATTTTCAGTTTTTTAAACGAACGTTCGAGCTGTTTTGCAACTTCCTCGTCTTCGTTGGGAACCAGTGTTGGCATAAATTCAACCAAGGTGACTTTTGTACCGATAGCATGATAAAAATACGCGAATTCGCTGCCAATGGCCCCCGAACCAACAACGACCATACTTTCAGGTTGTTTGTCAAGCGTCAGTGCTTTCCGGTAACCGATAATTTTCTTTCCATCCTGCGGAAGATTAGGCAATTCGCGTGAACGGGCGCCGGTTGCCAGGATAATATGTTTTGCCTGGTAAGTGGTTTTCTTTCCTGATTCATCCGAAACTTCAACCAAATTTTTACCTGCCAGTTTACCAAAACCAATTATTGTTTCGATTTTGTTTTTTTTAAAAAGGAATTGAATTCCCTTGCTCATCCCGTCGGCCACATCGCGGCTGCGTTTTACCATCGCCGCAAAATCGGCCTTTACTTCGCCAGAAATTGCAACACCATAATCGGCAGCATGTTTTGCATATTCAAAAGCCTGCGCACTTTTCAGTAAAGATTTTGTGGGAATACAACCCCAGTTCAGGC
>JAJUGS010000166.1 GCA_029265875.1 Prolixibacteraceae bacterium
GTTGTACTCGTATTTCCTGCTAAAATTGTATATGGTGTTGTTGCAATAGCCGTATAATCACTTCCCGCTGTTGCTGTATTATCTGCTGTTACTACATCGAAGGTGACATCGCAGGGTACTGCGTGGGATAAGGAAACGGTAAATGTTGCAGTACTTTCGTTTTCATTTATTGAAACATCGTTAATGCTTAATGACGGTTGTGCTATTACAGACCATTTTGCATAGTTGTAAGTTCCATCATTACAACTTGGGTGGGTAGCAGTTCTTCTGGTCCTAATCTGAATTTTATCTGTTCCAACCATCCCGGATGTTGCAGTAATTATTGTACCCGGTGTGTAGGGTGCCCAATTTGTTCCACCATCAGTGCTGTAATCATAGGTTTCGGTAATTGTGCCAGTACCTCCACTGCCTGTGTTAAAGGTTGCTGAAACAGTTGCACCAATACAAATCGTTGCCCCATTGGCAGGAGTTGGATTAATGGTGGGAGAAACAGGATCGGGTACGATGGTATAGGTTTTTGTTGTTGAATACCCAATATTGCCGCACCCGTCGGTGATTTTTAACCGGTAACAGGTGGTTGTGCTTAAAGCGGGAGGGTCAAATTTTAATGCATTGGTGGCTCCATTATTCTGAGCTACTGCATCAATCCATGTGCCGGTACAACCTTCTGATTGTTCCCACTGATATGTATAACTTCCATTCCCTCCGTCGGCTGCGCCAACAGTAATTTCACCTGGATTTCCCCCAACACATAAAACAAGTTCTGATGCTCCACTTACTGTTCCGCTGGTGATGGTCGTTCCGTAAACAGAAACTGTAACAACAGAAGAATAAGCCAAATCGCAAACACCGCTTTGCACCACAGCCCTGAAATAGGTTGTTGCAGTTAAATTGCCTATGGTTGAGCCGGATAATGTTGTGCTGGTTTCACTTATATCAATAGGTGTGGTAAAAGCAGCATCGGCTGATTTTTGCCATTTTACAACATTTCCTGTATTTCCGGTTAAAGTTAGGTCAGCAGGTGTGGTGTTGTAACAAATGCTTTGGTCAGATGAAACAGTTCCGCCAACGCTTGCCGGGTTAATGGTAACCGCAATGGCAAGCCGTGATGTACTTTCGCAATTATTCACCGTTTGGCTGGCGTAATATGTTCCGGTGCTCAGTAAACTGGCATCAGCCAACAGATTGCCTTCCGTAGCCTGGTCGTATATTTTAATGCCCGAACCGGATAGTGTTGCTGCCAAATCAGCAACGGTTTTATTATCGGTTGAACAATAGGATTGCGAAGTTTGACCTGTTGGTGCATCGGGTGTTGTATTTACCGTAACGCTAACTTCGGTTCTGTCGCTTTCGCAACCTTCGGCAGAGGTTTGGCTCACATAATAGCTTTTGGTTGTTAATGCAGTTGTACTTGCAAGTGCTGAACCCCCCGAGGCATTATCGTACCATTTCAGGTTATTGCCTGTTGCGACCAAATTGGCAACAGTTGGGTTATCTGAACTACAAAACGACTGCGCTGATGCAGTTGGTGCATCGGGTGTTGTATTTACCGTTACACTAACTTCTGTTCTGGCACTTTCGCAACCTTCGGCTGAGGTTTGGCTCACATAATAAGTTTTGGTTGTTAACGCAGTTGTG
Organism: Prolixibacteraceae bacterium; assembly: GCA_029265875.1. GTDB lineage: Bacteria > Bacteroidota > Bacteroidia > Bacteroidales > Prolixibacteraceae > Draconibacterium. The sequence continues at coordinate 1,639 of JAJUGS010000166.1, forward strand.
CCAGTAAGAGCTGAACCACCTGATGCGTTTTCATACCATTTCAGGTTATTGCCTGTTGCAACCAAATTGGCAACTGTTGGGTTATCAGCACTGCAAAACGACTGCGCTGATGCAGTTGGCGCAGCGGGTGTTGGATTTACCGTAACTGTAATTTGAGCACAGTCTCCAGGTGTAACACAATCTCCTTCACCCCTTACATAATAGGTAGTTGTACTGGTTGGTGAAACTGAGATTGATGTTCCAGTTCCAGCAGATGTTTCACCGCAAGAGACGGTGTACCAATGCCAGGCAGTGGCACTGCCTAAATTGCCATTAGTTACTGAGAGATTAGTACTTTCACCACTGCAAATGGTTGAAGCAGATGCTGATAAAGTTGGGATATCAGGATTAATACATTCAGTATAGGTATATCCGTTATTTAATATTGCCGGATTTTGATTAGGGACAGTGACAGTTACATTAACAGTACCTAAGGCATGAGCTGGAGTAACTGCAGTCAATTTTGTAGAACTTGAGCGTGTTACATTTGTTGCCAAAATCCCATCAAATTTTACTGTAATAGTTGAATTTGCATTTCCAAATGCGGTACCAGTAATTGTAACTGTAGTTCCACCTAAATAACTTCCTGAATTTGGAGAAATGCTTGTAATTGTTGGATCCTGTGTATCTGTAAACCAATCTTCTGCAAATCTACCACTTGGAATTCCCAAAGCCATCAAATGAAAACTTGTTCCCAATTCTTGCTCGAATACAAACCATTCGTCGTAAATACGTCCTGTTGAATCGGGTTTCAGGTACCAGGGAGCATGGGTGTGTGCAGGCATATTTGGCTCGATATGTTCCAGCGTGATTTTAACAGAATCATCTCCCTGCCATCCATAACCTTCAATAATAACCCATTCTCCGGGCCAGTAGTCGTCTTTGTCGGTAAATATGGTTACTTCCTGCGCCTTCAGGGCATAGGAAGTCATTAATAATAGCCCCATCAACAACACCATCAGCGTTGAGCGGGATGTTCGGATCGTTTTGTAAAATTCTTTCATTTTCAAAGTGTTTTAAGTGAATTTTGTTTGTGTTTAGTAAATATTGTAAGTCGGGCAGGTGCAGTCCATAACAGCACCTCCTTCTGCCTGTTCAACAGAATACATTTTACATGGGATTTGTTCAGTAATGCATCCGTTGGCCGTCCACTGCCGCGGGGCTGCAACAAAAATTTTAACTGTAAGCCGGTTAAGGCTTCAGACTGGTGATTTAAATGTATGGTTTCCGGTTATTTGCCATCTCCATAAATCTGGTTTTATTAAAAAAATTAAAGGAAACTTTGGTTAGAAATACCCCTATTTTTTATCCTCAGTTTCTGCGTGTTAAATTACAACATAAGTTAAATAAGTGTGTCATCCGGCTGTCCCGTATTGAGAAAAAGTATGGTTTTTGTCATGTGCGATTCAATTTATTTCACAGAACAGGGGTTTTGAGTAATAAAACGCAAGTTATGTTTGGCACGAAATATTGTTTATGGGCTATTTTTTCATTTTGGGAACAGACAATGTGCGAAGGCTGGAGTTGGTGAATGCAGGAATGCCTTCCCCCGAATGAACTCGTTCAGGCGGGCGAGAAGGCAGGAATGCGTGAATGGGGAGAAAGTGACTGAGTGAATGGGTTATTGGGTGAGTGGGGAAGAAGTGGGGAGACCGGAGTCGGAAGTCGGAAGTAAGCGGCAGTAGGTAGTAGGCAGTAAAAATCACAAATCACAAAAATCAAATTCCAATAATGCGTGAATGGGGAGAAAGTGACTGAGTGAATGGGTTATTGGGTGAGTGGGGAAGAAGTGGGGAGACCGGACTCAAGCAGGCAAATCTAAAATACCCTAAGTCAAAAAACAAATAATATCCAATATCCAAATTCAATATCCAATATCTAGCATCTGGTATCGGAAATGTTGCCCCAGCCCTGAAGGGAGCAGTAAAAAACGTAAGTTGTGTTCAATCATTGAATTGTAATCAAAAGGCAGAATTGAAACTTGGTTTCAACACGGGATGTTCACCCTTCAGGGGCGGGGTGGACAAGCTGTTTTGCCCTGAACCTAAAGATTGCAGATTTCCGGTTCCGGAATCCAGCATCAAGAATCAAACATCCAGTATCCATTCCTCTCTCGCATCATGAAAAAAAAGTTAATAATGCCACTAATTTTCTGTTGGTTATCTATCTCGAAACGAAGGTTTTTTAACTTTGTCATCCGTATTAAAATGAGAAAGTAAAAATCTAAAAATCAATAAGATGAGACAAAAAATTGTAGCCGGAAACTGGAAATGCAATACAACTTTACAGGAAGGCGTTGAACTGGCAAAAGCTGTGAATACACTGGTGGTTAACGAAGGTGCTAAAGATGTAACCGTTGTTTTGGGAACACCTTTCACCCACATCGTAAAAGTGGTTGAAACCGTTGACGGAAGCCGTATTGGTGTGGCATCGCAAAACTGTGCAGCCGAAGCAAAAGGTGCTTTCACCGGCGAAGTTTCTGCCGAAATGGTAAAATCAACCGGTGCGGGTTATGTGATTCTTGGTCACTCTGAACGCCGCGAATATTATGGCGAAACCAGCGAAATCCTCAACAAAAAAGTGGCACTTGCATTGAAAAATGGTCTTACCCCGATTTTCTGCTGCGGTGAAGCGCTGTCGGTTCGCCAGGCCGGGACCCACAACGAATATGTAAAACAGCAATTGGAAGAAACGGTTTTCACGCTTTCGGCTGAAGATTTCAAAAAAATTGTGATTGCGTACGAACCAATTTGGGCTATCGGGACCGGTGTTACTGCAACATCAGAACAGGCACAGGACATGCACGCCAACATCCGCGCTGCCATTGCTGCCAAATTTGGTGCTGAAGTAGCTGAAGGAACTTCGATTTTGTATGGTGGCAGTTGCAATGCCAAAAATGCAAAAGAACTTTTTGCCAACAAAGATGTGGATGGCGGCCTGATTGGTGGCGCATCGCTGAAAGCAGAAGATTTTATCCAGATTATCAATGCATTTTAATTAAAACGATATACGTTTACTAACCGTTTTATATTGTATATTTAAAAAGCCATTCGTTATGTACGGATGGCTTTTGTATTAAAATTAAGTGAACAATGGATTATTACAAAGTTGAAATAAAGATCACACCATTTGAAGAGTGGTTGCGTGATGTGCTTGCATCGCAATTGGCTGAAACTGGTTTTGAAAGTTTCGTGGAGATTGAGGGTGGATTAGAAGCATTTGTTCCCGCTCCGCAATTTAATGAGGGAGAACTCGAAAATGTGCTGGGTTCTTTTGAAGATGAATTCCATTTTTCAAATCACAAAGAGCTCATAAAAAGCCGTAACTGGAACGAAGAGTGGGAGAAAAATTATTTTGAGCCATTGGTGATTAACAACGAGTGTGTGATCAGGGCCCCATTTCACAAAGCATTTCCAAAAGTAAAATACGAAATCATTATCGAGCCAAATATGGCTTTTGGTACCGGTAACCACGAAACTACGTCGATGATGGTGGAAACCATCCTTGAACTTGATATGAAGGGAAAATCAGTACTTGATATGGGGTGCGGGACGGGCATCCTGGGAATTCTTGCCTCCCGGCGCGGAGCAAAAAAAATAACTGCTATCGATATCGACGACTGGGCATTTTCGGGTGCAACCGCCAATGCCGGGATTAACAACATCATCAACATGGAAGTTAAACTGGGCGACGCATCGCTGTTAGGAAGTGAATTGTTTGAGGTAATTCTGGCCAATATTCACAAAAATGTTTTGCTGCGCGATATGCCATTGTATGAAAAGGTGCTGTTGCCGGGCGGTGTGCTTGTAATGAGCGGATTTTACCAGGAAGACCTTGAAGATATCACTGAAAAGGCAATTTCTATCGGATTAAAACCTGCCGGTTATAAAACAAAGAACAACTGGGTGGCAGCAGGATTCGGGAAATAGAAATTTACCCCATCCCTAAAGGGTGCAATAAAGAAGTGATTTGTGTTCAATAGGAGAATAGTAATCAAAAGGCGGAATTGAAATTTGGTTTCAGCAAAAGATTATCACCCTTTAGGGTAGGGGTGAAGTTGGTTTTACCTCGTTGTTACAGGGTGCAGAAAAAGCATGAATAGTATTTTATAAAAGAAAGGTATTCAGAAGGAATAGGGAATCTGGTGACAGCACAAGATTATCACCCTTCAGGGACTGGGTGGAGTTGGTTTTTCCCCATCCCTAAAGGGTGCAATAAAAAAATGATTTGTGTTCAATAGGAGAATAGTAATCAAAAGGCGGAATTGAAATTTGGTTTCAGCACATGATTATCACCCTTCAGGGTAGGGGGGGGAGTTGGTTTTACCCCATCCCTAAAGGGTGCAATAAAAAAGTGATTTGTGTTCAATAGGAGAATAGTAATCAAAAGGCGGAATTGAAATTTGGTTTCAGCACAAGTTTATCACCCTTCAGGGACGGGGTGAAAAAGGTGACTTGAAATTATCACCATTCAGGAATGTGGTGGATGTTAGATTTTTTATTAACTTGCTCATTAATATTTATTTAGAATAGATGTTATGCCAATCAGTAATGATGTGACCATGTTTTATGGTGCAAAACCTGAAATCTTTGAAAAGGCTGCCTGTCTCCGAAATAAAATGACAAAGGCTGAAAAAATACTTTGGAAAAAACTCAAAGACAGAAATTTGTTTCCTTCTAAATTCAGACGTCAGCACCCAATTGACATTTTTATTGTTGATTTTTATTGTCATTCAGCAAAACTGGTTGTTGAACTTGATGGCGAATATCATTTAAAAAAGAGTCAGATGGAATATGACACAGGCAGAAGTGCTGAAATTGAAAGCTGGGGTTTGAAAGTTATCCGATTTACCAATAAAGAAGTATTTGATAATATTGACGATGTTGTTTTACAGATTCAGCAATCAATTGCAGAAATAGAAAAAGCGTTGAAAAAAGCCTGATTTTTACAACACCACCTCATTCCTTTTCATCTCCCAAATCTCTAAATCGCGGATATCTTTGCCATCAATCACAAAACGCACGGCGGTGCAAACGCTGTGAAAGCCCTTGTTGCCGGCTGCTCCCGGGTTAATATGCAGCAAGTTCAGTTTCTGGTCGTAAATCACTTTCAGAATATGCGAATGTCCGCAGATAAACAAATCGGGCGGATGGCTGATAATGGCTGGTTTCACCGTTTGCTCATAATGACCCGGGTATCCGCCAATGTGGGTTATCCATACATCCACATCTTCGCACAAAAAACGCTGGTGCAGCGGCCAGGTTTTTCTGATATCAGTTCCGTCAATATTTCCGTAAACCGCTTTCAATGGTTTTATGGCAGCCAGTTCTTCAGCAGTTTCAATATTCCCAATATCACCGGCGTGCCAGATTTCATCCACCTTTTCAAAAAACAGCTTTAGTCGCGGATGTACAAAACCATGTGTATCAGAAAGTAACCCGATCCGTTTCATAAAAACATTTTTTATGTCTCATAAAAACTAAATAAAGGTAAATTTGCGGGTATTAATCCATAAATAAAAACAATTATGATTTCAATTGTGGCAAAATTTATTGTGAATGAAGGCGAAGAGCATAATTTTCTGAAATTAGTAAACGAACTGGGAATGGCTTCCCGGGCTGAAGAAGGATGTATCGAATATATTCTTCACAAAGATGTTCAGAAGCCGTTAACTTATTGTATTCTTGAAAAATGGAAAGACCAGGAAGCTATCGATTTTCACAATCTTTCGGCTCATTTTACTTCAATAGTACCGAAAATTGTTGCTATTGCCAAAGCTGAAATTGATGTTTACCAGCCGGTTTCGTAAATTTTGTAAAAATGAAAAGGATTGTGATTGTTCGTCATGCCAAAGCAGTCCCGTATGGTTATGATATGGATTTTGACCGTGAACTGACCGGCCGGGGTGAAAATGATGCCGGAAATATTGGTCGCGAACTGAAAAGAAAAGGTATTGTTCCTGACCTGATGATTGCCAGCCCTGCTGCAAGAGCGCTGAAAACAGCTCAGATTTTTGCTGAAAATCTCGGGTATGAGACCGGAAAGATTCAGGAGAAAATGGATATTTATAACGGATTGACCACTGCCGGGTTTTTGTCAATCGTTCATCAATTACCTGAAAATGTGCAGACCGTTTTCTTCTTTGGGCACAATCCGGGGTTTCATTACCTGGTAAGTAATTTACTGGATAATTTTTGGGGCGAAATGCCCACCTGCTCAACCGTGGGTATCGATTTTCAGGTTGAAAACTGGCCACTGGTACAGGCGCGTTCCGGGAAACTGGCATTTCAGTTGGTGCCGGCCCAGTTTAAGTAAAAAACATCAGATTCTATGCAATTATTTTATGTTCCGGAAGTTTCAGGTAACCAGGTTCGGTTGGATGAAACCGAATCAAAACATGCCATCAGGGTTTTGAGGCTCGGAAAAGGGGAAAAAGTGAACATTGTTGATGGCAAAGGTGGTTTTTACGTGGCCGAAATTGCCGATGCAAATCCCAAAAAATGTATGCTTCAGATTTTGAGCAAAATAAAAGAATTTGGAAAACGAAACTTTCACCTGCACATTGCCATAGCACCAACCAAAAATAACGATCGGTTTGAATGGTTTCTCGAGAAAGCCACCGAAATTGGTATTGATGAGATAACGCCTTTAATTACAGAGCATTCAGAACGAAAAACTGTGAACACAGAACGATTTGAAAAGATATTGGTTTCGGCGGTCAAACAATCGGTAAAAGCCTATTTGCCAAAACTCCACCAGCCGGTCGCATTCAAAGAGCTGGTGACGAATGCAGCAGAGGAAAAGAAATTTATCGCTTATGTGGACGAAAATCACCGCGACCATCTGAAAAACCGCGTACAGATGAACGATCATGTGCTGATCCTGATTGGTCCGGAAGGCGATTTCAGTAAAACCGAAATTGAACTGGCATTAAAAAACGGGTTTGTCCCTGTTTCGCTGGGCGATTCACGTTTACGTACCGAAACGGCTGGTGTGGTTGCCTGTCATATTGTAAATCTTGCAAACGATTAGCCCGAATCAGCAAGAGTTTTACTACTTTTCGCAAAATTCAAAACTGATGAGAAAGGTATTTTTATTAATATTCTCCATTGCATTTTTACAGGTTGGAGCCCAAAACCAGGCGGTGAAAATTGCCTTGCTGAAATACAACGGCGGCGGCGACTGGTATGCCAACCCGACATCGCTGCCAAACCTGATTGCCTATTGCAACACCAACCTGAAAACCAATATCAATCCCGAACCTGCCACCATCGAAATCGGAACGCCCGAATTGTTCAATTATCCGTTTGTCCACATCACCGGTCACGGGAATATTATTTTTTCTGAAAGTGAAGCCAACAATTTACGTGCTTATCTCGAAGGGGGCGGTTTCCTGCATGTGGATGATAACTACGGGATTGATGAGTTTTTCAGAAGGGAAATCAAAAAGGTTTTTCCCGATAAGGAACTGGTTGAATTGCCACCAAGTCACCCGATTTTTCATCAGAAATACAAGTTCAACGAGGGTTTGCCCAAAATTCACGAGCACGATAACAAACCTCCGCAGGCTTTCGGGATTTTTATCGGAGAAAGGATGGTTTGTTTGTACACACACGAATCTGATTTGGGTGATGGCTGGGAAGATGCCGATGTACACAACGACCCGGCGGAGGTTCGCGAAAAGGCACTGAAAATGGGCGCCAATATTATTCAGTATGTGTTTGGGCAGTAAATAGTAAATGGGTGATTGAGTTATTGTGTAAATGTGGTTATTCAGATTATAGCAGATGAACAGAATATACAACACGAGATTTATTATTACTCATTCACTCAATTACTCAATAACTCAATAACTTATTAAAACCATGAAAGTAGTCGCATTTAACGGAAGTCCGCACAGGGATGGCAATACAGCCATTCTCATAACAGAGGTTTTTAA
>JAJUGS010000353.1 GCA_029265875.1 Prolixibacteraceae bacterium
CACCGGAAGCCTGGATGAAGTGCAGATTTTGAATATAAAAGAACAGCACGAGAAATACACCGAACTCGAAAAGCGCAAGGAGACAGTTCTGAAAACCATCGAAGAACAGGAACTTTTAACGCCTGAACTGAAAAACCGGATTGAAAACTGTTTTGATGCCGTGGAACTGGAAGATATTTATCTGCCCTACAAACCGAAAAAACGCACACGCGCCACTATCGCCCGCGAAAAAGGACTCGAACCGCTGGCAAAAATAATGATGAAACAATTGGAGCGCAGTCTTGAAAACCGGGCTGCTTCATTTCTGAACGACCAGGTGAAATCGGTGGATGACGCGCTCGCCGGAGCCCGCGATATTGTTGCCGAGTGGATCAGTGAAAATGAAAAAGCCAGGAACATTGTGCGCCGTGGTTTTGAGCAAGATGCTTTTATTTACTCAAAAGTCATCAAAGGAAAAGAAGAAGAAGCCGCTAAATACCGCGATTATTTCGATTGGAAAGAGCCGCTGAAAAAATGTGCCTCGCACCGATTGCTGGCCATGCGGCGTGGTGAAAATGAAGGGTTTCTGCGGGTTTCCATCGAACCCGATGCCGATAAAATACTAATGCACCTCAACCGTTTTTTTGTTACCGGGCTGAATACCTGTGCCGACCATGTGGAAATGGCTGTAAAAGATAGTTTGAAACGATTGATGTTGCCTTCGATTGAAACCGAATTTGCTGCCCTTTCGAAAGAAAAAGCCGACGAAGAAGCCATCCGGGTTTTTGCCGAAAATATCCGCCAATTATTGCTGGCGCCACCGCTGGGTCAAAAGCGGGTGCTTGCCATCGACCCCGGCTACCGAACCGGTTGCAAAGTAGTTTGTCTGGATGAACAGGGAAACCTGCTCCACAACGAAACCATTTACCCGCACAAACCACAGGAAGATTTTAAAATGGCCGCCAAAAAGCTGATTTCGATGGTGGAAATGTATAAAATTGAAGCAGTGGCCATTGGCGACGGAACCGCCAGCCGCGAAACCGAATCGTTTATCAAACGTCTGCATTTCGACCGCGAACTGCGTGTTTACATAGTAAACGAAGATGGCGCTTCGGTGTATTCTGCCTCATCCATTGCCCGCCAGGAGTTTCCGCAATACGATGTTACCGTGCGTGGGGCTGTTTCCATTGGCCGCCGTTTGATGGACCCGCTGGCCGAATTGGTAAAAATCGACCCGAAAAGCATCGGTGTGGGACAGTACCAGCACGATGTGGATCAGAAAAAACTGAAAAACAGTCTCGATTCGGTGGTGGAACTCAGCGTAAACTCGGTGGGCGTAAACCTGAATACCGCCAGCAAACATCTGCTGACCTATGTTTCGGGACTTGGGCCGCAACTGGCTGAAAACATTACAGTTTACCGGAAAGAAAACGGTCCGTTTGCCTCGCGCGATGAGCTGAAAAAAGTACCGCGAATGGGGCCGGTGGCTTTTGAACAATCCGCAGGATTTTTAAGAATCCCCGATGCCAAAAATCCACTTGACAACTCGGCGGTTCACCCGGAATCGTACAAAATTGTGGAGAAAATTGCGAAAGATTTAAAATGCGGAATCAGCGACCTGGTGCGTAACGAAACACTTGTCAACCAGATTGACTGGCAGAAATATGTCACCGAAAAAACAGGGCTGCCAACGCTGAACGACATCAAAGCCGAGTTGCTGAAACCAGGCCGCGACCCGCGAAAAGCCATCAAAGTATTCGAATTTGCCGAAGGAATTTATTCTATCACCGACCTGAAAGAAGGAATGATTTTACCCGGAATTGTAAACAACATCACCAACTTTGGCGCATTTGTCGATCTGGGAATCAAGGAATCGGGGCTGATACATATTTCAGAAATGGCCGACCAGTTTATCTCCGACCCCAACACGGTGGTAAAACTCCAGCAACACCTGATGGTACGCGTGAAGGAAGTGGATATTGCAAGAAAAAGGATTCAGCTTTCGTTAAAAGGAATTTAACTTTTCCAAACTTTTATAAACTTTTCCAAAGTTTAAAACTTTGGAAAAGTTTATAAAACCAGTTACTCGTCTTCTTCCTCGTCTAACAATTCTTCGTTTTCGAACTCTTTTTCAAGAAATTCTTCAGCGGCTTCCACTAATTCTGCAATCAGTTCCTCGTCGCCCGGTTCACCGTCAATCCAGTGAATTTGCTGATTGCTCCAGAAATCGTCGATATCCGATTCAATGATAAATCGTGGTGTTTCAGTATGAACTACAAAAATTGTTTCAGGTGTTTCCAGAGAATTATCAGCAAGCAGGAATTTTGGCAACATGGCTTTTCAACTTTAAGGTTATTTCCCACGAATTTACAATTTATTGGCTTCATCCGCGGTTTTCAAAAGAAATATTATTGAATTTTTTATTTTTTACATGTATTTTACATTTTGAGATTTTTCATCCGTTGTAATTAAAACAGAATATTACTTTTAGGAAATTTAACTGAAAAAACCAGTTTGTAATGCATAAACTCAACGAAATCTTATCGGTAATCGACAGTCATATAGGTGGTTCGCAATGGTTTGTTTTTCTTCTTCTTGGTACCGGCCTTTTCTTTACCATCTATCTGAAATTTCCCCAATTCAGGTATCTGAAACCTGCATTAAGAATTGTAAGAGGAAAATTCGACAAAGCTGGCGATGTTGGCGACACTTCGCATTTTCAGGCATTGGCCACAGCACTCTCCGGAACTGTGGGTACAGGGAATATTGCAGGCGTGGCGCTGGCTATCCATCTGGGCGGACCGGCGGCACTTTTCTGGATGCTGGTAACCGCTGCTGTGGGTATGACCACTAAATTTGTAGAGGTAACACTTTCGCACAAATACCGCGAGATAACTGCCGATGGGTCTGTCGCCGGAGGACCGATGTATTATATGAAGAACAGGCTGAACATGAAATGGCTGGCGGCTATTTTTGCAGTGGCAACCATTCTTTCTTCGTTCGGGACAGGCAGTTTACCCCAAATTAACAGTATTGCCAACTCGTTGTATGAAACTACCGGAGCTAACCACATGCTCACAGGAGGAGTGCTCTCATTGATTCTTGCATTGATTATTTTAGGGGGTATCAAACGGATCGCAAAAGTTACTGAAAAGCTCACTCCATTTATGGCCATCGTATATTTTCTGGGAGCGATGGGCGTAATTATTTATAATTACGAAAATATAATTCCTTCCATTATGCAGATTGGATCCGACTTGTTTACCGGAACTGCTGCTGCCGGTGGTTTTCTGGGAGGTAGTGTTGCCTTTGCATTTAACCGTGGTGTAAACCGCGGGTTGTTCTCCAACGAAGCCGGACAAGGTTCGGC
>JAJUGS010000304.1 GCA_029265875.1 Prolixibacteraceae bacterium
CAGTATAAATCCGGTTAGTAAGGTTTTTGAGAACTAAATAGAAATCTGAACCCGAAAAGATAAAATAGCTGAACTCACGTTTAATGATAACAAACCAAAAATGAATTGTTGGCAACTTGCTGGCAAGTCATAAAAAAACCACTTACAAAATTCATTGTAAGTGGTTCATTTTCTGGTTGTCCTGCCAGGGCTCGAACCTGGACTCTACTGATCCAGAGTCAGTCGTGTTGCCAGTTACACCACAGGACAGTTTCTTTTTGAGTGCTGCAAAAATAGTAATTTGTATCAATCACAAATTATCTTTTTAAAAAAACTTACCCTTCATTAAAAAATCATACAACAAATGGTTGACAATTACAAGCAAAATGTGTTATGCAACCTTTAATTTTAAAATGATTACATTATTTTTATCCTCCGATTTTGAATTTGATTATCAACTAAAAAAAATAAACTATGAAAGACTTTCAAAAAAGAAGAGATTTTCTGAAGATTTCAGCAGCCGGTGCCCTTGGCGTAATTGCTTTTGGGCCAATGGCATGCAAACCAGCAGCCAAACAAGCTGCTCAGGCTGTTGATAAGAAAAGTTTTGGAGTGGGGTTGCAGCTTTATACGGTTCGCGACGAAATGGCCAAAGATACACCCGGGACATTGAAGAAATTGTCGGATATGGGTTACAAGAACCTGGAAATGGCCAATTACGCCGACGGTAAATTTTATGGATATGCACCGGCCGATTTCAAAAAAATGGTAAATGACCTTGGTATGGAAATAATCAGCAGCCACACCAGCGTTGAAGCAGCCGGAATTACACTTGACAGCGCCAAAAAAATGGCCGAAGATCATGCAGCTTTGGGTGTAAAATATTGTGTTCAGCCGTGGATTGAAGAAAAAGACCGCAATGTTGAGATGTACAAGAAAATGATTGCCGACTGGAACCAGGTGGGGGCGGTGATGAAGGACGCCGGAATTCAGTTTGGATATCACAACCACAACTTCGAGTTCAAACCGACCGAAGACGGATTGATTCCATACTACGATATTTTTATGAAAGAAATGGATGCCAGCCTGATTACCATGGAACTGGATATGTATTGGGCAACAAAAGCAGGACAGGATCCGGTTGAAATGTTCAACAAATACCCGGGGCGTTTCCAGTTGTTCCATTTCAAAGACATGGCACAGCAAAGCGCTCCTTTCTATGATGTGATTAAAGATGACATTACATCGGTTGGTGCCGGTTTGATTGATTTCAAACGTATTTATGCCGCCCGCGAAACTGCCGGTATGAAATATTTGTTTGTGGAAGACGACAACCAGGGAAATGGTAAACCGTTTGAAGCTGTTGAAATCAGTGTCAACAACATCACTTCAAAAATCTTAGTTTAAAAGGTTTTTATCGCAATAATCAGAAACCGGTTTCATTCTGAGGCCGGTTTTTTTATTTTTAGTCGAATAATAAACTGACAATTATGACCAGAGTTGCCTTTGATGAAATGAAAACCAACATAAAAAAAGCATTTAGGCTCGTTGGTATGAAGGAAGAAAAAGCAGAAATCTGTGCTGCCACACATGCCGGGTCAAGCTGCGATGGTGTTTATTCTCATGGATTGAACCGTGTCCCCCGTTTTGTGGATTATATAAATAAAGGATGGGTTGATGTGGATGCAGAACCTGTAATTGAGAAAAAACTTGGTGCAATGGAAATCTTTAATGGCAATATGGGACCGGGAATTCTGAACGCGCGTTTTGCGATGAACAGAGCCATGAAAATTGCAGAAGAAAACATTTTGGGGTTGGTAACACTCAGAAATACAACTCACTGGATGCGCGGTGGAACTTATGGCTGGCAGGCCGCCGAAAATGGTTTTATTGCCATTTGCTGGACCAACACCGAATCGTGTATGCCGGCCTGGGGGGCCAAAACAGTGGGTATTGGCAACAATCCGTTTGTAATGGCAGTTCCTCACAAAAATGGGCCGATGGTTCTTGACATGGCCATGTCGCAATATTCGTACGGAAAATTACAGGTAACGAGATTGAAGGGTGAGAAACTTCCTTATCCGGGTGGTTTTGATAAAAATGGAAACCTGACCGATGTTCCCGGACTCATTGAAGATTCGTGGAGAATTCTGCCAACCGGATACTGGAAAGGATCGGGCTTTGCAATTGTTTTGGACGTGATTGCTGCATTGTTGTCAAACGGGCTTTCTACCGCTGAAATCGATAAAGTGGGAAAGGGAAGCTGCGGAAGTTGCAACCAGGTTTTTATTGCCATTGATCCGCTGAAAATCAGTTCACAGGATTTCATCGACAACGTTTTGCAACAAACCATACAACAAGTAAAAAACTCGGTGCCCGATGAACGCTCTTCGCAAATTTATTATCCGGGCGAACGCACATTGTTGACGAGAAAGGAAAACCTCAAAAACGGAATTCCGGTGGATGATGGCATCTGGAATGAAGTAAAAAGGCTGGCAGAAAGTTGAAATGCAGATGCTATGAAAACAAAAAAGCTGCCATTAAAAGCAGCTTTCAAGTTGGTTGACCTGTCAGGGCTCGAACCTGAACTCCCCGCCCGTACCGAACCTATCAGATTTGATTTTTGAATAAATAAATCCGGTACGTTCGGGCGCGGTCTGCCCGAACGTACCAAATTAAGAATTGACTCAAAACCTAAAAACGTCCGGTACGGGCGCGGTTCTGAACCAAAATCAGACGTGTTTCCAGTTACACCACAGGTCAGGGTAGGATTTTATTTTGCAAAAACCTTCTGCCAGCTGCAGTTTTAAAGTATTTTTCTCTTTTCAAAGCATCAATTCTGTTTTCAAATTCTTCGTAATAAGCAAGTTTCCACGGAATGTATGGTTTGGTAGATTTGGTATGACCATGATTATGTTGTTTTAATCTTTCAGAAAGGTTTTCACACGATCCTTTATAAAATCGATTGAAATCAGGACTGTATAAAACGTAGGCATAATAACTCATAAACAAGACATTAACCAAAATTAAAAAGAGGAACAACAAATTTATGTTATTCCTCTTAATTTTTGGTTGACCTGTCAGGGCTCGAACCTGAACTCTTCTGAACCAAAATCAGACGTGTTGCCAGTTACACCACATGTCAGTCCTTTTATGTCTTTTTTGTAAAGACGGTGCAAAAATATAATTTTTTTTCTTTCAGCTTCTTTCTCTGTTTTTTTTTTCAGATTTGATTGCAATTGTTAATTCCAGCTGATTAAGATGTATTCAATACCCTTTTCTTTTTAAAAACTTATATTTGCAATCGTTCCAAAAAAATCTGTCATGCAAAAAACGACACTTATCAACAACATTCTCGGCTGGACAGTCTTTATTATTGCAGCTTTTACTTATTTACTCACCCTTGAACCCACCGCAAGCTGGTGGGATTGCAGCGAGTTTATCACAGGCGCCTACAAACTGGAAGTGGGTCACCCCCCCGGAGCGCCGTTTCACATGATACTGGGCAGGTTTTTCACGTTGTTTGCATCCGACAGTTCAAAAGCTGCCTTGATGGTCAATGCCTTATCGGCACTTGCCAGTGCAGCAACAGTAATGCTTCTATATTGGAGTATCGTTCACCTGGCAAGAAAACTTTTTGCAGAAAAGGAATTAACAACAGGTGAGCAGATTGCAGTTTGGGGCAGCGGACTGGTGGGGGCGCTGGCTTTTACATTTACCGATTCATTCTGGTTTTCGGCTGTAGAAGGTGAAGTTTATGCTTTGTCGTCGTTTTTTACTGCGGCTGTTTTCTGGGCTATCCTGAAATGGGAAAATGTGGCCGATGAACCCTATGCCAACCGCTGGCTGATTTTAATTGCCTACCTCATGGGCCTTTCAACAGGTGTACATTTGCTGAATCTTCTGGCAATACCGGCAATCGGGCTGGTTTATTATTTTAAGAAATACTCCTTCTCGTGGAAAGGAGCTTTTATTGCTTTGGCAATTTCGATTGGCATTCTCGGGGGGATTCAATATGTAATTATTCCCGGAGTTCCGCGGCTTGCTTTTCTTTTTGACAAACTGTTTGTGAATAGTTTCGGTTTACCTTTCAATAGTGGTGTTTTGTTTCTGGTTGCTGCCATTATCGGGGCTTCGGTTTGGTCGGTTTTATATACGCTGAAAAGGAAGATGGTGGTTTTGAATACGGCTGTTACTATGGTGATTGTTATTCTGATTGGTTATTCAACTTTTGCAACCATTATCATCAGGGCATCGGCAAATCCGCCTATGAACCAAAATTATCCGGACAATGCATTTGCCTTATTACGGTATCTGAATCGTGAACAATACGGCGACCGCCCGCTATTTTACGGGCCCTATTACAATGCACCGGCCATTGCCAGCAAAGGAGAAAAGCCACAATACAACAAAGTTGACGGAAAATATAAACATACCGGTTCATTGTCAAGTGGAACCGTGTATGAAAAAAAAATGGAAACCTTCTTCCCGAGGATGTACAGCAACCAACCCAACCATGTTGATGCTTATAAAGACTGGGGAAAAGTAAAAGGTACC
>JAJUGS010000204.1 GCA_029265875.1 Prolixibacteraceae bacterium
AATCCGTGTCCGGTATTTGCATTCCGATATTGCCACGATCGAACGTGGGGAAATTATTCGCGATCTCAGGGCCGGGGTTTTTGACGTGCTGATTGGCATCAACATGCTGCGTGAGGGGCTGGATTTGCCGGAAGTGTCTTTGGTGGCCATTCTGGACGCGGATAAAGAGGGCTTTTTGCGTTCGGAAACCGCCTTGATTCAAACCATCGGACGGGCGGCCCGGAATGTGAACGGCAAAGTGCTTATGTATGCCGATGTCATCACCGACTCCATGCGGCGGGCCATATCGGAAACCAACCGGCGCCGCGATATACAACAGGCCTATAATGCCAAGTACGGCATTACGCCGAAAACCGTACAAAAACGGGTGAAGGAACTGATCGAAACAACCAAGGTGGCGGAACCGGCCGGGGAATATAAAGTCGACCGTGTGAGCAATTTGTCCAAACGGGAAATGCAGGAACTGGCCGTCAAACTGGAAAAAGAAATGCGTGAAGCTTCCCGCAAGCTGGAATTCGAGCGGGCGGCCGAACTTCGCGATATGATTGTGGAACTCAGGGAGCGTGCCGGGCAGCCGAAGGCAACGGCATCAAAGAAAAAGAAGAAATAGTCTTTAGCAAATTGGACCCGTGTTTGGCCAGAGGTTCCGTGACAGGTGTTTATTTTTATTTCCTGAAACCCGCTCTGTTCAAACAGTCATCCAATAAAAATTTACCAGTTTCAGCAAGCTCCATACTGATGTGAAAACCAACAACTGCAAAATTTACCAGGCGGAATGGGAAAGAAATGGCGACCAACTGGTTTTCACCATCAAAGCCGACCGTTTTTTACGTAACATGGTCCGCGCTATTGTGGGTACTTTAATCGATGTGGGGAAAGGGAAAATTTCCATCGAAGAATTTGCAGAAATCATTGAACGAAAGGACAGGGGAGAAGCCGGAACTTCGGTGCCGCCACAGGGGCTTTTTCTGGTTGACATTGAATACAATGCGTGAATGCTATAATGCTTGAATGTAAGAAAAAATTAGTGAATGAGTAATTGGGTGAGCGGGTGATTGATGAATTAAAGCAAATGTAAAAAGCGGAACAATTGTGGCACGGGGCTAAAAACCCTGAAGGGTTTAATTTGAATAACCCCGGGTTTCAACCCGGGGTAGTTACACCCCACCAAACCCTGCCCGTATTTTGAAAAGCAAATATTGAAAACAACAATTGCCGAATGTTGATTAACGATTTTTGATAGCAGATTGATTTTCGGACCATTCATCTATGCCAATCGCTATCCGTCTCAATCAGTCTCTTCCTCAATGTATCCAGTATCTTTCCAAATCCCGTATCCAGTAACTTTTTGATAATTTTTATTCTCAGTTTTTCGATTTAACCTTTACATTTGTCGCTGGTTTGGTTGCGAGAGATTTCGCTTTAAGGGAATCCGGTTGAAATCCGGGACTGTGCCCGCAGCTGTAAGTCGGAAAAAAACGTTGTTATTCACGCCACTGGTATCGTGCTAATCGAAATTGGGAAGGCAACAACGCAGAGACAAGTCAGAAAACCTGCCAGCCAATAAAATTGATGAACGAACTTCGGGGATAAAGTTCAGTGAATCAACTCGAATGATTCTGTACTTTTCTCCATAATTTTTTTTTGATAATGAAATTTTTTCGATTTAAAAACGATTTTTTTGATGCAATTCTGAAATCGGGTTATCAAATTTTTATTAATCAAAAGCAATATGAAATAATGCAAGTTTCATCAAGGCTGTCATTTCGACGAGGAACGAGGAGAAATCCCTTCGAAATTACAGATTTCTCCTTCGTCGAGATGACAAGAAAAAGAGATGCAACCCTTTCACCGGAGGAACGGCTGAGAAATCTTTATCTTCGCAAGGCGGTTATATTTTCAGTTTCTTTTCTGCTGTTGGTGATTATTCAATTTTCTGCTGTTGCCCAGCCGGTAAAGCGCATTGTTTCGCTGGCACCATCTATTACCGAAAACCTTTACCTGATTGGCGCAAAAAACAAACTGGTGGGTTGTACAAGTTACTGTACGCAGGCAGTAAACGACGGAGTTCAGCAAATTGGTTCAACCATCGATGTAAACATCGAAAAAATACTTTCGCTCAAACCCGACCTGGTTTTAACCATGCTGATGACAAAGCCGCAGGATGTGGAGGCCATGCGGCAACTGGGCATCAGGGTCGAAATTTTGGCCACACCCAAAAATTTTGATGAAATCTGTGAGCAAACCTTGCAGATTGCCCGCCTCACAGGAAATGAAAAAACAGCTGAACAGGTTGTTAATTCAGCCCGCCAGCAGGTTGAAAACCTGAAAAAACAGATGAAAAACAAACCCCGCCGGAAAGTCTTTTTTCAATTGGGAGCCAACCCGGTTTTTACGGTTTTGCCCAATACTTTTATGAACGATTTTCTCCTGTTCAGCAACACCGAAAATATTGCCAATGGCATGAAAACCGGGATTATCGCCCGCGAGAGTGTGCTTTCAAAAAATCCGGATGTTATCTTTATTGCCACCATGGGCGGATTTGGCGAAGCAGAAAAAAAAGTTTGGGAAAGTTACAAAGGTCTTAAAGCGGCTGAAACCAAAAATGTTTTTCTGATTTCATCAGAAACTTCGTGCAGCCCGACTCCCGAAAATTTTGCCAAAGCTTTTGCTGATGTTGTTAACCATCTGAACCGGTAGTTTATGCAAAAAAAATACCTGCAGTGGCTCATATTTATTATTGTTTTGCTGGTTTTATTGCTGGTAACTATTCTTGTTTCGCTTTCGGCAGGCGAAGTGAAAATCACAGCCTCAAAACTGGCTGAAATACTTGCTGCAAAAGACAGCATTGAATATACGGTCCTGATCAAAATCCGGTTTCCGAGGATCGTGCTGGCCATTGCCGTTGGTGGCGCTTTGAGCCTTTCGGGCGCTATTTTGCAAGGGATTTACCGTAATCCGCTGGTTGAACCTTACACGCTGGGTATTTCGGGTGGCGCAGCGCTGGGTGTTGCAATCGTGATGGTAGCAGGAATACAGTTGCAAAACTATTTTATCCTGCCGTTTTTTGGTTTTGCAGGGGCGCTGGTTACGCTGTTCCTGGTGTATTCGTTAAGTATGCGCCGTGCCGGAATAAGCATGAACAGCATGTTGCTCATCGGGGTGATGGTGAGTTTCGTGGCTTCGTCGGCCATGATGTTCCTGATGTCGCTCACCACAGCCGACAACATTCAGAACATTGTTTTCTGGGTGATGGGCTCGCTCGATGAACCCAATCAGGTGTTAAT
This sequence comes from Prolixibacteraceae bacterium, assembly GCA_029265875.1. Classification (GTDB taxonomy): domain Bacteria; phylum Bacteroidota; class Bacteroidia; order Bacteroidales; family Prolixibacteraceae; genus Draconibacterium. Next base: position 3,288 of record JAJUGS010000204.1, read on the forward strand.
CAAAATCGCTTTCTGGTCGGCTGTTGCCGGATTAATCACCAGTATTTTCTTTGCGCGACCATTGAATGCATTGCGTTTGGGTGAGGTAAAAGCCCGTCATTTAGGTATCGACACCGGAACTACCATCAAACTCTTGTTTGTTTTGTCGTCGGTTTTAACCGGAATTGCGGTTTCGGTTGCCGGTGTGATTGGTTTTGTGGGACTGGTGATTCCGCATCTCATCAGGTTGATAATCGGGAACGATTACAGGGTTTTATTGCCTGGTTCGTTTCTGGGTGGCGCCATTTTTCTGGTGCTTTCCGATACCCTGGCACGAACGGTGATTGCCCCCAACGAACTGCCGATCGGTGTTATCACTGGTTTTGCCGGAGGTCTTGTTTTTATTGTGGTTTTAAGCCGTTCAGGTTCGAAATATAAAATGAAATGACCATGGGAAAGTTTTTAGTAATAAAGGAGTTTTCGTGTGGTTATCCTGGCCATTTTGTGTTAAACGAAATCAATTTCGAAATTGAAAAAGGACATTTTGTGGGAATTATTGGTCCGAATGGGTCGGGAAAAACCACACTTTTCAGGGGAATTTCTGGTGAACTTCCAACGCTAAGCGGAACGATAACTTTAAACGATCAGCTAACCCAGAAAATGAGCCTGCGGGAAAAAGCCCGGAATATTGCGGTTGTAACACAACAGATTGAGGCAGGAAACATGACCGTTGAAGAATATGTGCTGATGGGCCGGATGCCGTACCAGCGGCAGTTTCAGTTTTTCGAAACCGGCGAAGACATTGCTATTTCCGAGAAATACATGAAACTTACGGGAATTGATAATCTTCGGGATAAAAACATGAATTCGCTGAGCGGCGGTGAGCAGCAGCTTGCCGGAATTGCCCGCGCACTCACACAGGAGCCTGAACTGCTTTTGCTCGATGAACCTACTTCTCACCTCGATATCACGCACCAGGTACAGATTCTGAACCTGATTCAACGGTTGAGCGAAGAACTGAGCCTGACGGTTTTGATGATTATTCATGATCTGAACCTGGCCGGTGAATATTGCGACACACTGCTGATGATGCAGAAAGGATCTCTCCGCAAAACCGGAACTCCACACGAAGTATTGAATTATCTGGATATTGAGGCAGTTTACGATACGGTTGTCATTACCCGCACCAACCCGGTTTCGGGTAAACCTGTGGTTTTTCTGGTTTCTGAGAAAACGATGAAAAAAGAGTGAAAAAAAGAAAGAGATTGATTGTGATTTATGGTGAATATTTGTTTCAAAAACACAACACAATCTCCACCAATCTCCACTAGTCTCCACCAATCTCAATAAATCTCTTCTTCCTGCCTTTCATCTTATCAACAAAACATGAAATCCTGTTAACAAACCAGAAGCTGTTTCGAAATTCCATTTATCTTTGCCCCCGAATTCAGGTTCAACGTTCAGATTTTTCTGAAAATGATGAAAAGGGAACTCCGTTAAAACCGGAGGCTGTACCCGCAGCTGTAAGTCCTGGTTGCATTGCAACCATTTTTACTGAACTACAAAACCACTGTCCCGACGTAAAATCGGGATGGGAAGGAATCAGTAAAAGGGACGAGCCAGAAGACCTGCCTGAAAAAGTAATTGTTTAATTTAAGCTTCGGGATAAAGCTTGAGAAATATTGCCAGTATTTTTCACCAGTTTACCTAAAGCTCCTTTGTTTGATAAACGATGAGGAGATTTTTTTTAGCGGTTTTTCTGATTGGTTGCGGACTGATAACATTTTCACAAACGCGCCATTTTCTGACGGATACAGTTCTTCTGGAGGAAGTGGTTTCGGTGGGTGAATTGAAAAAGTACCAGCCGGGTGCCAAAATTACAACCCTTCCAGCTTTACAGGCTGAAATTTCTCAAACCGGTGGTATTGAAAATGCCATCCGCAGATTTACGCCTGTTTATATAAAATCAGATGCCGGCGGACTTTCAACCATCCATATTCGCGGAACTTCGGCAAGTCATACAACCATCAATTTTGGCGGAATCAATATTAATTCACTCACGCTGGGGCAATCCAATCTTTCTTCGGTTCCGCTTTTTTTGTTCGATGGAATGAGCCTGCAATACGGAAGTTCGTCAACCATCAATGGAAGCGGGGCAATTGGTGGTGCTGTTTACCTGTTGCTGAGCGATGACTGGACTGATGGTTTCAGGATTTCGGCCAAAACCACGGCGGGTTCATTTGGCGAATTTATGACCGGCGTGAAAGTTTATACCGGTAACGGTAAATGGGAATCGGTAACAAGAGCTTATTTCTTTCAGAAAGAAAACGATTTCCCGTTTAAGAATTCTTACACCGGAGAATTCAATCAGGACGATTATTTGAATGATATTCAGCACGGTGCATCGCTCCGCAACGCAGGTTTTTTGCAGGAATTGAATTATCGTTTCAGTAAAAATGAATTTTTCCGTTCATCAATCTGGTATTCTGACAATTGGTACCAGGTTCAGCCCAACATGCAGACCAACTGGCACTATACCGGAACCCAGGAAATTGCTGAAAACAACCTCCGTTTCTGGTCGGAGTACAACAATAAACAGCATTTAGTTGAATGGAAAGCTGGTGCCGGGTACGTACACGACATGCAGGTTTACAACCACAACGCAACTCAGCAGATTGGTACCAATCGATTGATTGGAGAACTGGAAGCTATTACTCAGGTTGCAACTGGAATACAGATCAAAACAGGCGCTCTTTATCAATACATTAATCCTGATGTTTATACGTATTCCGATTCTGTTATTGATTATGAGCAGCATCTCGATTTGTATGTTTCCTCGGTATTTGAAATGGTTGAAAACCTGAAATTTTCGGTAAACCTGAGACAGATGTTTGTAACCAATTTCGAAGCGCCATTCACCCCGTCGCTTGGTGCCGAATATTTACTGCGAATAAAAAGCTCCTCTTATTTTAAATTGGCTTCATCGCTATCGCGCAGCTACCGGATCCCAACATTTAACGATCGGTACTGGGGTGTGCAGGGAAATCCGCACCTAAAACCGGAATCGGGTAAAAATGCAGAGGCTGGCATCACTTTTTTGTCGTGTGGAAATTTATTCAATACTTCTTTGGGGATCAACGTTTTTTACCTGGATATTGAAAACTGGATTGAGTGGCGGAATTTTGGCGAATGGCAGGCACAGAACGTATTGGAAGTGGTGAGCAAAGGCGTCGAATTTCAATCGGTCTCTGAAGTCACCACCGGCGCACTGAAAACGGGTTTAACCCTGAATTATTCATTCAACCCGGTGGAACCCGTTAAAAATGAGGAGCAAAACGGGCTGGTAAACCGGCAAATGAACTACATCCCGAAACATGTTGCCAATGCAGCCTTGAACAGCGAGATCAAAAACTGGCATTTTCTGGTCGATGGCCAATTTACCGGCGAACGGTTTACCGATGATTTCGGACACACGATTGACGGTTTCTTCGTTTTAAATTGTGGTGTTATCCGTGACCTTCAGGTTAAAAAACAATTCTTCAGTCTGAATTTTTTAATCAATAATTTATTAAACGCTGATTATCAAAACCAAAAATATTACGCCATGCCCGGGCGATCTTTTCAACTGGGTTTGAAATACGACTTTAAATCGAATAAATAAATCTAAAAATCATTTACCATGAAAAAGAATTTCAAGTTATGGAGCATGTTGTTTTTAGCAGTTTTTGTTTTTGTGAGTTGTAACAACGACGATCCGGAGGAGCCGTTCCCGGATGAACTTACCCAGGGGTGCTATGTGGTGAATTATGGCAGTTACGGTAAAGGTGGCGCCAGTATTTCGAAATACGATTACAATACGGGTGTGATGACAAATTTCTATAACGAAGCGCAAAACGGAGGAAAAGAATTGTTATCAAATATTCAATATGGTTATACTTATCGTGACAATGTTTTTTTGGTTGGAAATTCACCCGATCAGATAATAATGATGGACCCGCTGATAGTGCAGTCGAAACCTGGTTTGACTGATAAAATTGCCAATCCCAGGTTTTGCATTGCAAGTGGTGAATATCTTTATATTTCTTGTCTTGGATTAAATCCCGACTGGAATAAAATGCCCGATTCGTACATTGCCAAATACAAAATCGGTGCAAACACGGTTGAACGTACTTTTGATTTACCCGGCGGGCCCGAAGGAATGGCCGTTTCGAATGGCAAACTTTACATTGCCCTGAACTACAAAGACAGCATTGCTGTTTTCGACCTGAAAAATGAGACATTCACTTATATTCAAACTCCGGCAGTCACTTCGTACTTTCAACCCGATAAAAACGGAAATTTGTATGTGACATTGGTCAGCACTTTTAATAATCCTTCAACAGAGACCGGGCTTGGCTATATTAAT
>JAJUGS010000249.1 GCA_029265875.1 Prolixibacteraceae bacterium
TATGCTGTTTTATAGTGCCGAAGATAAAATTACCACCGAAACAGTCAAGCAGGCAGCATTGGCACTCCTTAAACAAAATGAACAGGTTTTTTTTCAATACAGGCAGTTGCTTACCACACCTCAATGGAATTTTCTGATTGCAATTGCAAAAGAGGGAGAAGTAAAACAACTTACCGCCCAGAAATTTATTTCGAAATATAAAACAGGCACACCTGCCAATGCGAGGAGAATCAGTAAATCACTATTAGAAAAAGAATTGCTGCTCGAAACGCATTCAAAAGAAGGGACTTCGTACAGGGTTTATGATGTTTTTTTATCACGATGGTTAGAATATGAATATTAAAGGATACAGTTGACCTGTTTGCAAACAAAAATCCGAAAACCTGGGTTGAAAAAACGGGGAAGCGTCAATTCCTTTGCGCAAACTCGCTGACGGTTTTTGGCCGTTTTGCGACAAGGCACGGATTACACTACTTTAAATCCGTGCCAGCAGGTAAAATCCTTGACAAGCCGCTCATCTACTCATTTTTGCTGACAAACGACCCTGAAACCCGGCAATTTGGCGATGAGATTACTGCACTGAATGTTGCTTATTTTTTGGGGTGAAATTATCTTTTTGCATTTTTATTCATCCAATATGAAATTTTATGCAAAATTATTTTTATTCAATCCACTTTTCAGATTTATTTCTATTTTTGCTGCGTCGATTGATTTTTAAAAAGTCAACCGGTTTTTGAGATGAAGAAGAAAACAAAACTGATATTCAAAATAAATGGAAGGAAATGCGTTTGAAACTTTTATAAGTCAAACGCATTTTTTTTAATACAACATTGATTATGCTGCAATTAAAACAAGCAAAACTGACCCTCGAAGACGGCACCGTGTTCACGGGAAAATCGTTCGGAAGCGAAAAGTCGGTGGCCGGCGAGGTGGTTTTTTACACCGGAATGACAGGCTACCCCGAAAGTCTCACCGACCCGTCGTACACAGGTCAAATCCTGGTTTCGACGTACCCGATGATTGGTAATTACGGTGTGCCGGTAAACCGGATGGAAAACGGGGTTCACGCGCATTACGAATCCAACAAACTGCACATTACAGCGCTGATAATTTCGGACTACTCGTTTGAATACAGTCACTGGAACGCAGAAAAAAGCCTGTCCGACTGGCTGAAAGAATGGGATGTGCCGGGTATTTTCGGAATCGACACACGGGCGCTCACAAAAATTCTCCGCGAAAAAGGTTCGATGCTTGGCAAAATTGAATTCGACGACCAGCCCATCGATTTTTACGACCCCAACAAGGAAAACCTGGTGGCCATTGCCAGTTGCAGCAAAAAGGAAGTTTACGGAAATGGCAAACACAAAGTGGTTTTGGTGGATTGCGGTGTAAAAAACAACATCATCCGCTGCCTTCTGGAGCGCGATGCCACAGTAATCCGCGTTCCGTGGGATTATGATTTCACCGGAGAACAATACGACGGGCTGTTTATTTCCAACGGTCCCGGCGACCCTGCGATGTGCGACGCCACAGTACGATACATCAAATCGGCCATCGATGCTGAAAAACCGATTATGGGAATTTGCCTCGGGAACCAGTTACTTGCCCGCGCAGCTGGTGCTGAAACTTACAAACTGAAATACGGTCACCGCAGCCACAATCAGCCGGTTTTGTTAACCGGAACCAACCGCTGCTACATCACTTCGCAAAATCACGGTTTTGCCGTAGCAACTGAAACGCTGCCCGACGACTGGGAACCGCTGTTCACCAACGTAAACGACAATACCAACGAAGGAATCAGGCACAAAACAAAGCCATTCTTTTCAACACAGTTCCACCCGGAAGCTTCGAGCGGCCCCACCGATACCGAGTTTTTGTTCGACGATTTTATTGAAAATATTGTAAAGAAATGATACAGACAGACATCAAAAAGGCAATTATCCTCGGTTCGGGGGCACTCAAAATCGGTGAGGCCGGCGAGTTCGACTATTCCGGTTCGCAGGCGCTGAAAGCGTTGAAAGAAGAGGGTGTTGAAACCATTCTCATCAATCCGAATATTGCCACCATTCAAACCTCGGAAGACATTGCCGACAAAATTTACTTTTTGCCGGTGACCCCGTTTTTTGTGGAAGAGGTTATCAAAAAAGAAAAACCACAGGGTATTCTGCTGGCGTTTGGCGGACAAACCGCACTCAACTGCGGGGTGGCGCTTTTCAGAAGCGGAGTGCTCGAAAAATACAACATCAAAGTGGTGGGAACCCCGGTTCAGTCGATTATCGACACCGAAGACCGTGAGATTTTCGCCAACATGCTGGCCGAAATTGATGTAAAAACGCCCAAAAGCATTGCTGCCATTAACATGGACGAGGCGCGTGCTGCAGCCAGAAAAGTAGGCTTCCCGATTATTATCCGCGCCGCTTACACGTTAGGCGGACTGGGCTCGGGGTTCTGCGAAAACGAAGAAGAACTCGAAGTGCTGGCACAAAAAGCTTTTTCCTATTCACCGCAGATTCTGGTGGAAGAATCGATAAAAGGCTGGAAAGAAGTGGAATACGAAGTGGTGCGCGACAGGTTCGACAACTGCATCACGGTTTGTAACATGGAAAACTTCGACCCGCTTGGAATTCACACCGGCGAAAGTATCGTGGTGGCGCCATCGCAAACGCTTTCCAACTCGGAATACCACAAACTGCGGTCAATTTCCATCAAAATTATCCGCCGCGTGGGCGTGGTTGGCGAGTGCAACGTACAGTTTGCGCTCGACCCGAATTCTGAAGATTACCGGGTTATCGAAGTAAACGCCCGTCTGTCGCGTTCTTCGGCACTGGCATCAAAAGCAACCGGCTATCCGCTGGCTTTTGTGGCCGCAAAGCTGGGTCTGGGTTACGGATTGCACGAACTGAAAAATTCGGTTACCAAAGTTACCACAGCCGCTTTTGAACCTGCTCTCGATTATTGTGTGGTGAAAATTCCGCGCTGGGATTTGAGCAAATTTGTGGGCGTTTCGAAAAACCTCGGAAGTTCGATGAAAAGTGTGGGCGAAATCATGGCCATTGGCCGCAGTTTCGAGGAAGCCATTCAAAAGGGAATCCGCATGGTGGGCCTCGGAATGCACGGTTTTGTGGGCAACAAGGAAGAAATCAGCATCGAAGCCATTGACGAGGAACTGACCCACCCAACCGACCGCCGGATTTTTGCCATCACCGAAGCCTTCAACAAAAATTATTCGATTGACGAAATTTACAGCAAAACCAAAATCGACCGCTGGTTTTTGCAGAAGCTCAAAAATATTTTCAACCTGAAATTGGAACTTGAAAACCTGAACTCGCTGGAAGAACTCAAACCTGAGCTTTTAACGATGGTAAAACAGGCTGGTTTTTCCGATTTTCAGATTGCCCGTCTGGTTCTGAAAAGTTCGAATAAAAACATCAACGACGATTTGATAAAGGTGAGAAATTACCGGAAAGCCGCGGGAATTCTGCCTTCGGTAAAACAAATCGACACGCTGGCAGGCGAATACCCGGCAAAAACCAATTACCTGTACCTCACCTACAATGGCTCCGAACACGACATCGATTTCAACAACGACGACAAATCGGTAATTGTACTGGGCTCGGGTGCATACCGGATTGGCAGTTCGGTGGAATTCGACTGGTGCAGCGTGAACTCGGTAAACACCATTCACGAACAGGGCTACCGTTCGATAATGATTAACTACAACCCCGAAACCGTGAGTACCGACTACGATACCTGCGACAGGCTTTATTTTGACGAGCTGACTTTTGAGCGTGTGATGGACATCATCGACCTCGAAAACCCGCACGGTGTGGTGGTTTCAATGGGAGGCCAGATTCCGAACAACCTCGCCATGAAACTGCACCGGATGAATGCTCCGATTCTGGGAACTTCGCCCATCAAAATCGACAATGCTGAAGACCGGGATAAATTCTCGTCGCTGCTCGATGAACTGAAAATCGACCAGCCCCGCTGGGCTAAACTGACATCGGTGGATGACATTCACCAGTTTGCCGCCAAAGTGGGATTTCCGCTGTTAATCCGTCCGTCGTACGTGCTTTCGGGCGCGGCCATGAATGTGGTTTCGAACCCCGACCAGCTCGAACATTTCCTCGAAATGGCCGCCAATGTTTCGAAAGAACACCCGGTGGTGGTGAGCGAATTTATTGAGGAAGCCAAGGAAATTGAAATCGACGCCGTGGCCAACAAAGGCGAAATGATTGCCTACGCTATTTCGGAACACGTTGAATTTGCCGGTGTTCACTCGGGCGATGCCACCATCGTTTTCCCGCCGCAAAAACTCTATATCGAAACCATCCGCAGAATCAAGAAAATTGCCCGGCAACTGGCAAAAGGACTCGAAATTACAGGTCCTTTTAATATTCAGTTCCTGGCAAAAGACAACGACATTAAAGTTATTGAATGCAACCTCCGTGCATCGCGCAGTTTCCCGTTTGTTTCAAAAGTAATGAAACTGAACCTCATCGAAATTGCGACAAAAGTAATGTTGGGAATCGATGTCCCGAAACCCGACAAATCACTCTTCGAACTGGATTATGTGGGCGTAAAAGCGCCGCAATTCTCGTTTGCCCGTTTGCTGAATGCCGACCCGGTTTTGGGTGTCGATATGGCATCGACCGGCGAAGTAGCCTGCATTGGCGAAAACTATTACGAAGCCATCCTGAAAGCCATGCTTTCGGTGGGCTACCGTTTGCCGGTGAAAAATGTACTGATTTCTTCGGGCCCGTCGCGTGGAAAAATCGAGTTGCTGAACAGCGCCAAAATGCTGAAACAAAGGGGTATCAATATTTTCGCCACCGAAGGAACGCACCGTTTCTTTCATGAAAATGGCGTAGAAAACACGCTGCTGCACTGGCCCGACGAAAGCGACCGCTCGCCCAATACCATTGAATTTATCAAGGAAAAGAAAATTGATTTGGTGATAAACATCCCGAAAAACCTGACAAACCGGGAGTTGAAAAACGGCTACCAGATTCGCCGGAGCGCCATTGATTACAATATTCCGCTGATTACCAATTCGAGAGTGGCGAGTGCATTTATTTATGCAATCAGCCGCTACCAGATTGAAGACCTTACTATAAAAGCCTGGAACGAGTACAAATAGTAACTCTGCTATTAATGTTTTGTGTCTATTGTTCTTAAACCGGTTATTGGTTTATTATGATTATTATATTTGTATCAGATAAAACCGGTTTTAACTTTAATTCAATAATAATCAGCTGGTTGTGATACAAAACGTGGCGAATATTATCAGTATTGAAAAAGTTTCAAAAACATTTGGCGACAAAACTGTACTTGACGATGTAACGCTACATGTAAAAAAAGGCGAATTCGTTACTTTTCTGGGCCCTTCGGGTTGCGGAAAAACCACGTTGCTACGCATTATTGCAGGATTTCTGAAGTCAACTGATGGAAAAGTTTCAATTGCCGGAAAAGACATGACAGACGTTCCTCCCCACCTTCGTCCTGTAAACACGGTTTTTCAGAAATACGCGCTTTTCCCGCACCTCAACGTTTTCAACAATATTGCATTCGGCCTGAACCTGAAAAAACTCCCGAAAGAAGTAATTAAGGAGAAAGTACGGAAAGTGTTGAAAATGGTGAGTATGTCCGATTACGAAGAGCGCGATGTGGATTCGCTTTCAGGCGGACAGCAGCAACGCGTGGCCATTGCGCGCGCCATTGTAAACGAACCCGAAGTATTGCTCCTCGACGAACCACTTGCCGCACTTGACCTGAAAATGCGCAAGGACATGCAGATGGAAATTAAGGCGATGCACAAATCGCTTGGTATCACATTTATATATGTAACGCACGACCAGGAAGAAGCGCTGACTTTGAGCGACACGATTGTGGTAATGAGCGAAGGCCGGATTCAGCAAATCGGCACTCCCACCGAGATTTACAACGAACCGCAGAATGCTTTTGTCGCTGATTTTATCGGTGAAAGCAATATTCTGGATGGAGTAATGATTCAGGATAGTCTTGTTGAATTTGCCGGTCACCGGTTTGAGTGTGTTGACAAGGGATTCGCCCTCAACGAA
>JAJUGS010000192.1 GCA_029265875.1 Prolixibacteraceae bacterium
AAACAACATTTCTGAGCTCATTCAAAAAATGAGTGGCTGTCAATTCAAGGTATTTTATTTTGTTTTTTTCTGAACTCATTGGTTTTAGATAAATTCTTCAGGTTATAATTTTCCCCAGTATTTTGGGTTGCCCAGGTATTTTTTGTAAACCGGCATAAAACCCAGCGAAACCAGCAAAAAAATGAGGAGGTAACCGATGTAAATGAGCGCTTCGCTTACTGGTGCGCCGTGTAACGATTGCGAAATGAAAAGTTTTTCCCACCAGGTAAAAGGGAAAATGGTGGCAAAAATGCGGGCTGCCAGTGGCATTCCTTCCAACGGAAAGGTCAGCCCGCTGAAAGTGATGGCCATCATGGAATAAGCGCTTGCCAGCGAAAGTGCCAGGCGCAGGTTGATGGTGGCCCCGATAAAAACAAGCCCCAGCAACTGGTAGGTTAAAACGGTGATAAACTGTCCGGCAAAAATGGCGGCAAAACTGCCATTTAGCGGCATCCCTTCAATTTTGTAAAGCAGCAGGTTAATAAAAACTGCAAATGCCGAAAAAATGAGTGTGTAAGGCGCCAGTTTCCCACCAATGGCAAAACGGATGCTGTTTCCGCTGGCTTCGAGCAATTCTGAACCGGTGCCTCTTTTCAGTTCGTTACCCAATGTATAAACCGAGCTCAGCAAAACAAAAAGGTACAACATCAGGTACAGCATCGCCGAACTCAAAAAGTAAGTGTAGTTGGTAAATGGGTTGAAAAGCAGGTGTTTTTGAATGTTCACAGGCATCACCCGCGCCATGGCGTCGGTGGTGTTTTTCCCTTCCATCATCTGTTTTTTTAACTGAATGCCACCCGAAACCGTGCGGATGGTGGTGAGCACCGAACGCTGAATGAGTCCGGCCAACAAAACATTGGTGCCATTAATGTAAACCGGCAGGGATGTTTCTGCGCCATTAAAAACAAGTTCTTCGGTTTCTTCAGGAATCACCACAATCGCCATTACCATTCCTTTTTCAAAATAGTCTCTGGCTTCGTAAAGGTCCTGGCTTTGAAAAACAACATCCACATCGGGCGACGCTTCAATGGCATTCCCGATTTTTACCGAAAGTGTGGAGTGGTCTTTGTCCACAATCGCGATGGGAATTTCTTTTACCGTACTGTTTCGGAAAATAAAATACATCAGCAAAATACCGGTGAGCGGACCGAAAAACAGCAGAAACCTGTATGCAGGATTTTGCCGTATCCGGGTAACTTCGCGGCACAATACAGTCCACAGCGGATGTTTTGAACAAGACATTTTTTACCGGTTTAAAGTGATTATCACCGACATACCCGGGCGCAAACCTTCAATTTTTGATACCGGACGGGCTTCAATTTCGAATGATTTCAAATCGAATTCGCCCGAGGTTTTGGTGGCGTTCCAGCGGGCAAACTCTCCGGCAGCACTAACATAAGTCACCTGAAAATCAAATTCCTGGTTGTTCAGTCCCGGTATTTTTGCCCTGAAAGTTGAACCCATTTTAAAGTTGTTCAGCAAATCTTCCCGCACGTATAAAGTCACCCAAACATCATCCAGATTGATAAGTGTAACCACCGGAAACCCTGTATTGACAAGTTCTCCGGCTTCCACGTTGATACCGGAAACCTCGCCGTCGGCTCCCGAGTAAATTGTGGTTTCATCCAAATAGGCCTGAACCTGTTTAATGGCTGCATCGGCCCGTTGGACCATGGCGGCAGCGGTGGCTTTGTCTTCTTCGCGTGCTCCCTTCTCAGCTTTTTGCCACTGTGCTTTGGCAGCGTTGGCGGTTTCGCGGGCAGCTTTCATTTTTGTTTCCACCTCATCGCGCTGTTGCGCCGGGACCACGCCCGACTCAAAAAGATTCTGAATCCGCTCGAACGACTTTTCAGCAAACTGGGCCGCAGCTTCGGCCTTTACATACAAACTGTAGGCGGCAGCAATGTCTTCTTCCTGAGCCCCGTTGATGGCTTTCCGGTTTTGTGCCGATGCTGCCGAACGGGCTGCTACTGCTTCGTCCATTTTTGCATTTACTTCAGGGCTTTCGATGGTGAAAATCAGGTCGCCTTTCTGTACTTTCTGACCTTTTTTTACAGCAATTTCCTGCACACGGCCCGCCAGTTTCGACGAAACTTTAAACTGCTTGGCTTCCACTTCACCCTGCAAAACAGTAGGTTTTTCCTGAAGTACCACAACCAGGGTGTACCCGATAAATGCAAGAATGGCTACAATAATGGCTGATGTGATGATAGTTTTTTTACTCATGGCTGTATCTGATTATTCCGTAATTGATTCAAAAATTGTATTGTTTCCTGTGGCATAACTGAAAAATTCGCCCGGAATTCCTGCCGTCTGAAACAGTTTGGCCAATGTAACATCGTATTCATACAGTGTTTTTAAACGAAGCGCTTTTACCTGTGCCACTTTAGAGTGTGCTTCCACAACTGAAGTCGAATTGGCAAGTCCTTCAGCGAAAGCTTTTTCTGTACCCGACGCATATTCATTGGCCAATTCGAGCGTGGTATCAAGCTCTTTTTTCTGTTCGCGTTGCGTTTCCAGTTCCTGCGAAAGCTTGATGATGTAAGCTTTTAAATCGGCATTGGCTTTTTGTTCAGCAAAACCGACCTGCGAGATGATGGCTTCGTCGGCTTTAATTTTGTGTTTGCGGTCGAAACCATCAAAAACTGTCCATTTTACACCAACACCCACGAGCCAGTCGGGCATGTACGGTGAATAGTTTTTGTCCACAAGGTTGTAGGTTCCCATCATGGCAACCGTTGGATAATAATTTCCCTGGTCGGCTTTCTTTTTAATGTTAGTCAGCTCTTTTTTTCCTTCAATTTGTTTCAGCAGAGGATTGTTGGTGGCAGCGTTTTCGGTCCAGAATGAAACATCGGGCAACTGGTTGTTAATGAACAAATGGCTGACCGGCTGCACCGTTACAACCGTATCGAAAGCAAGGCTGGCATCGAGCCCGGCGCGGATAATTTCGATATCGTGCCGTGCTTTTTTCAATTCCCTTTCAGCTTCGTTTTTCGATACCTGCGCGTGAAGCAGTTCCACTTTGGCGATGATTCCGTTTTCGTATAATTTCTGTGCATCGGCATAATGTTTTTCCATGGCCTGAAACATTTGTCCGCGGACTTTTTCCACCTGCAAAGCCAGCGCTAATCCATAGTAGCGCGACACAACTTCGGTCAGCAGTTCGCCTTCGGTGTTTCGGAGTTCTTCCTCGCTGAGTTTTACTTCCACTTTGGCGGCTTTGGTCGCACTATTGATTTTTCCACCGGTAAAAACCGGCCACAAAAAATCGGCACTCACGGTGGCAAAGTTCTTTTCCTGGATGGTTTCCACCCAGTTGGCATTGGCAATATGTTCGCCACCTTCCAGCAATTTTTGCCTGACTACCTGCGTGCTTACATTATCGGGCAGGACCGGCACAAACTGGTTGGTGGCCGGGTCGGGATTGAGGACACCGGAAAATACGCCGTAGTTACCCAAAGTTGTGTAAAGCGGCGTAATGGCATCGCGGACCGGTGTTAAATCCAGTTCGAGGTTATCAGACAGGGCGATTGCTATGGCACTGACTGAAACCTGTGGCAAACGCAACCCGTTTTTTTCAGCCGATTCAAACTGTTTTTGTTTAATTTGCTGAACGCCCCGCTGAATTACCGGGTTTTGCTGACGGGCAATGGTAAATGCCTCTTCAATTGTAAGCAATTGCTTATTTTCCTGCGATGCGGCAAAAACCGGCAGCAGAAAGGTAAGGCAACATACTATCAGATATTGTTTATTTGTTTTCATGGCTTTTTATTGTAATGTTTTTCCTGTCAGATAAATCAGGTGTTTGGTGGCCTGGCTTTTAAACGAGTTTTTTGTTTTTTGTTTTCTGAATGTCAGATTAATAGTTTGTAAAACATTCATTATCAGAATCTGGTACAAATCATCCTCGTTAATTTCCTGGTCGAGTTCACCCGATTTGTGACCCAGATTTTTTAGTTGAATCAGCAACTGGAAAATGTTTTCTTTGATGGAAGGGGCCACCACAAAACTGTAATCGTGGGTGAGAACATACAAAAATTTGATTTTTACCGGGTTCGCATTAGCCAGCTCAATAAAATTGCGGATCATGTTTTCTGTAATCTCCGAAAAAGTTAATCCCTGCGAATTGAGTTCTTCAAACTTAACATACATTTCCTGGTAAACATCCTGAAGCAACGAATTCACCATTTCCTTTTTACCCTTGTAGTGCCTGTAAAAATAACCGGTCGACACGCCGGCATCCCTGGCAATTAAAATGGCTGAAGCACCGCCAAAACCTTTTTCAACCACCATTTTCATGGTCGATTGTTTTAATCGCTCAATTCTTTTTAAATCAGTTATTCGTGCCATAATTTCATTAATAATAAATGAATGTTCATTCATTAAACAATGCAAATGTAAAACAGTTTAAAATCTGTAGCTTTTGATGAAAGGGCATTTCAGAAAAAATTAACAAATGGGGAAGAAGCGTAATTTCAATATTAAGAAAATGAAAAATTTCGGTTTCCTGAAAATTGATGTACGAATTATTTGTACTTTTAGACCGGAAAAGTCAGGATTTAACAATGAAGAAAAATGTAAAGGACAATATTATTGCAATCGCACAAAATACTTTCCGGAAATATGGATTCAGGAAAACCACGATGGACGAAATCGCTTTTGCAGCTGGCAAAACCAAAAGCACGATGTATTACTATTTCGAGAGCAAAGAGGAGGTTTTTAAGGCGGTGGTTGAAAAAGAAGTTGTTCAGCTCCGTTCAGAAATTCTCGAAGCGGTTAACGGCAAGTCGTCAGCGAAACAAAAACTGGAAGCTTATATTTTCACCCGCATGAAAGGATTCCGGAAACTCGGTAATTTTTATGAACTTTTAAAAGACGAATTTCTTTCGAACCTCGAATTTGCCGAAAAAATCAGGACGGTTTATGACCGGAATGAAACAGCAACGTTGGCACAGATTATTCAGGAGGGAATTGAAAACAAAGAATTTAAAAATCTGAACGCACAATTGACGGCCAGAACCATTGTGATTGCCATGAAAGGTCTCGAAGCGCCGGCCCTGATTGAAACAAACATGGATGCTTTTGAAAAGGAAATCAGCGACATGCTGAATATCCTTTTTTATGGAATCTGTAACTGATTACTATTTTTTTGACAAAAAACTGACTAAATGACGAATATAGTCAGTATTAATAAATAATTGAAAATATTAAAATAATGTATTGTAAAACAATTAATTAAAAGCAATTAACAATGAAAACAGAAGTAAAAAATTTAAAAAAAAGGTCCAACACACAAAAGAAAGAAGTTTTTAAACGCATGTCCGGTAGTTTCACAATCAAGGCCATGTTGTCGGTGATTGTTGTTTTTTCAGGAATTATGGTTGCTTCAGCGCAGGAAGGGTTTAACTGGGGATTGAAAGCCGGAATCAATGCTTCAACCCAATCGGAAATGGGCAATATTTGCGACAATACCAATGTGGTTGCCGGATTTAACGGCGGACTTGCCGGAAGATATGGATTTAATGATTGGCTGGGAGTCCGGTCAGGGCTTGATTTTCAGATGAAAGGAACTTTGTGCGACAAATCTGGCAATGAATCGGATGCTACCAACCGTGTAAATTACCTTTTACTTCCGGTAAAAGCTGAGTTTTCGGCAGGCGAAAAAGCGGGTTTTAAAAACGGTCAGCGGTTGTTTTTTGCCACTGGCCCGTATGCAGGTTATTTACTGAATGCCAAACAAATTAAAGATGAGGTTAAAACCGATCTCGATATGTATAATGATTTTGATTTTGGCTGGAGTTTCGAACTTGGTTATCAGGTACCTGTGCTCAAGAACAATGCGCTGCAATTTTCACTGAATTACGATATGGGGATTTCGGAAGTGGCGGATGATACTGACAGTCAGAATAAAAGTGCTTCATTGAACATTGTCTGGTTATTCTGATTTTAATGGTTATGTGACTGAATCAGAGGGCTTCTTTTACATGAAGTCCTCTTTTTTTATCCGTGCTGAACGTTTTTGCTTTCTTAAACAAGGTGAACTATTTACAGGTCTGTTCTGTCTAACATTGCAACAGAAATGAGCCCCGTTTATCATGGGCATACAGTTTTCAAACCTGCGGGTACAAGTGGCCTGCTGAGTTTATTAGTCTTGTTAAGGCAGATAATAAAGAACTGTTCTTTTCAAAAAGAACGGTTCCCTGAACGAACAAAACTGATTAATCGACGACCGTGTTAGTGTACCGGTAAGCTGCCTTTTTCACGCGGTCCATGATGGCAATACCCAAGCCTGATTCTTCCACCGGTTCAATAAATATATTCTCCACATTTTCATCTTCCTCCAGTGCATGCAGGGCGGCAAACAAATTGGCGGCTATCTCAATTTTGTTGCCGGTTTGTGAAGTATAAAACAGACTGGCCGCTTTAGGGCCGTTAATCTTTTTACTGTGTAAAATCAAACCTGAGTACTCTGGCAGTTCATTATAGTTTTCAGTTAAAATATACAGTGGTTTTTTGGGCGAATAGTGGCTTTTTAACAATCCCGGTGCTACCAGTTTATCTGGTTTTGCACCGTTGAAAACAAAGGTACCGGGCAGTGCTTTTTCGATATCATCCGGCGTAATAAACCCCGGACGCAAAAGCTGGCACTGGTTTCCGTCGATGGCAACAATGGTCGATTCAATGCCCACGGATGTTTTGCCACCGTCGAGAACATAATCAACGCCGGGCAGTTGTTTTTTTACGTGCGACGCGCTGACCGGGCTCAATTGCCCGAATTTATTGGCGCTTGGCGCTGCAATCGGGCAGCCTGATGCTTTGATAAGTGCAAGGGCAACCGGGTTATCAGGCATCCGGATACCCACCGTTTGCAGCCCCGACGTAACAATATCGGGAACAAGGTCGCTTTTGGGTAAAACAAGGGTCAAAGGCCCCGGCCAGAAATGCTTCGCCAGTCGCATCGCATTTTCACTGATGTTTTCAGTCAGCCGGGCAAGATCGCTGAACGAGGCGATGTGTACAATCAGCGGGTCGAACGACGGCCTTTCCTTGAGTTCAAATATTTTTGCCACAGCAAATGGGTTGAGCGCATTGGCACCCAACCCATAAACCGTTTCGGTGGGAAAAGCCACCAAACCGCCATTATTAATTATTAACGCAGCCTCATGAATATTGTTATCTGCCATTTACCAGGTTGTTATCTGCTTCCTCCAGTTCTTTTCGTTTCCTTTCCTGGTAATCAACCACCCGTTTTTGAATGTCAGGGTTGGCCAATCCAAAAATCTTGGCTGCAGCCAGCGCCGCATTTTCGGGGCTCAGAATGGTTAACGGAGCCACACCCGACGGCATCCTGATACTCGAATACAAATCGGCCCCGGCAAATTTATCGCTGTACGGCGGACAGGCAATTACCGGACAATGCGTTTGGGCATCGGTAAATCCGCTTAAAGCGTTGCTCATCCCGGCAATGGTGATAAACACCACGTTTTCCTTTTCATATTCTTTAATCAGGTTGTAACATTTCAAAGGTACTTTATGTGCCGAAGCAATCCGGGTAACCGTTTCTATTTCAAATTTTGCCAAAACACTGCTGATTTGGTCTGCCCAGTCAAGGTCGGTTTTAGACCCCATGATTATCACTACTTTGCTCATAGTCTTCTATTTTATGAAATGAATATTCGTACTCATAACTCATCGGAATAATGCTGTTGTATTCTTCAATCGTGGCATTCGACAGGCAGGCGTCAATAATGCGTCGTCCGGTATGCAGTAAATCTTCCTTTAAATATTTCTGCAATTCGCTGTAGAAAAAGTCCCTTAAAATGGCTGCACCCTCATCGTACCCTTCGAAACCGATTTCAGGCTGGTTATAAACCTTTAAAAACCGGGAAGGTATTTTTGAACCTTCGAGCGTCAGATAATTCAGTTCGTAACCCAGCAACGGGCAGCGGGCGGGCTGATACTGGTCGATTCTGAGCCTTGCAGCGCCTCTTCGGGTAAGGTATTCGCGCATAAGAAGCTGGGGTTTAAAACCAACTTCCCAAACACCAATATT
>JAJUGS010000237.1 GCA_029265875.1 Prolixibacteraceae bacterium
ACCGTCGGAACTACCCGGCAGGCACTGATTTACACACCTCCTGGTTATTCGAAAGACAAAAAATACCCGGTATTGTACCTGTTGCACGGTATTGGCGGCGATAAGATGGAATGGCTCAAGGGTGGCCACCCTGAAGTAATTCTTGATAACCTGTATGCCGAAAAAAAGGTGGAACCGATGATTGTGATTATGCCCAACGGCCGCGCCATGAAAGACGACAGCGCAACGGGCAACATCATGGCCCCCGACAAAGTGCAGGCATTTGCCGCGTTCGAGAAAGATTTGCTCATCGACCTGATTCCGTATGTTGAGAGGAACTTTCCGGCGCTGACCGACCGCGAACACCGCGCCATTGCAGGCCTTTCGATGGGTGGCGGGCAGTCGCTCAATTTTGGTTTGGGCAACCTCGACAAATTTGCCTGGGTGGGCGGATTTTCTTCAGCACCCAATACAAAAAGCCCGGAACAACTGATTCCCGACCCCGCAAAAGCCCGGGAACAACTCAAATTGCTTTGGATTTCCTGTGGCGACAAAGACGGGCTGCTTTCTTTCAGCCAACGCACCCACGAATACTGCGAAGCCAACAATGTGCCGCATATTTATTACATCGAACCGGGCGGTGCACACGATTTTAAAGTCTGGAAAAGCGGTTTGTTCATGTTTTCGCAATTACTGTTTAAATAGAAAATTAACCTGGATCAATTTCAATGAGACTACTTTTTAAAAATCATTTCAATGCTGAATTTCGGGGCTCAATCGTTGCAATTGGCCTGATTTTAATGGCTTTAATATCGAATGGTCAGCCATTTCCTTATCAAAACGAAAAACTATCGGCTGACGAAAGAGCCGGCGATTTGCTGAAACGCCTCACTTTGGAGGAAAAAGCCTTGCTGATGCAGAACAATTCTCCGGCTATCGAACGTTTGGGAATCAAAGCCTACGAATGGTGGAACGAAGCTTTGCACGGCGTTGGCCGTTCAGGTCTGGCCACCGTTTTCCCGCAGGCTATCGGTATGGCTGCTTCGTTTGACGATGCACTTTTACTCGATGTTTTTACCGCTGTTTCCGATGAAGCACGCGCCAAATCGTTCGAATACAGCAAGCAGGGTGGGTTGAAACGCTACCAGGGTTTAACTTTCTGGACACCCAACATCAATATTTTCCGCGACCCGCGCTGGGGGCGGGGACAGGAAACTTATGGCGAAGACCCTTACCTGACAAGCCGCATGGGTGTTGCCGTGGTAAAAGGTTTGCAGGGCCCCGACGATGCGGAGTACGACAAACTCCACGCCTGTGCCAAACACTATGCAGTGCATTCGGGGCCTGAGTGGAACCGCCACTCTTTTAATGCCGAAAACATCGACCCGCGCGATTTGTGGGAAACTTACCTGCCTGCTTTTAAAGAGCTGGTGCAAACGGCCAATGTAAAAGAGGTGATGTGTGCCTACAACCGCTTCGAGGGCGAACCCTGTTGCGGAAGCAACCGCCTGTTAACACAAATTTTGCGCGAACAGTGGGGATACGACGGTTTGGTGGTGTCCGACTGCTGGGCGATTAACGATTTTTATCGGCAAAATGCACATGAAACACACCCCGATGCCAAAAGTGCAGCAGCAAGCGCGGTGATAAACGGCACCGATGTTGAATGTGGCAGCGATTTCAGGTTTTTACCCGAAGCCGTGAAAGCTGGTCTGATTACCGAAAACCAGATTGACATTTCGGTTAAACGCTTGCTAAAAGCCCGTTTCGAATTAGGCGAAATGAATGCAAGTCCTGCATGGCAAATCCCGATTTCGGTGGTGAACAGCGAAAAACACCAGCAACTGGCGCTGAAAATGGCACAGGAAAGCATGGTTTTGTTGCAGAATAACAACCAGATTTTACCCTTAAAAACCAATCAGAAAATTGCGCTGATGGGGCCAAATGCCAACGACTCGGTGATGCAGTGGGGCAACTACAACGGTTTCCCGGCACACACGGTTACGCTGCTCGAAGCCATGAAAAATATGGTTCCTGCCGCTCAACTGATTTATGAACCCGGCTGCGACCGCACACAGGATATGGCTGTAAAAAGCCTGTTTCATGAATGTGCTATCAACGGGAAAAGCGGTTTTCAGGCACAATACTGGAATGCCCGCACTCCCGAAGGCGAACCGGTTGCCACCGATGTTCTTGCAACGCCTTTCCGTTTAACCACCACCGGCGCCACTGCTTTTGCAGCCGGGGTAAATATCCGCGATTTTTCGGCCCGTTACAAAACGGTTTTCACGCCTTCAAAATCAGGAGAAATCGCTTTTCAGTTCCAAAACATGGGGCGCGCAACTTTAACTATTAACGGCGAAGTGGTGGTCAGAAATATTTTTGCCGCCACACCGAATATTGTACACAAAATGGAAGTTGAAGCCGGAAAATCGTATGAAATCGAAATCAATTTTTCAGCGGGAAATTTTGATGCTTCGCTGAATTTCGATTTTGGAATGCTGGTTCCGTTCGACCTTTCAGCAAGTATCGAAAAAGTAAAAGAGGCTGATATTGTGGTTTTTGCAGGCGGAATTGCCCCGTCGCTCGAAGGCGAGGAAATGCGCGTGACTGTGCCGGGTTTCAAGGGTGGCGACCGCACCGACATTGAATTGCCGGCTATTCAGCGCCGGATGTTGCAGGCCCTGAAAGCTGCCGGAAAGAAGGTTGTTTTTGTAAACTTTTCGGGCTCGGCCATGGGGTTTGTGCCCGAAACACAATCGTGCGAAGCCATTTTACAGGCTTGGTATCCCGGTCAGGCCGGCGGAACTGCCATTGCCAGTGTGCTGTTCGGACAGTACAATCCATCGGGCAAACTGCCGGTTACATTCTATAAAAACGTGGAGCAGATTCCTGATTTTGAAAGCTATGCTATGAAAGGCCGCACATACCGTTTCATGACCGAAAAACCGCTTTTCCCGTTTGGTTTCGGATTGAGTTACACAACTTTCAATATTGGCGAAGCAAAAGTTTTTAATGCCGAAGCCGAACCCGGCGAAAATGTTGAACTCTCGGTTCCGGTAACAAATACCGGCAAAACCGACGGAACCGAAACAATTCAGGTTTATGTACACAAAACCGGTGATGCTGAAGGGCCCCTGAAAACGCTGAGGGCTTTTCAGAAAGTGAGCGTACCTGCCGGAAAAACAGTAAACACAAACATCAGCCTGCCACGAAATTCATTTGAGTTTTTTGACACTGCAACCGGTAAAATGGCCGCTGCCCCGGGCGAATACGAGATTTTCTACGGAACCAGTTCTGATGATAAAGATTTGAAAAGGGCTAAGGTTGTGCTTCAATAAAAAAATATATAAGCAAGATAGATTATCAATAAATGATTGTAGACTATAAGTCACTATAAACAAACTAATTCTGAATGTGGTTAGAACCAAATAGTTGTTGGATTACATTAAATCCGTTCACTTTAGTGAATAGCTCGCCCCGATTTGTCAGGGGAAATTTCAAGAATCAAATTCATTTGAGTTGGATTTTATTTCCGTCTGCTTTAGCAGACGGTTTTGATAAATTGTTGTATGGCATGGCTTTAGCCACATATTCAAATTTATTTATTGAATACAGAAATAAAAATTATAAGCAAAAAGTACGATAAACAGACTTCGGCTACACTCAGTCTGACGTCACCCTTTCCCGAGTACCCGGGAAAGGGTGTTATAAACAAAATACTTTAATTAACAGATTGAAAATGAAAGGCTTCATGTTTTTCACTTACTCTGATTCATCTTCCGCCGTATCGACCCTCTCAACGCGTAGAGAGGGAGAAGAGGGTGAGTCAATAAATAGAAAAATTAATACCAGTATATAACAAGGATATACATTTAAACTAAAAAATAACTTCAATGAACAAACAACTACAAAAACTTGTATGGGCAGTTTTGCTGACAGGCGGGGCATTTGTTGCGCAGTCGCAAACCGCCGTGGTTGAAGATTTCAAACCTTCAACAGTCAACCAGCCCGGCAGGCAATACCCGATGGTAAATTCCGAAGGCCGCGTGCGTGTGCAAATCAAAGCACCCGGTGCAGCCAAAGTTCAGCTCGATATCAGCGCCGTAAAATACGACCTGACCAAAGATACAGCCGGTGTTTGGACCGGCGAATCGGCCCCGCAGGACGAGGGTTTCCACTACTACCAGCTCTGGGTTGACGGCGCTGCCGTACCCGACCCCGGAAGCCTCTATTTTTACGGTGCCAGCCGCTGGGGCAGTGGTATCGAAATTCCGGCCAAAGACCAGGATTTTTATGCCAATAAAAATGTTCCGCACGGTCAGGTAATTGAAAAAATTTATTACTCGAAGGAAAACGATGCCATGCGTCGTTGCTTTATTTACACGCCTCCGGGGTATAATAAAGACACCCAAAAACGTTATCCGGTGTTGTATCTGCAACATGGTGGCGGCGAGGACGAAACCGGTTGGAGCCGGCAGGGCCATGCCAACCTGATTATGGACAACCTGATTGCCGAAGGGAAAGCCGTTCCGTTTATCATTGTAATGGACAACGGAAACTGGCGGATGCCGCAGCGGCCTGCCAATGGCGAACGCCCTGCACAGTGGCCGCCGGAAGGCTGGGCCGATGGTTTTAAAAATACTTTGCTGAAAGACATCATCCCGATGGTGGATGCCGAATACAGAACCATTGCCGACCAGCAGCACCGCGCCATGGCCGGTCTTTCGATGGGCGGCATGCAAACCCGCGTGATTACGCTGGCTCACCCCGATGTATTTTCGTATGTCGGCATGTTCAGTGGTGGCAGCATCAGCGTTGAGGATGTGGAAAAAGCGCCCGGTTTCAAAGAAAAAATAAAACTGGTTTTCATCAGTTATGGTAGTCGCGAACTGGAAAACCGCCGCCAGGGTTTTGGTGGCGACCCAAAGGAAAACACCGAAAAACTGAAAGCAGCCGGAATGAACACCCACTTTTATGTTTCGCCGCAAACCGCCCACGAATGGCAAAGCTGGCGCAGGGGTCTTCATGAATTTGCACCGCTTTTATTTAAAGAATAAACAGAAAGAATCGTTTTTTGACTAACCCGGGGATTTATCCCCGGGAAAAAAAGTTGCAAAAATGAAAGGGCTTTAGCCCAAAATGTCAGAAATTAAGGACTAAAGTCCGGTAATTAAGGCAACTCAAATTCACCGGCATAAATGCCGGTGTTGGTCAATCATCAGATTGGGATAATAAAAGAGATTTAAATTACATTTTAAAAAATCTGTCGATAAAAAAAATTAAAACCACTTTTTATGAAAAACAAAATATTCAGTTTACTGATTTCTTTCGTATTAACCGGGAGTTTTTGCTTTGCACAAATCACCCCACCAGAAATCAAGGAAGATTTCAAACCTTCAACCCTGAACCAACCCGGGAAAGAATATCCAATGGTCAATTCGCAGGGGTACGCCCGTTTTAAAATTGTGGCGCCACAGGCTCAAAGTGTGGTGGTCAGTCTGGGACTGGGAGGAACCAGAGGTGGTACTCCACTTGCAAAAGCTGAAGATGGAACCTGGATGGGTACAACTGCCGGTCCGATGGATGAAGGTTTTCATTACTACCATGTAACCATCGATGGCGGTGTTTTTAACGACCCCGGAACCCTCAATTTTTATGGTTCAACCCGTTGGGAAAGCGGAATTGAAATTCCGGCGCACGACGCTGATTTTTATGCATTGAAAGATGTTCCTCACGGAAATGTGCAGCAGATTTTATTCCCGTCGCCAAGTACCCAAACTTCACGCAGGGCCTTTGTTTATACTCCTCCAGGGTATGGAAAAGACAGCAAAAAACGTTACCCAGTACTTTACCTGCAACACGGCTGGGGAGAAGATGAAACCGCATGGAGCAACCAGGGCCACGCCAACCTGATTATGGACAACCTGATTGCCGAAGGGAAAATCAAACCTTTTATCATAGTTATGACCTACGGAATGACCAACGAAATCAAATTCGGCGGGCTGCGCAATTTCGACATCAAACCGTTTCAGACCGTGTTGGTGGACGAACTGATTCCATACATCGACGCCAATTTCAATACCATTGCCGACCAGCCGCACCGCGCCATGGCCGGATTGTCGATGGGTGGAATGGAGACCAAAATGATCACCCTTAACAAGCCCGAAGTGTTTTCGCATTATGCTTTGTTGAGCGGCGGAACCTATGCTCCGGAAGATATCAAAGATAAATCGAAGGTAAACCTCATTTTCCTGAGTTGTGGCAGCAAAGAGCGTCCTGATGGGGTGAAAAGCTCAGCCGAAGCGCTGAAAGCAGCCGGAATGAATGCGGTTTCGTATATTTCGGAAGGTACTGCCCACGAATTCCTGACCTGGCGCAGAAGTTTGTACCAGCTGGCACCCATGCTTTTTAAAGAATAATAAGATTTCAGAATGAGAGATTCGGCAACATCACTGTTCAACCCTTACAGGGTTGTTGTTTTACATCACTCATTTCCCCTGGGTTGAAACCCAGAGTTATTCAAA
>JAJUGS010000167.1 GCA_029265875.1 Prolixibacteraceae bacterium
ACCCGATAAAAACGGAAATTTGTATGTAACACTGGTCAGCACTTTTAATAATCCTTCAACTGAAACCGGGCTTGGCTTTATTAATGTTAAAACCGATAAGCTCGAAGAAGTATTCGGGCTTGATAATGTCAGCAATAGTTATGGTTCAATTATTTCGATGAATGCTGCATCTAATAAATTGTTTGTGATAACATCGGCATACGATGAAAACTGGAACCTGACTGGTGCAGTTGAGGTTTTTAACACAACATCAAAAACTTTCAGCTCAGCGCCTTTTGTATCCGGTATTTCGGGAATTTCCGGAATCACTGTCAATAAATCTGATGATTCGGTGTATTTGTTCAGCGCGCAGAGCACAACCGGGGCCGGACAAATGAAAATTTATACTTCGGACGGAACTTCAACAGCCACCCACGCAGTAGGGGCCTATCCGGTCGGTGCGTTTTTTCAGGACTAAAATATATTGCTCAGTTATTTTTTGAAAGTTGCTGTGGGGAAACCCGCAAAAAATCCCGGGTGTTTTGCCCGGGATTTTGTATTTTATGAAATGAGTTTACGAAGTTCGTTTTCTATCTATTTCAGCTTATCCTTAAAGAAATCCACTGTCCGTTTCCACGCAATTTTGGCCTGTTCTTCGTTGTAACGGTCCGGGTTGCTGTCGTTGTTAAAAGCGTGTTGCGTTCCGGGGTATTTGTAAATCTGGTATTCCTTGTTATTCGCTTTCAATGCTTCTTCAAAAGCCGGAACTCCGGCATTAATCCGGTCGTCATTTTCGGCATAGTGGGCCAAAATCGGTGCTTTTATTTTCGGTACATCTTCGGTTTTCGGCACGCTGCCATAATAAGGAACAGCGGCATCGAGATTTTCGCAATTAACAGCGACCTGGTTGGTCATGGCACCACCCCAGCAAAAACCGGTGCAGCCCACTTTGCCATTTGAGTTTGGGTGCGATTTGAGGTATTTAACAGCGGCCACGAAATTTTGGGTGGTTTCTTCCGGCTTTAACTGTCGGAACAATTCACCCACATTCGCAATATCCTCGGGTGTTCCGCCAACCGGTGAAAGGGCATCGGGTGCCAGCGCCAGAAATCCTTCGGCAGCCATGCGTTTTGTAACATCTTTGATGTGTGGCACAAGTCCCCGGTTTTCGTGAATCACAATTACTGCGGGGAATTTTTTCCCTTTTTCAGGCCGGGCTTCAAAAGCTTTCATTTCCCCGGTAAAAGCGGGGTAGGTAACCATTTTTTCAATCAACGCCATTGCTTTTTGTTTTTTTTCTGCCGCAGTCAGGCTGTTATCGGTTAAAGTGGGTAAAACTGTGGCAGCAAGTGCGGTACTTCCGGTTAAAAGGGCCAGTTTGCGCACAAAACTACGCCGGCTTGTTTTTCCATTATTGTAGGAATCAATCAGGTTTGAAATTTCTTTTTCCATCGGTTTTTTGGTTAAGATGTTGAATACTTGTTGATTTTTTGATGAATGTACTAAAAAATCTCCGATAAAAATAATTTGTACTTTTTTTTGTATTTTTGGTACATATTAAAAGAACATGGGACAAAACACACCACTTCGAAATCTTGCAAATTTTCCTCCGGAGAGAAACAAAATTGAGACGATAAGAAT
Source organism: Prolixibacteraceae bacterium (assembly GCA_029265875.1). Lineage (GTDB taxonomy): Bacteria > Bacteroidota > Bacteroidia > Bacteroidales > Prolixibacteraceae > Draconibacterium. The sequence continues at coordinate 1,621 of JAJUGS010000167.1, forward strand.
TTTAAAAGAGGTTCCGAAAGCAGCTGCAGCTCTTGCAGAGTTAAAGGGAATTGGTAAAACATTACCCAACCATTCGATGTTGATTAATGCCATTGTTCTGAAAGAAGCAAAAGGAAGTTCAGAAATTGAAAATATAATAACCACACACGATGAGCTTTACAAAGCGTTGACAATAAATAGTTCGAAAATTACCCTTGCAACAAAAGAAGTGGTGAATTACAGGAAAGCTGTATTTACAGGATTCGATTTTGTAAAACAACAGGGATTTCTGAGATTTAGTGATATTTTGCTTATTCAAAAGGAACTCACCGGAAATAATGCAGGCATCAGAACGATGCCTGGAACTGTCTTAAAAAATGATTTAACAGGAGAAACCGTTTATACTCCTCCGCAGGATAAACAGGAAATTCTTGATTTATTATCACGTTTAATTGAATATTTTAATGAGCCGGCCAATGAAATTTCACCTTTAATAAATCTGGCAATTTTGCATCAGCAGTTTGAAAGCATTCACCCTTTTTATGACGGAAATGGCAGGACAGGCAGAATTTTGAATATTCTTTATCTCATTCTGAATGGATTAATGGATATTCCGATTTTGTACCTGAGTTCATACATTATTGAAAATAAAAATGAGTATTACAGGCTTTTAAATCAAACAAATAAAAACGACCAATGGGAAGATTGGATTTTGTATATGTTGAAAGCTGTAGAAGTAACATCGCTTCAGACAATTGAAAAGATTACAGCTATTAAAAGTTTGTTGGATAAAACAATAGAAAAAGTAAAGGCTGAATCGCCGAAAATTTTTAGAAAAGAACTCGTTGAATTGCTTTTTGAGCAACCTTATTCGAAAATTGAATTTGTTGTGAATCAACTAAAAGTGGAAAGAAAGGCAGCTTCGCGGTATTTGCAGGAACTGGAAAGAATCGGGGTGCTCGAATCACAAAAGGTGGGACGGGAAACTTTATATATTAACAAAGAGTTGTTTGAACTGCTTAAAAAATGAAATCTCAATTTTACCTGATGCAAAGCCCATTAATAAATACCCGCCTTGTTGCCACCGATTTGGATGGTACATTTCTGAAAAACGACAAAACAATCAGTTCAAAAAATCTTGAAGCACTTCATTTATTGGGAAATAAAAATATCGTTCGGGTGGCTGCCACCGGGCGGAATATGAAAAAAGTGAAGGATGTGCTTGCTCCAGAAATCCCTTTCGATTACATTGTTTATTCGTCAGGCGCGGGTATTTTCGACTGGCAGAAACAGGAAAATATCTACAGTTGTAATCTTGCCACTCATTCGGTACAAAAGCTGCTGAAATATTTCATTGGCGAAAGAGTGAATTTTCATGCGTTTTTCCCGGTTCCTGAAAACCATCAGCACTGGTATTTCAGGGGCGACCAGCCGTGCGGGGAGTTTGAGCGATATTTCAGTTACAACCAGGCTTTCGCTTTTGAATTGGATATTAACAATTTACCCGATACCGAAATGTGCCAGTTCCTGGTTATCATTCCTGAAAACGAGGAGCGGTTTGCAAAACTGAAAACTGACGTTGAGGCAGTTTGCCCCGAAATCAGGGTGATCCGGGCTTCTTCGCCTATTACAAAAGGATACATCTGGGCTGAAGTTTTTCATCATTCGGTTTCGAAAGGGAACGGGATAAAACACATTTGCGAAATGCTTGACATCGGTTTTCATCAAACACTTGGTATTGGCAACGACTACAATGATTTTGATTTGCTGGAATTTACCAAACATTCGTTTCTTACAGAAAACGCACCTGTTGAAATCAGGCATCTTTTCCCGGCTGCGCCTTCAAACGAGGATGATGCTTTTGCGCATGCAGTGCAACCATTGTTCCTGTAAATTTGTTGTAATTTTCGCAGGAAACATTTGACCAATTAATAAATTAACAAAACACATAAATCATGAAGTTTATTCTGAGTACGATTTTCATTTTCAGCGCAGTACTGCTTTCTGCACAAAACAATTTCGATTTAAAAAGCACCATTCCGCAAGACCCGAAAGTAAGCAAAGGTGTTCTCCCGAATGGGATGACTTATTACGTCCGTTCCAACGAAACCCCAAAAAACCGTGCCGAACTTTTCCTTGTGGTAAAAGCCGGCTCAATCGATGAAGACGACGACCAGCAGGGGTTGGCGCACTTTTGCGAACACATGTCGTTTAATGGGACCAAAAACTTTCCGAAACACGAATTGATTAACTATTTCGAATCCATCGGGATGGAATTCGGCCCTGAAATCAATGCCTACACAAGTTTTGACGAGACAGTTTATATGTTGAAAGTGCCGCTCGATTCATCGGTTTACATGGAAAAAGGGTTGCAGGTATTGTACGACTGGGCCTGTCAGAATACCGATTCAGACGAAGAGATTAACAACGAACGCGGGATTATTCATGAAGAATACCGCGGTGGCCGTGATGCCAACTACCGGATGCAGATGAAATGGCTGCCGGTATTTCTGCATAATTCAAAATATGCCGAAAGACTGCCCATCGGAAAAATGGAAATTGTGGATAACTGTCCGCCTGAAGCTTTGCGCCGTTTTCGTGCCGACTGGTACCGGCCCGACTTGCAGGCTGTGATTATTGTGGGTGATTTCGACCAGCAGAAAATGGTGGAAACCGTAAAGCAAAAGTTCTCGCAAATTCCGGCGCCTAAAAATCCACGCCCCAAAAAATACTTCGATATTCCTGACCATAAGGAAACATTGGTGAGCATCGTTACCGATAAGGAAGCTCAATATCCGGTTACTTACATGTTATACAAACACCCGCTGGTAAAATCGAAGACATTGGCTGATTACCGCGAGTCGATTAAAAAGAATCTTTATAACGCGATGATTAATACCCGGCTTGCCGAAAAATTGCAACAGCCTGAACCTCCTTTTTTGATGGCTCAAACTTCTTATTCTGAATTATTTGGCCCCAAAAGCGCTTATGTTTCAATTGCTGTGGCCCACAATGGCCGCATTGACGAGGGAATGAAAGCGGTGCTGGTTGAAAACGAAAGGGTAAAAAAATATGGTTTCACAGAAACTGAACTCGAAAGGCAGAAAACAGCCCTTTTAAATGGTATGGAAAAAGCTTTTAACGAGCGCAATAACCAGAAATCGATTAATTATGCCGAAGAATATAAACGGAATTTCCTGATTACTGAAGAACCATTTCCGGGTATAGAAAACGAATATGAATACTTCAAAGCCTTTGTTCCGACTATTACTGCAGCCGAGATGAATGATCTTGCAAAAAAATGGATTACCGATGAAAACCGCGTATTTATTGTTGCCGCACCCGAAATAGAAGGCTCAAAAATTCCGACAAAAGAAGAAATTCTGGCGTTGGCCGCAGAAGTGGACAAAATGGAAATTGAACCCTACAAAGATGCTGCTACCAATGTTCCGTTGGTGGAATATGAACCGGTTGGCAGCAAGGTGAAATCGGAGAAAAAGCTTGAAAAAGTTGATGCCGTGGAGTGGGTGCTCGAAAATGGTGCTACGGTTGTTTTTAAAACCACCGATTTTAAGGAAGACGAAATCATGTTCAATGCCTGGAGTTTGGGTGGTAACTCGTTGTACCCGGTTAAAGATGATATCTCGGCTGAACTGGCAACCGATGTTATGGAAATGAGCGGTATTGCCGGTTTCGACAAAATAACACTCGACAAAATGATGACAGGGAAAGTTTTCAGTCTTTCCCCCAACATCAGTGAATTGCGCGAAGGTTTTTCAGGTAGTTCCTCGGTGAAAGATGTGGAAACTTTACTTCAGATGGTTTATCTCTATTTTACCGAACCCCGTTTTGATGCCAAAAGCTACCAGAGCCTGATGGCACGTTATGCCGGAATGCTTGAAAACAAAGCCGCTTCGCCCGAAGAAGCTTTTCAGGATACACTAAGTGTTACGCTGGCCAATTACCACGAACGGGCACGGCCTATGACAAAAGAACGTTTGCAGGAAGCCGATTTCAAACGCATTCAGCAAATTGCAAAAGAACGTTTTAAAAATGCTGCCGACTTTAAATTCTTTTTTGTGGGCAACATCGATGCTGAAAAACTGAAACCGCTGGTTGAAAAATATATTGGTGGTATTCCGTCGTCGGGTGCTGCTGAAAAGTGGGTTGACCTGGGTATTGAAAAACCAGTTGGAGTGGTTGACAAAGTGGTAAAACGCGGAGAGGAAGACAAAAGCACACAGTACATTGTTTTTCATGGCGATTTCGATTACAGCGGACAAAACCAGGTACAATTGGATGCCGTTGGAAAAATCCTTTCAACCCGCCTGCTTGAGGTAATCCGCGAAGACAAAAGCAGTGTTTATTCCATCGGTGCATACCCGTCGTCAGCTAAATACCCCGATGCAGAATACTCAATAACAGTAGCTTATGGAACTTCTCCGCAAAAATTGGATGAGCTGAAAAAGACCGTGTTCGAAATTATTGCAGAATACCAGAAAAATGGACCAACTGCCGAGGAACTGGCAAAAGCACAGGAGAAAATGTATCGTGAACGCGAAGTTGCCCTGCGCGAAAACGGTTTCTGGGTCAGCATTCTCAGCAATACCTATTTCCTGAAAAACGGTGATTTTTCGGAATACGGAAACTACAACGAACTGGTGAAAAACCTGACCATTGAATCGACGAAAAAGGCGTTTAATCAATATTTCGATTTTAAAAACTATGTCAGCGTGGCACTCGCGCCTGAGAAATAGAGATATATAAATACCACTGAAAAGCCTGAATTTGAAAAAGTTCAGGCTTTTTTATTTGCTGCCTTCGTTCATTCAATCTTTTGGCGTATTTTCAGGCTGAAAAACTTAATCTGAACTATCCGTTATGAAACTATCTGCTATCGTTATACTGTTTTGTGTTTTCGCCCTTATTGCCTGTAATAACAATCATCTCATAACCCGAATCGATTTATCCGGAACCTGGAGTTATCAACTCGATTCACTCGACATTGGGGTTGCCGAAAACTGGTTCTCGAAGAAGCTGGATGGTCAGCTCCAATTGCCCGGCTCGTTAACAACCAACGGGATTGGCAACGATATTGGGATAAATACACCGTGGACAGGGCAAATTGTTGACAGCACTTTTTTTAAATCGCCTGTTTATGCAAAATACCGCGAACCCGGAAATTTCAAGGTCCCTTTCTGGCTGCAACCTGTGAAATATTACAAGGGAGCCGCGTGGTACCAGAAAGAAATCCCGGTTCCGGAAAACTGGCAGAACAAAGATTTGATTTTGTTCCTGGAACGCTGTCATTGGGAAAGCCGGGTTTGGGTGAACGGGAAATATGCCGGAATGCAGAATTCGCTCGGGACACCGCATGTTTACAACCTTTCAGGTTTCCTGAAACCGGGCAAAAACCTGCTCACCGTTTGCATTGATAACCGTGTAAAAGATTTCGACCCCGGAATCAACTCCCACAGCATTTCAGACCACACACAAACCAATTGGAACGGGATGGTGGGGAAAATGTACATTGAGGCAAAACCGGCTGTAAATATTCAGCATATCAGTGTTTATCCCGATATTCAGAAGAATGAAGTTGTGGCTGGAATCAGGATGAATAATAACGGTGAACCCGGAAAAGTAAAACTTGAAATCAGTATTGCAGGACCATCGGTTCCTGAAAAACAAGTGGTTGATTTTGGTTTAAAAACAGGCGAAAACAAGGTGGATGTTACCATTCCAATGGGGAAAAATGTTAAATACTGGAGTGAATTTCATCCTGAATTGTATGAAATAAATGTGGTTTTAAAGGGTGAAAATCTTGGCACCGACACGCTGAAAACCACTTTTGGGGTGCGCGAAATCACCACGGCCAACCGGCAGATTCTCATAAATGGCCATCCTGTTTTTCTGCGCGGAACGCTTGAATGTGCCATTTTCCCGAAAACCGGTTATCCGCCAACCGATGAAAAGGAATGGTCGCGGATTTATGAAATCTGCCGTGCACACGGGTTGAACCATCTGCGTTTTCATTCGTGGTGCCCGCCCGAAGCGGCTTTTGCAGCCGCCGACAAAGCCGGTTTTTATCTTCAGGTTGAATGCTCATCCTGGGCCAATCAATCCACAAATCTGGGCAGTGGAAAACCTTTCGACAAATATTTATATGAAGAAAGCCAAAGAATGGTGGAAGCCTACGGAAATCACCCGTCGTTTTGCATGATGGCCTATGGAAACGAACCTGGCGGACCAAATTACAAGGCATTTCTTACAGATTTTGTGAATTACTGGAAACAAAAAGACAAACGCCGGATTTATGTTTCGGCAGCCGGTTGGCCCGATTTGGAGGTGAATGATTACCTGAGCACACCAAATCCGCGTATTCAGGGGTGGGGAGAAGAATTAAAAAGCATCATCAATGCACAACCGCCCACCAGCGATTACGACTGGAGTTCAAGAATTACCGGGTTTACACAGCCGGTTGTAAGCCACGAAATAGGGCAGTGGTGTGTTTACCCTGATTTTAAGGAAATTGAAAAATATGATGGCGTTGTTAGAGCCAAAAATTTTGAAATCTTTAAAGAAACACTTTCCGAAAACGGAATGGCTCAATTGGCCGATAGTTTTCTGTTGGCTTCCGGAAAATTGCAGGCGCTCTGTTACAAAGCCGATATTGAGGCCGCAATGCGTACTGAGGGTTTTGGTGGTTTTCAGTTACTGGATTTGCACGATTTTCCCGGACAGGGGACCGCGCTGGTGGGTGTTTTAAACCCGTTCTGGGAAGAAAAAGGATATATTACTCCTGAAGAATACAGCCGGTTTTGCAACTCCACAGTTCCACTTGTAAGAATGGAAAAATTTACCTGGCAGAATAACGAAACATTGAGGGCAGCAGTGGAAGTAGCCCATTTTGGAGAAAAACCACTCGAAAACTGCACACCGGAATGGAGAATTACGGATGAAAGCGGAAATGAAATTCAAAAAGGAAATCTACGTCCGGCGAATATTCAAAACGGAAAACCCACCAAACTGGGCGAAATATCAGTTCCGTTGCAGTTTGCAGAAAAACCTCAGAAACTGCTGCTGGAGGTTAAAATTGACAAATTCGCCAATCATTGGGATTTTTGGGTTTATCCGGCGGTAAAACAGCTGGTTCCGGGCATTGATAAAATTCTGATGACTCAGCAATTAGATGACAAAGCCAAAAAGCATCTTGACAACGGGGGAACTGTTCTGTTAACTTTGAAAAAGGGCGATGTTGCTCCTGATGCCGGTGGGACCATCAAAACCGGTTTTTCGTCAATATTCTGGAATACAGCCTGGACAGCAGGGCAGGGGCCACACACGTTGGGCATTCTGGTAAATCCCGAACATCCTGTTTTTTCAGAATTCCCGACAGAATTCCACAGCAACTGGCAGTGGTGGGATGCCATGAACCACGGACAGGCCATGAATCTGGCTGCAATCGATCCAAAAATTCAGCCATTGATCCGTGTTATCGACGACTGGTTTACGAACCGCCCGCTGGCACTGGCTTTTGAAGCAAAAGTTGGAAAAGGGAAGATTCTGGTTTGCAGTATTGATTTGGTAACCGACCTTCAAAAAAGGCCCGAAGCAAGGCAGTTACTTTATAGCGTCCAAAAATACATGGCTGATAATGATTTTAACCCGGTTGAAGAGTTTGATTTTGAAACGCTGGCAAAGCTTCAAAAAATGAATTGATCAGAAACAAAAAACGCTGAAAGTTTTCTTTCAGCGTTTTTTGTGCCCAGAACAAGACTCGAACTTGCACACCGCAACCGGCGCCAGCCCCTCAAGCTGGTGTGTCTACCAATTTCACCATCTGGGCAAAATTTAAAGAACTTGCCTTCAAAAACCACCGTCATTAACAGCCCTTGTTGTTTTTTCAGGCGGGGCAAATATATAAAAAATCCACCCGCAAAATAACCTGCAGGCAGATTTTTTTC
>JAJUGS010000093.1 GCA_029265875.1 Prolixibacteraceae bacterium
TGTAAATTTTTGATAACGATTGTACCATGGTTTTGCTGATTTAATTGACCTTGCAGGGCGTTGTTCGTATTGTTGCCTTTTTACCCAGGGCGCCTGCCGGAAGGCAGGCAGGTTGCAATTGGGCTGAATTAATTGGGGCCTTCAGCCCGATTCTCCTTTCAAATTTACAGATCCTCTGCAATGTGTGATACATAAATGAATGATTTTACCTGAGGAATAACAACGCCCCGAAGGGGCAGGCATTCAAAAAGATTAACGATGTAGATTTTTAATCTAAAAATATCGAATAAGCCCGCCTGACCGGACGGGCTGGAAATAATTAATCAGAAACAAACAGGGCAGACAACGCCCCGGGTTAACGACGAAGCCCCGCCCCTGCACCCTGAAAGGGCAACTCAATCATTCCATAAATATTGCTCGTTATAATCAATTCCATATTCCTTTAAAAATAAAATCAACTCCTCCCTAAACGTCATTTTCCGATGATGCTCTTCCTGCTTGTCAATGTAATGTCTCGTCTTTTCGTGTAGCGATTGACTCACCGAAAAACCCGCATAACCACCCTGCCATGCAAAATTTTTAAATTGTGGCCCCTGCGTTTTTATCCAACGACTACTGTGTCGTTTAATTTCCTCGGTGATTCCGGCCAACGATACATTTTTCGACATCACAAACAAAATATGAACATGGTCGTTCGTTCCATTTATCAAAATTGGTATCGATTCATTGTCCTTGATAATAGAGCCGATATAACGGAACAGGGCTTCCCTGACCTCATTTTCAATATTTACTGAATTGTTTTTTACATGAAAAATCAGATGAATGTAAATTTTTGATAACGATTGTCCCATGGCATTCCGGATTAAATTGCCCTTGCAGGGCGTTTTTGTTTTGTTTGTTTTTTTCCCCAAGGCGTTGCCGTTGGGCTGAATTAAATTGGGCTTTCAGCCCGTTTTTCCTGTCAAATTTACAAATCCTCTGCAATGTGTGATCCATGAATGAATGATTTTACCTGAGGAACTACGCCCCGATGGGGCAACTCATTTCAGCCCGGTGGCAAAGCCCCGGGTTAACGACGAAACCCCGCCCCTGCGCCCTGAAAGGGCAGATTAACCAGATTGATACCAGAAAAATAGGGCACTAAACATATTGCCCGGAAAAAAATTATGCATTCCTGCTGGGCTATCACCCATCCTGCCGGGGGTTGACCCGTCCAGCCGGGCAGTTTGCCGTCCAGCCACTAAAAATTGCTTCCCAGCTATACTGGGCGACAATTTCCGCCCCCTGGGAAGTTCTCTCCTGTCGCAGGACAGTGAAATCTACCCGCTGGGAAGCCTCCCATTACGGCAGGACTCGATAACTTTCGGCTGGTAGCCGTTTTCCGACGGTTGGGAACCAAAATTTCCGGCAAGGCGCAAACTTTATTCACAGGAAATCTCAGAGAGTATCCCGATCACATCAACCGGTTTCTAAAAATAAATCTGTGTTTGCAGAATGACCTGCCCTTTGGAGCTTGTCCACATTTGCTGATCGTCAATTTCGGTGTAAATTGGGCGTGAGGAGTATTGCAGGGTCCATTTCAGGTTATGGCCATACATCAGCCAGTTGATTCCGGCATCGAACTGTGCCGAGGCTTCGCCCAGTCTTTCAAAAGCTTTTAATGTAAACGCCCCGTATGGCTGCAAGCGGTTTTTCAGGCCGTTGCCCGGCAGCAGGTACCCAAATTCTCCCCGCACAATATGCCCGGTGCCCACTTCCCACTCCGCGTTTCCGGGGCCCTGTGGCAAAGCATCGTCGGCACTCATTTTTGAAACATTCATCCGCCCGGCACTCCGCAGGTAATTGGGGCCGAAAAAGTTATACTGATAGGAGAAATAGCCGGTAACCGCGCCACCCTGCCGCGTGGGCATATCGATAAAAACATCGGCGGCAGCCACAAAAATATCGCTGATTTGCGAGGGGTAATAATCTGCCATATCGTAAAGCCGGTCATATTGCCCGGCAGCAATAAGCAATGCGGCAATAAAGGGGTCAACTGTTGAGATGTCTTTTTCAGCTTCAACGAGCATTGCCTCGGGGTGGTAATAAAACCCGGCACCCACATTCAGTATTTTTCCCCGGCCCAGGTTGTTCATGGTCATTTGCTGAAAAGCGGCATTTTCGGTATCGAAAAACTGCCAGTCGAAATAGCCTTTCAGCGCAAAGTTTTCGTTAATACGTTCGGTGGTTACCGGCGACGAAACCGAATCGATACCGTATTCAAAAGGTTTTGTAACGGAAACCCTGTAGTTAAGCCTGCTGACGGAACCCCGGGCAAAAATTCCCAACTGGCGGCCAAAATCGTCAAAAGTCCCACTGACGGGCGAAGTAAAACCCGGCGCATCGACCACCAGGAACTCAAAATTTTTATTGCTCGAATAACGTGAAATACCATTTTTGGCATCGAACCCAAAACCCAGGTGAAGCGCGTCGCCCAGCAGGAAATACTCAGCTTCGACATTATAAATATTAACACCGGGTTTCCGTTCCGAGCGATAGGTCATGCCGTCGTACCCGATTTGTGTAAAAATCATCGCCCTGTCCATCAGGCTGGCATAAAAAGTGAGGCGGCTGCGGCGGATTCCCAGGTCGATGTCGCTGTATTGTTCCACCCCGTTTTTGTCGGGATTGTTCCAGATATAGCGGGTCCAGACCTGGTTGTTCATCATGATTCCGGCATACGAACTTCCATCTCCGGTAAGATTGAATTTTAGTTTCGGTATGTTTTTATCGTCCTGTGCCAATAAAGACCCGGAACCTGCAACAAGCAGCAAGGCAAGCCATAAACAAAAAAAACTGTTTCTTTTGATCATCCTGAATTTCGGTTCTGAAAATGTGCCAAAAATAATAACTGACAGCAATTTCAGCGTATTTTTGCCAAAAAATCCGAATTAAACAAATGGAAAACAATCGTGGTACTTTCTGGACACGTGTGGGTTACTCAAACGTTGTTTTGCTGAAAAACGGCAAATCGGCTATTCTTGTCGATACCGGGGTAAAAGGAAACCTGGCCCACATCCTCCGCTTTCTGAAACACAAAAATACCGAACCCGCTGAACTGAAACTGATTGTTTTAACGCACACGCACCACGACCATACCGGCAACCTGCACGAACTTGTAAAACTAACCGGCGCCCCTGTACTTGTGCATCAAAACGAATATGAAAACCTGAAAAAAGGCTTTACGCCCATCCCAAAAGGAATGGGTTTTTACACCCGTTTTATTTCGGGGCTGGGCAGCATTGTGGTGCCGCGGTTTGCTTCGCCAAAAGCATTTGAAGCGCAGCTTATCAACCATCATGAATACGACCTGAACCCTTTTGGAATTGATGCAAAAATCATCTCAACACCGGGGCATACCAACGGTTCGCAATCGGTTTTGGTTGGCGATACGCTGGTTGCAGGCGATACTTTTCTGAACCTCGGCAATGGCATCATTTTCCCGCATTTTTGCAACAACCCGGCCACACTGCTGCATACCTGGGAAATGCTTTTCGAATCAGGTGTAAAAACGGTGGTTCCGGGCCACGGCAAACCGTTTGCCGTTGAAAAGGCTATTCCGGAGTTGGAGAAGTGGAAGAAGAAGATTTAACATGAAATTTGCTTTATATCAATTAAATATGTAATTTTCGTGCAAATTGTAAATCTGATTTTCAATATGCACGATTTAATCAAAAGAAGCATAGAAGATTTTGTTTTACAGAATCTTAAGATATTTCCGGCAGTAGCACTCTTAGGCCCCCGACAATGTGGAAAATCGACACTTGCTAAAATGCTTTCTGAAAAAATCCCTTCATTTTTATACCTCGACCTGCAAAATCCGGCTGATTTAAACAAACTTTCCGACCCGATACTTTTCTTCGGTGCAAACAGTGAAGCAACTTTTTGTATTGATGAAATTCAACTATTACCAGAAATATTTTCTGTATTGAGAAGTGTAATCGACCAAAACAGAAAGAATGGCCGCTTTATTTTATTAGGGTCGGCATCGCGTGAATTAATTAAACAAACTTCAGAATCGTTAGCCGGAAGAATCGGATTGATTGAACTTCATCCATTTTCAATAAATGAATTAAACAAATTACCCGATTTTCAACTTAATAAATTCTGGCTTCGTGGAGGATACCCGGAGAGCTATCTGAGTGATACTGACGATGATAGTAAAATCTGGCGGGGAAATTTCATCCGTACTTATATTGAACGGGATATTCCTCAACTGGGAATTCAGATTCCGGCTTTGCAGTTGCGTCGCTTGTTAACCATGTGTGCCCACAATCATGGACAGCTTATAAACCTCTCAAAATTTGGTGAATCGTTAAGTTTAACCCACCCAACTGTGCGCAGGTATATTGACTTACTGGAACAGACTTTTATTTTGCGTACCCTGCAACCTTTTGAGGTTAACGTAAAAAAAAGACTTGTAAAATCACCTAAAGTGTTTGTCCGTGACACTGGAATATTGCACCAACTTCTGCTGATTGACACGTTTAATGATTTAATGGGAAACCCGGTTTTCGGGTCATCATGGGAAGGACTGGTGATTGAAAATATTATTTCTAACCTTCGCGACTGGTCGCCTTATTTTTATCGTTCGGCCAGCGGCGATGAAATTGATCTTGTTTTGACAAAAGGCAGCCGGATAATTGCGATCGAATGCAAAGCATCGGCTTCACCAACTTTGACCAAAGGATTCTGGAAATCAGTGGAAGTTATAAAACCTGAAAAAGTATTTGTAATTGTACCTCTTTCAGGTACTTATCCAATAAAACAAAATATAACTGTTTGTGGAATAACCGATTTTTGGGAAAAATTCAATATTCAAAATCCCACCCTTTGAAATTCATTAGAAAGGAAAAAAGAAAGGTCTTAAACTTTTTTCTCAGAACCACGCTACTTAAACTCAATCGAGGTGGTGCCGATGTTGTTGCCATCGGCAAAAAGGTCGATGGTGTAGGTGCCGATCATCAGCGGCGATTCGCCTGCATTGTCCCAATAAATGGCCACCGGCAGATCCATCCCTTCGTAATTCACCTCGCGCATGGCCGAGTATTGAATTTTCAGGTCTTCGAACTGGAAAAGGTCGCCGGGTGATTTACTCAGCAAAAGCTGGTCGGGTCGCATAATCCTGACATAGATATTTTTGGGCCCGCGTTTGGCGGTGATGTTACTGTTCAGCACAAACGAAATCCTGATTTTTTCGGTGCGGTTGGCAAACTTGGTTTCCTTGTTCCGCGCGTTTAATCCTTCGGCAACCAGGTCGCGTACTTCGAGCTGGGCAGCCCTTTGCAGGTTTTTCTCCAGTTTTTCTTTTTCCTGGCTGAGTTGTTCGTTCTTTATTTCGGCCTGTTTGAATTGTTCCTTCACTTGCGTGTTTTCTTCGAGCAATTGCTGGTTACGACGGTTCAGCGAGTCGATTTGTGCAACAAAATCGCGCATAATGCCCCGCATGGTATTTACCTGTTTCTGGTATTCGTTGATTTTTTGCACACTCACCCGTTTTGTCTGCTCAATTTCGAGCATCAGGTCGCGCACTTTTTCCTGCGCCAAAAACAACTGCCCGTTGATGGTATCGTTCTCGGTTTTCAGCGAATCGTAACTTGTAACAATTTCAGCCAGTTCGGCCTGAATGGAATCTTTTTCAGCCTTTAATCCCGTTAATGCACTTTTGTGTTCGCTGCGCTGTATAAAAAACAACACAATCACCACCACCAGAATTACCGACAGAATGCCGACAATGATATTATTCCTCCTGTTTTTCTCTTTCTGCAAATAATCCAGTTCGCTCATTTTTTCTCCTTTCCGGGTTTTTCAAACAAATCAGGAAATTCTGTAATTTTAGGTTGCCTGATTTAACGAATGTTGCAAAAATAAAAATCTTTTATGCCGCATCAAATTAAAAGGGCAGAAATACCCCCCGATTTTCAGGCAGCATAAAAGATTTCAGTGTTTTCTGATTCTGCCGGCATCAGAGAAAACTGCCAAATCTCAGCCCCAGATAAATGGTACGCGGCGAAAGCGGGCCATAAATGTACCCCGGGTCGCGGCCAATGCCCGAATCAAAATCGGTTTGGTAACTGTTGAAAATGTTTTTCATCCCACAGTTTATTTCCCCTTTTACATCATCGGTGATCCTGAACTGGTAGCTTAGTTTGATTCCGGCATCGAAAAACGGATCGGTGGTATTTAGCTGCCCGGCTTCAGGATCGGGAATGGCAGGGCCAAAATACGGGACCAGCATTTCGCCTGTATAATTTCCGGTAAAAGCGATGTTCAGCAGCGGCACAGGTTTGTAGTCGAACCCGAAATAAGCATACGTATCGGGCGAACGGAAAAAGTGGGTTTCGTTAAACTCCTGCAGCTCATCGTACCGGCTGCTTTGGCGTGTAAATCCCGACTGAAACTGAAATTTTGCCGAGGGAGAAGCATTCAGTTCAAAATTCACGCCTTTTACAGTAGCGCCGTTTTCAGCATTCACACGGGTGTAAATTACCGTTCCGTTTTCGTCAGGAGTCCCGTATTCGTTGGCAAACGGATTGAGCAACCTTGTGTAAAACCCTTCGGCCAAAAACTGGACCTGCCATTTCCCGGGGTGAAAGGTAAAATCAAAAGAAGCGGTATAACTGTCAGATGTTTCCTGCTTCAGATCCGGATCGTTTACATGGACCACCTGCCGCGAACCCGAAGTTTCGATGTGCAGGTCTTCGTCGAAAATCTGCGGCGCCCTGAAACCACGCGCATAACCCGCCCTGAACTGAATATGTGGCGCGAATTTATAAAGCAGGCTGACTCTCGGGCTTAGTACATTTCCGGTAACATCATCGATTTCTGAGGCATTGTCGGCAACCCTGTAATGATCGAACCGGGCACCGGCTGAAAATGTAACTTTATCGAGTTTCCATTCCGATTGTAAAAATCCGGCCTGTGTTGAAAGCGACTGATCGGCTACCAGCGTGTTTCCGAAATGGGTGTCAGATTCGGTATCGTAATAACCCAGTTTTTTATCCACCAGGTTGCCGCCGTTTAATTCGATACCCGAAGTGATTGTGGCACTGCTGAAAATTAAATGTTCAATTTCACGGATGTACTGTACTCCGGAAGAATAGGTAAAATCGGTGGTTTTTCCGTAAGCCGACAAATCCTGGTTGGCCCCGTAATACGAGCCGCGATCAACGCCCTGCCCGGCAAAAAACACCGAAAATTTGTCAGCTTCACGCAGTAACAGGTCGAAACTGACTGCCCCCGAATTGATGTTGTGGTCCACACTTTCGGTGATGTCGGTTTCGTGCATGGGCAGTTCAGATTTGTTGCCGCCCCGGCGCGATTCGTTGATCCGGAAATAGTCGATGGTGAGTTTGCCACGGCTGGCAACCCGCTGGTAAAAACGCGAGCCAATGGTCATGTTTTTTATTTCTGAAATCTCTGAAAAACCATCGCCGTTGGCATCGAAATGGCCGCGTGACCGGGTGAACCCAAAAATGCTCAACCCTGTTTTAAAATCGTCGCTAACAAAAGAGCCGTTCAGGTTCAGACTGAAATCAGGCGAGTTCGTGGTATTTTTCCCGGCAGCAAAAACACCCGCGGAAGTTGCCACCGAAAAGTTATCGGAAACCGGGTCTTTGGTCATCAGGTTAATGGTTCCGCCAATGGCGTTGCTGCCATACATGGCCGAGCCTCCGCCCCTGATCACCTCAACCCGTTCGATCATGTTCGCCGGAATCAGTTCGAGCCCGTAAACACCGGCCAGTCCGCTGAAAACCGGCCGCGAGTTAATCAGAATCTGCGAGTACGGACCTTCGAGGCCATTCATCCGTACCTGCGTAAAACCGCAATTTTGGCAATTGTTTTCCATGCGCAAACCCGGGGCAAAATTCAGCCCCTCGCTCAGTGTCACATTTTGTGTGCGGTTAAACAGTTTTGCATTGATGGTATTTACCACGGTGGGTGTTTCGCGGCGGTTCTTCCCGTTGCGGTCGGCCGAAACAACCACCTGCTCCAACCCGATATTATCGGGTTCGAGTGTTACAAGAATCGTTACACTTTCCTTTTCTTTCAGTTCAACTTCAATTTCTTTTGATTTGTACCCGACTGCCGAAGCCACAACCACTTGTTTCCCGACAGGCAGGTTCGCCATTTTAAAATGACCGGATGCATCGGTGGCGGTTCCGATAACCGTTCCCTTTAACAAAACCGTTGCAAACGGAATATGGGCTTCATTGTCTTTCACATCGCCAAAAAGCATGGCGTCGGTCTTTGGTTTTTTTTCGGGTTCTGCTGCAGTTAACAATTCTGAAACGGAAAGAAGAATCAGCAGCAGCGCTGAAATATATTTCATTAGTAAAAAATTTTTTGTATGGTTTGCAAACTACTTCCTGGTTAATATTGATCCGGTATCTGACAATACAAAACGCATGTTTCAAACTGAATAGCGCCTCAGTTTAACTGGTCAAAATGTTCAGAAATAAAACTATAATGAGTAAACAGGATTAACAAAAGCAGGATGCGGGCGGGCCACGGAGCCATAACTGCCCGGGAAGATCAGAATGAGGGAAAACTACAAAGAATGGCTGATTGAGCAACACATAAGCGCCCAAAAGTCCACTAACAAAAATTTCCGGTTCAATCTGATAAAATTCAGCATACAGGCTGGCATAAAAGCAAATTTCTTTTTGGGTATGATGGTGTTTGGCTGCTCCTCTTTCGTGATGATCAAAGGGATGGGAATGTGTAATCATCATACCGTTTGCGCAAAAATGCGTATGACGGTTGGTAATCGACGACTGGACAATAAACAGGTAAACCGGCAGTACCAGTGAAAATATCAACTTTCTATTTTCCCTGATGAATCGCAAGATTTTTGGTTTTCGGGCAAAATTAATATCCAATCTGTTTCCAGACACAGATGGGTAGCTTTTTCATGGTTTTTGGGGATGTTTTTAAGATTGGATTATGAAACCCGGGCAATGATCCGCCTAAGGAGATTACATAAAATCTTCCTGATTATCTGAAATATAGTACTCCCTGAATGATTCAAATCGTCCTTGATTTTACGAAAATTCAGCATCACCCGGATAAGGGAGGCCAATATTTACGAAATGGGTAAATCCTTATACAGCAGCCACTTTTTTTACTTCGTCCGATAACTTTTGTAAAGCTGCATCGGCTTCTTTCAGCGAGTCGGAAATAAGCTGGTTGTAATACTTTTTAACAAGTTCCGGGTTTTTCTTACCATCCGGGTGTTTTGCCCTGACACGCAATTCGCGGTGTTTTCTGATGACATCGGCGGCAATTTTCAGGACTGCTTCCTCATCCGCTTTTTCATTGTATTCCAACACTGAAAAACAATCGTTTAAAACCAGCGACATTAACACGTCGATATCTTTTTTTAAATCCTTTACACTTGCCATAACTTCTGAATTTTGTTTTTGTAAATGTACTTTATTCCTTTCAGAAAACCTTTTATCGTTGTTTTAAAATCCAAGACCAGAACCGCTGCCCTGCATAAAATCCTGCATTTGCTGCCTGTTTTTACCCTCTTTTTCTTTTTTTGCTTTTTCCTCGGCTTCTTTTCTTGCCTTTTCTTCCTGTTCAAGGTCGCGGATGTTTTTCACAAACGATTGATCAGGCTTCACGTCCCAGATAAGAGATTCGTCCCAGTTTGAGCGTACTTTGTGAACCTGGTTCAGGTAGATTACTTTTTCGGGCTGGGTTTTATCCTGAAAACTTCCGGTGTCCCATTTGCCATTGCCATTGCTGTCGTAAATGAGTTTCACCCTGTATTTCTCAGGTAAAAGGTAGTCAAATAAAACCTTCCCGTTTGAATGAATAAACCTCTCTGCCACCACTTTTTCCTCGTCGCTGTTTGAACAGAGTTGAACAATCAGTGGCATTTCGACATTTGAAAGATCGAGTTCCAGCGAACCATAAAAATCCTCATCGCGCGAAGAAAACCGGATGCTGAGTTTTCGGCTTGTAATACCATAAATATTAACCGCAGCAGCCGAATCAATTTCGAATGAATACGACGTTCCGGGTACCCATTTGTAACCTATAAGATATTTCCGGTAGGTTGTGGTGTCTTTCCCGAAGCTGAATTTCAGGGGAGTTTTCAACGTGTCTTCAGTCAAGTACATTTTAATTTTTGTCTCGTCGAAAGCAAACAGCGGTTCGGGAGCAGTAATACCCAGTTTTTTGTTCAGTTCAACTGTGCCACCGGTTAAATCAGTCTGCCAGCTAAACTGTTCCACCGTCTTTTTATCCGATTCATCTTTGTCTTTTTTCCTTTTTTGCGCCCGTTCTTTTTCCAGATCCAAAAAGGCCAGCTCCACAGTATCTTTTTTTAAGAATACCTGATCCATTGAATCAAGCTGAAAATAGGCCACTTCGGCAATTAAGGTATCGAGTTTTGCGATAGTAGTATCGGTAATCCAAACCGAAAGCGAATCGAACTTTTCGTTGTATTCAATCTGGTACCAGTTTTCGGTGGCATAATTTAAAAGGCGGAGCGCAAAAGTATCTTTTACCGGTTCGCCAAAAACAAACGTGCATTTGTAACGGTTGTCGCGTTTGCTTGTTTCGAGATATTGTTCAAACAAATCTTCGGTAAACTGGCTGAGATAAATCGGTTCGGGCAAAAAATGGGTGTGCCCCGGCACCACAATTGTATCCTTTTCGGTCCTGATGGTGTCGGGTTCGGCTTCAAAAACAGCCGATGGAACCACGATGGAATCGTAAAATGCAATTTCCTCAGCACCTTCGTTGTACAGCAAATTATTATTGGCATCATTCAATGCAAAAATATGGTACTTGCCAGGTGCAATATTATCAATCAGGAACTTTCCTTCTCTGTCGGTTTTGGCGATATAATCGGGGCGCACTTTAAAAACAGCCGAATCGTGCAGGTTGCTGTGTAACAAAATAAGTCCTTTTTCAACGGGTTTCTGGTTAAATGCATTGGCCAAATGGCCCGAAACCCTTAACGAATCGTACACAGGTCCGGTGCTGAATGAAAATCTGAAATCTTCGATTTTATTTTTTTCGTTATTATCGGCCAGCGAACCTTTAAAATCGAGCGAATAAGTGGTGCTGTCTTTCAGTTCTTCGTTGAATTTTACAATCAGGGTTTTCGATTTTGTCAGAATCGAAGGTTTCTTCACCATGGGCGGCGAAACCACGAGGGCTTCCGAAATTTCTTCGGTGCTCAGGTACTCGTTAAAAGTAAGCCTCACCTCGCTGCTTTTATTATTTACCGATTTATACACCGGATCGGTTTTCAGCAGAACCGGCGGAATCGTGTCGCGGTAGCCACCTTCGGGCATTCCGGGGTTGGCACACGACGAAATGATGACAATCCATGCCAAAACCGCCACAATGAGTATCGGTAATTTTCCTGTATTTTTCATTCTCTAAAAAAGGATTACAAACATACAAATTCCTGAAAACAATTAATCCCCCTGTTCAAAGCCCGAAAATTGTTTCGGGTTACGGAATACCCCTTAAAATGTTGAAAGCCGGTAATAATCAATCAACCAGTGATTTTCAGAAAGTTTTCCTAATAATGCAGTTTAACCTTTTATAACATAACTTTTCAGAATTAAATACACTAAATTGTTCACCAAATGTAAAACAACAACCATGTCGAAGAACAAAAAGAAAAACAAGGGATTAAAGAAATTCAAACCGGAAACTTTTAATAAAAAAAGACTGAAAAACGAGATTGTGGCGATGTTTTATGCCGAACCCGGAAAAACCGTGAATTATAAACAAGTCTCGGAATTGCTGGGAATCAGGGATGCCGAAACCCGTGTTCTTACCAATGTTGTTTTGCAGGAATTGTACGACGATGGCTACCTCGACCAGGTTTCGCGCGGGAAATACAAACTGAAAGCCCGCACCGGTTCTGTTGTGGGCACCGTTGACATGCAGTCGCAGGGTTTTGCCTACGTAAACAGCGAAGAGCTTGAAAAACCCGTGCTCATTCCGTCGCGTTACCTCAACCACGCGATGGAAGGCGACAAAGTAAAAATCAGGCTCTTTGCACGCCGCAAAAAACACGATTTGGAGGGCGAAGTCATTGAAATTATTGAACGGGCGAAATCGGTTTTTGTAGGAACGGTGGAAACGTCGCGCCATTTCGCCTTTCTGATTCCTTCGGGAAAAGCAGGGTTCGATATTTTTATCCCGAACGACAAACTGAACGGGGCCAAAAACGGACAAAAAGCCATTGCCGAAATTATCGAATGGCCCGCCAACGCCAAAAATCCCATCGGGCAAATAAAAGATGTGCTGGGCGACACAGGCAACAACGACGCTGAAATGCACGCCATTCTTGCCGAATTTGAGCTGCCTTACAAATTCCCGGTAAACGTCGATAAAGCTGCCGAAAAAATTCCGCTCGAAATTCCGGAGGAAGAAATTGCGCGGCGCCGCGACATGCGCGATGTAACCACTTTTACCATCGACCCGGCGGATGCCAAGGATTTCGACGATGCCCTTTCGCTGCGGAAACTGGAAAATGGCCATTGGGAAGTGGGTGTTCACATTGCCGATGTTACACACTATGTGCAACCAAATTCCATTATCGAAGAAGAAGCACAAAGCCGCGCAACCTCGGTTTACCTGGTCGACCGCGTGGTCCCGATGTTGCCCGAAAGACTTTCGAACGGCGTTTGCTCACTCCGCCCCAACGAAGATAAACTCTGTTTTTCGGCTGTTTTCGAGCTCGACGACAATGCAAAACTGATCAATGAATGGTTTGGGAAAACGGTGATCCACTCCAATCGCAGGTTTACTTACGAAGAAGCACAACAAGTGATTGAAACCGGCGAAGGTGACCTGAAAGAGGAAATTCTCACCCTCAACAGGCTGGCTGTTTTGTTGCGCGACAAACGTTTTAAACGCGGATCGATTGCTTTCG
The DNA here is from genome assembly GCA_029265875.1 of Prolixibacteraceae bacterium. Taxonomy (GTDB): domain Bacteria; phylum Bacteroidota; class Bacteroidia; order Bacteroidales; family Prolixibacteraceae; genus Draconibacterium. The sequence goes on from JAJUGS010000093.1 coordinate 12,953, forward strand.
ACAGGGTGGAAATCAAATTTGAAATTGATGAAAAAGGAAAACCGCTTTCGGTTTATTTCAAAGAAGCCAAAGATTCGAATAAACTCATTGAGGAATTTATGCTGCTGGCCAACAAAAGAGTGGCCGAGATAATTGGGAAACGAAGTGGCAACAAAACCCCGAAAACCTTTGTTTACCGTATTCACGACAAACCCGACCCCGATAAGCTGGCCAATTTCAATTTGTTTATCAAAAAATTTGGCTACGGAATTCAGCTTACAACGGCCAAAACCATTTCCTCCTCGTTAAACAGCCTGCTCGACCATGTAAAAGGCAAAAAAGAGCAGAATGTGATTGAAACGCTGGCAATCAGGGCGATGGCAAAAGCAGCCTATTCTACCCGGAACATCGGACATTACGGACTGGCATTTGAATACTACACCCATTTTACCTCGCCCATCCGTCGTTACCCCGACATGATGGTACACCGGCTGCTGGAAAAATACCTGGCTGGCGGACGGTCGGCCAATGAAGAGAAATTTGAGGAACTCTGCAAACATTCGTCCGACATGGAAGCGCGAGCTGCCAACGCCGAAAGGGCTTCGGTAAAATACAAACAGGTGGAATTTATGCAGGACCAAATCGGTAAAATTTACCCGGGCGTGATTTCGGGAATCACCGACTTTGGCATTTTTGTGGAACTGGAAAACAAAATCGAAGGTATGATCCCAATCCGCGAACTGGATGATGATTTTTATTCGCTAGATGAAAAAAATTACCAGCTTGTGGGTCGTCATACCCATAAAATTTACCAGCTTGGCGACGAAATTCAGGTGAAAATATGGCGTACCAACCTCGAAAAGAAACAGCTCGATTTTCAGTTAGCGAATCGAATATAACAGTAAAAACAGCATCTATTTTTCTGTATGTCAGGATTTTGAATTTTGAACAACAACCTGTTTCCTGAAACAGAAATGTGTAAAAAATTAACTAAAAATTTAGCAGGCAAAATAATTGGTTATATTTGCCCTCGCTTAAAACCTTAATTTTTTATTGAAAATGCAAACCAAAGGTGAGAACGGTAACAAAAAAGACCTTAACAGAGAAAGCATTTTAAAAACAGCCCGCGAAATCTTCAGCAAATACGGTTTCAAAAAAACAACGCTCGACGACATTGCCAATGCGGTGCGAAAAGGGAAAAGTTCGCTGTACTATTATTTCGACAGCAAAGAAGACCTTTTCCAGGCTGTGATTATAAAAGAAGTGGATATTCTGGCACGCGAACTGGAAATTGTGATCAACCGCAATACCGACCCCGTTGACAAACTGCGCGATTATATTCTCACCAAACTGACCACGTTCAGAAGCCTGGCCAACTTTTATCACGCACTCGAAAACGATGTAACCGCCATCGGTTTTATCGACGATATAAAAAGAAAATACGAACAGGACGAAATCAGGATGATAAAACGGATTCTGATTGAAGGTGTGCGTAAAAATGAGTTCGAAATTTATGATTTCAGCCTGGCAGCCACGGGTATCACCATGGCGATCAAAGGTCTGGAAATGCCGCTTACAGCCGGTGTTTATGGTACTGTTAACCTCGAAAGCAGCGTTGACATCATTCTGAAAATTATCTGCTACGGAATTATGAAACGATAAGCATATTTTCCATTCTGGTAAAGGGATGTTCCCTTTCAGAAAACATCCCTTTGTTTTAAATGGAGATTGATATCCAACATCATACCTACATAAAAAAACGAAAGGCCGGTTCAACAACCAGCCTTTTCTCAATCAACCTAAACCTAAACTAAACCAAAAACCAAACCATTTTTAAATGGTGAGCAAATCTGATGTTTGCTCTTGTAGTACCATTAAAACATTGGCTGTTGAAA
>JAJUGS010000126.1 GCA_029265875.1 Prolixibacteraceae bacterium
ACGACCATCTCCTTCAGAAAGTGCCCGTCATTGCGAAGGAGGAACGACTGAAGCAATCTGTTTAGGACAATGAGGCTCATTAACTAAACGACATTGAATGGTAAATCATTAAATAGTAAATCTCCTGACCGTTTCAGCTGCCAAAATCCAGACTCAGTTTCTGGCGCAGCAGATTCAGGGTGGGATTTTTTTTCAGCAATTCTTCAAACTTATCGTTATCAGAATAAATAACCGGCCCTTTCGAGTTTTTGGCATAAACCGTATTCAATTGAATCAGCGAATTTTTCAGTTCAATTCTCAGGTAAGTCAGTAACTCTGGTTTTATGTTGTTGATCAGGTCTTCCTGCACCGAGTTATCAATTTCAATTTCAAGCTGAAAGTCCTCTTTTAACTTTGGCACTCTTGAAAGGGTTGACTGCAGGTTGGGTTTGTCGTCAAGCCGGGCAATAAAAGTGTCCCATTTCTGTGTAAGCTGTTCAAAGGTAAACGGTTCCTTTTCGTCTTCCTTCGAAAAAACCTGGTGCAATTGTTTGGCCGAAAGCTGGTCGTCTTTAAATTTTCCCTGTAAGGCATCTTTGATGGAGGGAGTACTGATCATTTCCAGCTTTTGTCTGCTGATTTTCCGGGTCTCCTGTGGTTCAGGTTGTTCCACTGGTTTTGGGGCGACAGGTGCTGGCTTGGGTTTCACCGGAACCTGTGTTTCTGATGTACTTGCCAGTAAATTGAAAATTGGTTCGAGAAATTTGGCCGCGTCAGCCGGGTTAACTATTTTTTTTTTTAAGGTGAGCTGTGCTATCCTCACCAGCGTAAGTTCCACCAGCAAGCGTTTATTCATGCTTTGTTTGTATTGCATATCGCACTCGTTGCACAACTGCAGCGCTTCCAGCAAAAACAATTCATCCGAAATCCTTGCCTGTTCTTTGTATTTCGATTTGATTTCGCCGCCAACCTCAAGCAACTGCACGGTTTCGGCATTTTTCGAAACCATCAGGTCGCGGATGTGGCTGCTCAGCCCGTTTATAAAATGATGCCCGTCGAAACCGTTTCCCAGAATCTCGTTAAAAGTGAGTAAAACGCCTGCAACATCGTTTCTCAGAAACTGGTCAACCAGCCTGAAATAGTAGTCGTAATCGAGTACATTCAGGTTTTCAATTACATCGTGATAGGTAAATTTCTTGCCTGAAAAACTGACAATCTGGTCGAATATTGAAAGTGCGTCGCGCATCGCTCCATCGGCTTTCTGCGCAATGATATTCAACCCTGCATCATCCGCTTCCACACCTTCGCTTTTGGCAACAAATTGAAGGTGTTTCGAAATATCCTCCACGCTGATCCGGTTGAAATCAAAAATCTGGCAACGTGAGAGAATGGTGGGGATGATCTTGTGTTTTTCGGTGGTGGCCAAAATAAAAAGCGCGTGTTTCGGCGGCTCTTCCAGAGTTTTCAGAAACGCGTTAAAAGCCGCGGTTGACAACATGTGAACCTCGTCGATGATGTAAACGCTGTATTTTCCCATCTGCGGGGGAACCCTCACTTTATCGGTCAGGTTGCGGATATCGTCCACCGAATTATTGGAAGCTGCATCGAGTTCATGAATATTAAACGACCGGCTTGTGTTAAAAGCTTTACACGAATCGCATTCGTTACAGGCTTCCACATCAGCCGAGAGATTGGTGCAATTGATGGTTTTGGCAAAAATACGCGCACAGGTGGTTTTCCCCACACCACGCGGGCCGCAAAACAGGTAAGCATGGGCCAGTTGATTTCCTTTGATCGCGTTTTTCAACGTGTTGGTGATCGACGCCTGGGCAACTACCGTTTGAAAAGTATCGGGCCTGTATTTTCGTGCTGAAACAACAAAATTCTCCATGCAAGCTTTCAGAATAAGAGCTCCAAAGATAATGAAATATGCCTTTTCGGCTTGTTTTTTTATTAACAACTAATCGATAATTTTGAAGCTTGAGCACTGTGTTTTTAAATCTGAAAATCAGGAAACATGAAAAATCTGGCTTTTATAATGCTTGTTTTTGTTTATTGTCAGGCTGTTGCCCAGCATAAAACATTGTACGATTTCAAGGCAAAAACCATTGAAGGGGAAGAGTATGATTTTTCGGGACTGAAAGGCAGAAAAGTATTGATTGTAAACATTGCCACCGAATGCAGCCTGGCGCCGCAACTCAATAAGTTACAGGAATTGTATGAAGAATATGGTGGCGACGATTTCGAAATAATTGCTTTCCCGTGCAATGATTTTGGTAAACAGGAGCCCGGCACCAATACCGAAATATTGAAAAAATGTGAGTCAAAATACAACATCACTTTTCAGTTGATGGAGAAAATCAAAATTAAAGGCGATAGTATTCATCCGGTTTACAACTGGCTGACACAAAGCAGTGAAAATGGTGTGCTGGATGCAAAAGTAACCTGGAATTACCAGAAATTTCTGATCGATAAAAACGGGCAGGTGGTGGAATCGATTGCCCCGATTATTGGCCCGAAAAACAACCGGATTCTTGAGTGGCTGAAAGAATAGAATTTAAGTTCTTGCTAATCACAATAATAAAACGCAAATTTATTAAGCTATCTTCGTAAAAAAAAGTAGATGACAACAATTGTAATAGATACACGCTCCAAAGAAGCCCAACGTTTGGTTGAATACCTGAAAACAATCAAATACGTTAAGGTTTTAGATAGTGAAAATGCTGAACCGGATGAAGCTTTTGTTGAAAAGATTAAAACCCGCGAGAAGCAGGAAGCTGTAAAGATGGACATTAAAAATCTATGGAAATAGAATTTAAAACTGGTGCTATCGAAGACATTCAGTTCTGGAAACAATCAGGTAATATCAATATCCAGAAAAAAATCTCTGAGTTATTATCTGCTATTATTAAAATCCGGAAAAAGGAATTGGCAAACCAGAGAGATTAAAAGGAGCACTATCTGGTTATTGGTCAAGAAGAATAAATAAAGAACACAGAATAATTTATAAAATTGACTACCCCGGTCAGACTATAACAATTTACTCACTAATAGGCCACTACAATAGAAAGCTATAAGACAGACTTATAGGCATTTAAAACCCTGTCGCGGGCAAAAGGATGTTCAACAATTGGCTTTGGATAGGCAACTGTTCCATATTCAGGAACCCATTTCAGAATGTATTTTAACTCCGGATCGAACTTTTTTTGCTGCGATTCAGGATTAAAAACCCGGAAATAGGGTGCAGCATCACAGCCACAGCCTGCTGCCCACTGCCAGTTCCCATTGTTGGAAGAAAGTTCGAAATCGAGCAGTTTTTCCGCAAAATAAGCTTCGCCCCAGCGCCAGTCAACCAGCAGATGTTTTGTCAGAAAACTGGCAGTCACCATCCGTAAGCGGTTGTGCATAAAACCGGTGGCATTCAGTTCGCGCATTCCTGCATCCACCAAAGGGTAGCCGGTTTGCCCGTTGCACCATTTTTCAAACTCATTTTCGTTGTTTCGCCAACTGATTAAATCATATTGTGGTTTGAAAGCTTTTGTTTCCACCTGCGGAAAGTGCCAGAGAATCTGCATAAAAAACTCGCGCCAGATTAATTCGTTCAGGAATACTTCAGACCAGTTCATCGCCAGTTTAACTACTTTCCGAATGCTGACTACTCCGAAACGCAGATAAACCCCAAGCTTTGAAGTCCCTTCAATGGCAGGAAAATCGCGGGTTGCGGCATAATTCCTGATGATTGGTTCTGAAATATTGAAAACAGGAATACTGACCGGTGATTTTTCAAAACCGATTTCCTGTAATTCAGGAAGTTTGAAAGCCGCTGTTTTCAAGAATCTGTCACCAAGGTTTTCTGAAGGGTATGATTCAAGAGCCGCAGCAGAAAGTTTTTGTTTCCATTTCCGGCTGTATGGTGTAAAAACGGTGTAAGGTGTTCCATCGTCTTTTACCACCTCACTTTTTTCAAAAATCACCTGGTCTTTAAAAGTTTCAAATCTTATTCTTTTTGAATGAAGCAATGCGGCAACCTGATTATCCCGCTCCTTTGAATAAGATTCATAATCATGGTTCGCAAACACCGTTTCAACCTGATAATCAGTCGTCAGCTTTTCAAACATTTCAATTGGTTCACCATTAAAAACAAACAGAGAACTGCCCGCTTTTTCGAGTTCATTTTTCAGTTTCTGGACCTGTGAATAAATAAAGGAAACACGCGCGTCGGTTTTGGAAGCCAGTTTATCAAGAATTTTTGTATCGAAAACAAAAACGGGCAAAACCGGCAAACCCGAACTCAATGCACGAAACAAACCGTGATTATCATCCTGCCGCAAATCGCGGCGAAACCAGAAAACTGCAATCTTTTCCATTTAAAACTGGCTACTGTTTACAGCCGCTGCTTTTGATGTCCTGATCGCATCGGCCACTGCTTTTGCAACAACATTGCTAGTCTCAGTTTGTTTGAGTTTTGCTTTGATATTTTTGCGTTTCTCCCGGTCGGGAAACATTCTTTTCAGCAAACCCGAAGAATTCAACAATGATTGAAAATGTATTTCTTCCGGTTCTTTTTTGAGGTTGTCGATCTGGTTTTCAACTTCGGCAATCATTTCTGTCACTTTTATTCTGCCAATCAAAAAAACCTTATCCCATTTAAAAAACAGGAATTTTTTGTGTTCTATCCCAATTAACCTTTTCTCTTTCAGCGAGTTTTTGATAATCGATCTGAAGTTTCGCCCCGACCACGACAAACGGTTCACCCACCTTGAAACGCTGACCGGATGCGAAAACCGGCTCATTTTCTGGATTGCCACCTCCTGCAACGGGTTCAATCCGGTATTATTTTTTATCCTGATTTTTTTCTCCTCCAAGGCAATTTTATCATCTTTCAGCAAACTGAAAATTACCGCGCCTGCCAGCACATAATCGCGTTGCTGATAGGCTTCAGAAATAATCCCTCCTTTTTCGGGATGAATTGAAAAAAGATAGATTTTCTCTGCCAGATTGAGTGTGGTTTCCATTCTGATTGGTGTTGATTTTTGTTTACTTTACGCTCTTTAAAACCTGTGAAATTTACAAAAGAATCAAATTACCAGAAAATAAAACACATGAAGAAAGGATTTGCAAGCGATAATAATTCAGGGGTGCGCCCCGATATTCTGAAAGCCATGGAAGCCGCCAACCCCGGGCATTACACGGGTTATGGGAACGACCCGTTTACCCAAAAGGCAATTTCGGTTTTTAAAGAAAATTTCGGGCGCGAAACTGAAGTTTTTTTTGTTTTTAACGGAACGGGTGCCAATGTGTTGGGGCTTTCGTCGGTTACCCGCAGTTTTAATTCGATTATTTGTGCCGAAACTGCCCATATTCAGGAAGACGAATGTGGTGCTCCGGAAAAATTCACCGGCTGCAAACTTTTGCCGGTTGAAACAAAAAATGGCAAACTGACACCGGAAATAATCCAACACCACCTGAAAGGTTTTGATTTTGAACATCATTCGCAACCCAAAGTAATCTCAATTTCGCAGGTAACCGAAATGGGGACTGTTTATCAACCCGAAGAAATTAAAGCATTGGCCGGACTTGCCCACAGCCACAACATGCTGCTGCACATGGACGGCGCCCGGATTGCCAACGCTGCTGTTTCGCTGAATCTCGGTTTCAGGGAATTCACCAAAGATTGCGGTGTGGATGTACTGTCGTTTGGCGGCACCAAAAACGGGATGATGATGGGAGAAGCAGTCGTGTTTTTTAATCCTGATTTGGCCAAACAAACCAAATACCTGCGAAAACAAAGTATGCAGCTCTACTCAAAAATGCGGTTTGTGGGTGCCCAGTTTGTAGCCTATTTTGAAAACGATTTATGGAAAGAAACCGCTGCTCATGCCAATAAAATGGCTAAAATGCTCGAAGCGGAAATCAAACAGATACCGGAGGTTAAAATTACACAACCCGTTGAAGCCAACGGTATTTTTGCCCTTGTTCCACCCAAAATCGTCAAACCTTTGCAGGAGCAGTTTTTCTTTTATATCTGGAACGAACAAAACTCGGAGGTTCGCTGGATGACCTCTTTTGACACAACAGAAAACGAAATCCGCGAGTTCGCGGCATTGATTAAGAAACTGGTATCCGAAAAATAGAACTTTATTTGTGATTCGGAATCTGATCTCAGAATTTTGAGATTTGTAATTTGAGATTTCCCGGTTATGAAAATTTTCAACTATTATCCCAGCAATCCCCGCAAGCTGGACTACAAACTGGAAAAGCGGATTTTTTTTCACAGCCTGTTTTTCCCCACTTTGTTGGTGGTTTTATTCTGGATAGTTGAAATTATTGAACAAACCCTCGGATACAGCTTTGTAAAACTGGGAATCTTCCCACTCCACCTGAAAGGATTGCCAGGAATCCTTTTCTCCCCGTTTATTCATTCAGGGTTTAAACACCTGTTTTCCAATTCGGTGCCCTTCTTTATACTGATGTTTGCACTGATTTATTTTTACCGGAGAATTTCGTACCGGATATTTTTCTGGCTGTATATTCTGGCCGGAACTTTTGTGTGGTTCCTGGGCCGCGAAGCCTGGCACATTGGCGCCAGCGGTGTGGTTTATGCCATGGCTGCCTTTCATTTTGTCAGCGGAATTATCCGTAATGATGTTCGTTTGCTCACGCTTTCGGTAACAGTGGTTTTTTTGTATGGCGGGCTTGTGTGGGGAATGCTCCCCATCGACCCCGAAATCTCGTGGGAAGGCCATTTATGGGGAGCAGTATCGGGTGTAATGATGGCGCTTGTTTACCGGAAATACGTCATTCGCAGAGATAAATTTGACTGGGAAGATGAAGAGGAAGATGACGATGAAACTCCGCCTGAAGCGCCGGAAAATGCACCAGACGACAATCAGAATGTTACTGGTGTGATTAATTTTGATGAAGAAAAAAGAAATACAACTTTCTGATAAACAGTAAAATATAAAAGTGGAATTAACATTCCGGGTTTTATTTTAACACTTGGCGATTAATTTTAGCCATTGTTTTTTCGATGTTAAAAAAGTTCTAATTTTGCCGCCAAAATAAGAAGTTCATTATACATGATTAGCAGAAGGATTATCCGTACGAAGGTTTTACAAATACTGTATGCCTACTACGCTTCAGAAGAGCGCTCGATTAACAACAGCGAGAAAGAACTCTTTTTCTGTATCCACAAAACGTACGATCTTTATCATTACCTGATGTCGCTTTTGGTTGAAATTGCCGATTATGCCGAAAACAGGATTGAAATCAAACGAAACAAACACCAACCCACACCCGAAGACCTGAACCCGAATACAAAATTTATCGATAACCAGTTAATCAGACAATTACGCGAGAACAAAGTATTACGCGCATACATTGAAAAGCAGAAATTAACCTGGGCCAATCATCCTGAACTGATTAAAGAATTGTACCTGATTATTCAGGAATCGGATTTTTACAAACAGTATATGGAAACCAGCGTGCGTTCTTATAACGAGGACCGCAAATTTGCCGAGAAGGTATTCAACAATGTTTTGCTGGTTTCCGAAGAATTGTACCAGGTTTTGGAAGAACAGAGCATTTACTGGAATGATGATGTTGATTTTGTGATCTCGGTAATCATCAAAACCCTCAGGAAATTTTCTGAAAACAGTTCGGCTTCCACAGGTCTCATGCCGCTTTTCAAAGACGAAGACGACCGTGAATTTGCCAAAGACCTTTTCCGCAAAGCCATTATTAACCACGACGAGTTGCAGGTGCTTGTTAAATCGCACTCCAACAATTGGGACCTTGAACGCATTGCTTTTATGGACATTCTGATTATGCAGCTTGCAATCACGGAGTTCCTGTATTTCCCGTCTATCCCGACCAAGGTAACGATGAACGAATACATCGAACTTTCGAAGTTTTACAGCACCGAAAAAAGCCGGAATTTCATCAACGGAATACTTGATAAAACTTTGAAAGACCTCAAAAAAGAGAATAAAGTACTAAAAGCCGGAAGAGGTTTGATTGGCGAATAATGAGAATCTACCTTTTGTTTTTTCTGATCATGGTTGTTTTGTCGTGTGGGCCACAAAAGCCCGGTGGCGAACAACCCGTAAAATCCGGAACACTTTTACCTGCAGAAGCGTTGCAATTTGAAACCGAATCTCACGATTTCGGAATTTTGAAAGCGGGCGAAAAAACTTCTTTCAGTTTTGTGTTCACCAATACAGGAGATCAGCCCATTCAGATAAAAAATGCAAAGCCCGACTGTGGTTGTCTTTCAGTACGGTTTGATAATAAACCCGTTAAACCCGGGGAGAAAGGTGCAATTGAGGTAATTTTTGATTCTTCAGGCGAATTCGGGCGACAATTAAAAAACATAGAAATTGAATGGAACAGCAAAGAACTGAAACATTTAATTATTTTTGCTGAAGTTGAAAACGACCAGTTGATTATTAATAATTAAAAACAAATAAAATGAATACGATTTTAATGATGCAGCCACAGGGACAGGAAGCCAATCCCTGGATGAGTATGTTACTACTTTTACTGATTATTGTGGTTTTCTATTTCTTTATGATTCGTCCGCAGATGAAACGCCAGAAAGAAATCCGCAAATTTCGTGAAAGCCTGGCCAAAGGCGACAAAGTAGTTACCACCGGCGGAATTTATGGCAAAATTGTGGAAGTAAAAGAAACCACCATTATTTTGGAAGTTGCCAAAGATGTGAACATTGTAGTTGACAAAAACGGCATTATCAAAGATATGAGCGACGTTCAGCAACGTTAATACAGATTTCCGGGAAAATAAAGAGGGGCAGAAAAATCATTTTCTGCCCCTCTTTGTGTTAAAAATCTTCGGTATTCTGCCCTTCGGCTTTCTACACATTAAACCTGAAATGCATAATATCACCATCCTGGACCACGTAATCTTTTCCTTCGATGGCAATTTTACCCGCATTGCGGCAGGCACTTTCTGAACCTAAAGAAACATAGTCGTTGTATTTGATCACCTCGGCGCGGATAAAACCCCGTTCAAAATCGGAATGAATAATACCGGCAGCCTGCGGTGCTTTGGTACCTTGCACAAAAGTCCAGGCACGTGATTCGTCGGCGCCGGTTGTAAAATAGGTTTTCAGGTTGAGCAAATGATAGGCTGCCCTGATGAGTTTGTTCACGCCCGGTTCTTCGAGCCCGAGTTCTTCAAGAAAAAGTTGCTTTTCTTCATAAGTTTCCAGTTCGGCAATATCGGCTTCGGTTGCTGCGGCAATTACCAGCAATTCAGCCTGTTCCTCTTTTACGGCTTCTTTTACGGCGTCCACAAATTTGTTCCCGTTTTTTGCCGAGGCTTCGTCAACATTGCAAACATACAAAACCGGTTTGTTGGTAAGCAGGAAAAAATCTTTTGCAGCCTTTGCATCTTCTTCGCCCAGTTTTACGGTGCGGGCCGAGAGTCCCTGTTCCAGCGCGGTTTTGTATTTCAAAGCAATTTCAAGCATTTTTTTTGCTTTCTGATCATTACCAACGCGTGCCTGCTTTTCAAACTTGTCAATCCGGTTTTCAATAGTTTCCAGGTCTTTCAATTGCAATTCAATATCAATTACTTCCTTGTCGCGCACCGGGTTTACCGAACCATCCACATGCGTAATGTTCTCGTTCTCAAAACAACGCAAAACATGAATAATTGCATCCGTTTCGCGGATATTGGCCAGAAATTGGTTGCCCAAACCTTCGCCTTTACTGGCCCCTTTTACCAAACCGGCAATGTCCACAATTTCGATGGTGGTGGGAATCACACGTTTCGGATTATCAATTTCCGCCAATTTTATCAGTCTTTCATCCGGCACCGTAATCACTCCCACATTGGGTTCGATGGTGCAAAAAGGAAAGTTGGCAGATTGCGCTTTTGCACTCGACAAACAATTAAAAAGGGTTGATTTTCCCACATTCGGAAGACCAACTATGCCACATTTTAAAGCCATTTTTCAGTTTTATAAATTTTGCCGCAAAGTTAGTTTTTTTTCAGAGCTTTCTGCTTTTGAAATATTTCATGAAATTTGCCTGACTGCCCGATTGAATTCCTACTTTTGAGCAGATTTGGAAGCTTGTTTAAACCTTTCGTAAAATAAGAGGTCATATTGCCTGTTTAAGAAATAAATGGAGAACGACGATCACGGATTGCTTGAATTGCTGAAGCACGACCACACAAAAGGTCAGGCTTTTCAAACCCTGGTAAAAACGTACCAGGAAAGATTATACTGGCATATCCGCAAGATTGTCCTGAATCACGATGACGCAGATGACGTTCTTCAGAATACTTTTATGAAAGTGTGGCGAAATCTGGATAAATTCCGCGAAGAATCGAGTTTATACACCTGGCTTTACCGGATAGCCACCAACGAATCAATCACTTTTGTGAACTCTGTCAAGAAAAGAAGCCTGATCCCGATGAACGACACCACCGAATTTTTACTTCAAAATATGATTTCTGATGAGTTTTTTGAAGGAGACGAAATTCAGGTACGTTTACAGGAAGCGATTCTGAAATTACCCGAAAAACAGCGGATTGTTTTTAACATGAAATATTTCGATGACATGAAATATGAAGACATGTCGGAAATACTCGAAACCTCGGTGGGAGCGCTGAAAGCCTCGTTTCACCATGCGGTTAAAAAAATTGAAGATCATCTGAAAAACAGGGATTAACAAGCCCGGTTAAACCTTTTGATATTTAAAAAGTCAATTATTGCAACGATATGGATACAGAAATGAAAGATCTGGAAAAAATAGCGCCCGAATTGTCGAAATTAAAGAATGAGAATCCGTTCAGGGTTCCCGAAGGATATTTCGACGATTTTGCTGCCCGGCTCCAAAGCAAAATTGAAGCTGAGCAGGTTGTTGTTCCATCGAAGAAAAGTACAATCATCCGGTATCTGAAACCAGCAATCGGGCTGGCTGCCGGTTTTGCCCTTATTTTTTCGCTTGCATACTGGCCTTTGAAAAGTCTTACACCGAAACAGGTCGCAAAAAACAACACAATTGAAATGGACATTAACGACATGCTTTTTGCCAGCGCCGTTGAGGCAATTGATGTAAACTCGTTTTATGAATTGCTTGAAAAACCAGCAAATGCAGAGCAATTAAGCGACGATGATGTTGCCGCGTATGTAAAAAACAATGTTTCGGAATACGAAATTTATTCAGCCACCAACGGGAATTAATAATTGCAAGGATATTTTGAAACTGGATTAAATTACACAAAATGAATAAGATCATATTAATAGTGCTTGCTGGTATTTTTGTCATTTCAACACAAAAAATCAATGCACAAAATGAATCCCGCGAAGCCAGAATGGAGAAATTCCGCACTGAAAAAATTGCTTTTCTGACCACTAAACTGGAGCTTACAAGCACTGAGGCTGAAAAATTCTGGCCTGTTTACAACCAATTGGAAAAAGAACGGTGGGAAGCACAAAAGATGAGAAGAGAGCTCGAAGACAAGGTAAGAGAAGCCGAAGAATCGCTTTCTGAAAGCGAAATCACAAAACTCACGCGCGATTTTGCCGGAAGTATGCAAAAAGAAGGTGCATTGATGGCAAGTTACAACGAAAAATTTCTGAAGGTTTTGCCCCCTAAAAAAGTTTTGAAACTCTACAAGGCGGAAAATGAGTTCAGGATGAACATGATTCGCAGATACAGGGAAGCTGACAAAGACGACAGAGGTCCGAAATAACCATAAAAAAAAGAGAGGTTTTCACCTCTCTTTTTTTATGGTTACAATCCCTTGAACCAGTCCTGAAAATACCTCCCGATAACCGGTGTTTCTTTCATTTCACCATTGATAGCCCCAATCAGGCTGAGAATCCAGAAAATAAATGCAAGAATCCAGCCGATGATATTCAATAACGGGATAAAAGTAACCACAAGACTGAAAAGATAAATACCCAGTAACTGCCTGATATAAAAACTGGCAATTTCATCTTTCTGGCTGGAGTTGATGATTAAGGCTATTAACCAGCCAATCCAGGTAATGTGTGCAACAATCGCTTTAGTTTTTCCATCCATAACTTTGAAATTTTAGCTCAATAAATGTACAAATTTTATGTTTTTCGTTAATTCTTCTGATAACATTTTTATCGAAACTCCTGAATATCAAAAATAAATGTTTAATTCGGGTTGAATCAACAAAGTTAACTTTCTGGCAGCTGTTACAATAAATCGTTGAAAAGTGTTTGTCAGGTTTTTGGATTGAAAATTCTTTTCAGGTTTTTAGCGCTGGGGTTAATTGGAAATCTTCGGATTTTGCCTTGACAAATTTTGATTGAAGAATAAATACAATTTGGTTATTTTTATTGGGAATGAACTACTTTATCCGAAATATGGTATGCAACCGCTGTATCATGGTGGTGCAGCAGGTTTTCGAAAGCCTGGGATATCCGCCCGCCAAAATTTCGCTGGGCAATGTGGAAACAAACAAACCAATTCCGGAAGCTGATTTGGAGCAACTCAGGATTTCGCTTGAAAATTATGGTTTCGCGCTGATTGACGATACCAAAAGCC
>JAJUGS010000322.1 GCA_029265875.1 Prolixibacteraceae bacterium
GGTAAATTTACCGCTTTCGTAATCCTTTATCCGAGCCTTTTTGAATTCTTCACTGAAAACTCTTCTCGAGTTAATTTCAACTTTTTTTATTCCCATTTTTTGACCTAATTTTGGTCAACCTATTTCAGGGACGGACAGGATTCTGGATGTTGGATGCTGGATAAATGCTATGCGTAACCGGTAAGCGACATTCTTTTGCCCCGGCCCTGAAGGTTGAATAAATTATGCAGGGGAAACTGCAGTTGTTCTATTCAACATTGCTCAGGAGGTGCGAAATCTGAATAACCCCGGCGCTTTAGCCCGGGGGTGTTGTGCTCCCTCATAAACCGGTAAGTAGTTTGAAATACCGGCCTCCGCAACCGGCATCTTTTTAATACTTATTTTTCCAATTAACTAAAATATTAGTTATATAAAACGCAGTAAATAAGATTGTTGGAAATATTTTTTGAAAATAACTAAAATTTTAGTTTGAAAACTAAAATTTTAGTTATAAATTTGAATTGGATATCCAGAAAAGAGGTTGTAAAAAATTTATCAACGAAAAATTAAAAATTAAGAAGTCATGAAAACAATTCAGATGATTTTGGTTTTTGCTTTAATCATTGTGGCGGGTAAAACAAAAGTCAGCGCCCAAAATGAAGAGGTAAAAGATGGAGTTTACAAAGAATGTGAAGTCATGCCCGAATACCCCGGAGGGGTGAATGCGCTGATGAGCGATATCGTGTCAGCTGTAAAATATCCTGAAGAAGCTAAAAAGAATGGAATCCAGGGAAAAGTGTTTGTAAGTTTTGTTGTCGATGAAAAAGGAAAAATCAAAGACACAAAAATTGCCAGGGGAGTTGATCCGTTGCTTGATAAGGAAGCGTTGCGGGTTGTTGGTGAACTCAGCAAAACCTGGACTCCCGGTAAAGAAAAAGGTAAAACTGTAAAAGTTGCTTACACGTTACCCATCAACTTTGCGCTCGACAATAACAAAAAAGAAAAGTGAAACATTTACAATTATACCTAATGAATTAGTCTATAAACTAAATACTTAGGTATAATTCTTGTTATTAATGTGCTTGTGTCTATTAAACTGAAAATCATTAAAAAATGAAAGAACTTACAAAAGCAGAAGAGCAAATTATGCAGTTACTCTGGGAGCAGGAGAAAGCATTTGTGAAAGACCTTGTCGATCAGATGCCCGACCCGAAACCTGCGTATAATACGGTTTCCACTATCATCAGGATTTTGGAGAAAAAGGGTTTTGTGGGGCACAATGCTTACGGAAAAACGCATGAATATTTTCCGCTTGTGTCGAAAAAAGACTACACCCGCGGATACATGAAATCGTTCATCAGCAACTATTTCAGCGGTTCGTTCCAGGAAATGGTGTCGTTTTTTGCCAAAGAAGATAAAATGTCGGTGGCCGACCTGGATGAACTGATGGACGATGTGAAACGCGATCTGGAAAACGAAAAAACAGGCGGCAATGATTAACCTGGTCAATTTCATCATCGAATCGGGTGTAAGTCTCACATTGCTTGCAACGGTTTATGTTCTTTTTCTCCGGAAAGAAACTTTTTTCAGGGCAAATCGCCTGTTTTTATTAGGTTCTCTGGTGTTTTCAGTTTTACTGCCTTTGCTGCGGCTCAGAGTTTTAACGCCGCAACCTGTTTTGCTTTCTGAAGTTACGGTAACACCCTATCGGAATTTGCTGGAATCGATAACCGTGTACGGACACGGATTTACGGGGCAAATTGAAAAAACAGTTTTTCGGCTCAGTTACTGGTTGTTGTTTACCTGGCCGGAGTGGGCTTTCTTTTGAGTTTGTTTATTTTCAGGATGATTCAGATTTGGCTGAAAATCAGAAAGTCGGAAGTGGAAAACAAGATCGGTTTCAGGCTTGTTTTACTCGAAAAAGAAACCACACCATTTTCGTTTCTGAATTATGTTTTTGTGAACCGAAACCAGATGAATGATGCCGGTTATAACCGGATGATAATTCACGAACTGGAACATGTAAAACAGGGCCATTCGTTTGATGTGATGATTCTTGAATTGCTCACGGCGTTTCAGTGGTTTAACCCATTTATGTGGCTGTTGCGCAGGGCCATCCGCGAAAATCATGAATTCCTGGCCGACAGGGCCGTGCTGAACACTGGTGCAAGCCGTGGCGAATACAAACAATTACTTTTAAATCAGTTTATTGGCGGACAATTGGTTCTCGCCAATAATTTCAATTATTCATTAATCAAAAAACGAATTAAAATGATGTCAAAAATAAATTCACCCAAAATAGCACTGACCAAAACCATCATTGGTGTTTTGGCTGCTGTTGCTTTAATAATTGCTTTTGCCTGCGAGCAAAAAGAATCTGTTGTAAATGAATCAGATAGTGGAGATAAATCTGTGAAATTATCCATTCAGGACGGAAAGATGAAAATTGATGGCACTGCCGAAGATGTTGCAAAGCTAAGAGCAATGTTCGATGGAAAAACCTACTTTGCAATGGTTACAGATTCGGCAGGAAATAACCTTCTTGTGAAAACAGAATTTCCTGTAAAACAATCTGATGCATCTGAAGAGATATTTTATATTGTAGAGGAAATGCCTGAATTCCCGGGTGGAGAGCAGGCATTGCGCGAGTTTATTGCTAAAAATGTAGAATATCCGAAAGTTGCCCAGGAAAAAGGAATTCAGGGGAAAGTTTATGTAACTTTTGTGGTGGGAACCGACGGAAATGTAAAAGATGCCAAAATTGCCCGGGGTGTTGATCCGTCGCTGGATGCCGAAGCATTGCGTGTAGTGGGTAAAATGAATGGCTGGAAACCCGGAAAACAGCGCGGACAATTCGTGAATGTTAGCTACACTGTGCCGATCAATTTCAAACTTCAGTAATATGAATTTCAAGGGCGAAGAAAATATTTGATTAATGAAATTAATATTTCTTCGCCCTTTTTAGCAGCCCGAAACCATGAAAATAATTTCAATTTTGTTTTTTTTCTTCTTTTTGATGCTGAGTGACATCCTGAGTGCTCAGACAACAACTGATTTGCTGATTCTGAACAAAAAGTATGACGAAGCTTTGCTTCAGATTAATTCGGAAATAACTCAGAATCCGTTTGCCGAAAATTATTTCAAAAAAGGCCAGATTTTAAGCTTTCAACAAAAGTACAAAGAAGCAGTTGCTGCTTTCGAAATGGCAAGTCAGCTAAATACAAATTCTGCTGATATTTTGGGAGAAATAGCTGAATGTTATGCCATTATCGGAAATTATTACGAAGCAAGGGACTATTTTGACAAAGCACTGAAATTACAGCCGGAAAACCCGGGTTTACTGGCAAAAGCCGGAAGAAACTATATCAACCTGAAGGATTTTAAAAACTCGTACAATTGTTTCTCAGATATTTACAAAAAAGATTCGGCCAATATTTACTGGAATAAACAATTGGCTTTCAGTGCCTATCGGGTTGGAAAACGGAAACAGGCAGTTGATTTATATACAAAAGTTTTAGAGGCAAATCCGCGTGATTTTTCAACTTATCTCAACCTTGCAAAGCTGTACGACAGAGGAAAAGAAGATTCGCTGATTATCAAAACGTTTCAGCAGGGGATTGAACAGTTTCCGGGTGATGTGGAATTACAGGGTGAGCTAGCAAAATATTATTTTGAAACACGAAAGTATGAACCTGCCAGAATGAATTATGAAATTTATTTTTCGTTAAAAGGCGATTCGATTTACCCGGTTCTGCTGAATTACGGAATCTGTCTGTATTTTACAGCGGCAGATGAGCAGTCGGTGCCCATTCTCGAGAAATGTGTGATTCAGCAACCCAATGATCCTTATCCATTGTTTTACCTTGGTTTATGCCATAAAAAACTACGGAACTTCGAACTTTCAGAACAATATTTTAATGCTGCAATTGAAGCGGCCACACCGTCATATCTTCCCGATTTATATCATCACCTTGGTCAGATTTTAGGGTTACAGCGCAAGTACCCCGAATCGATCGCTGCTCTTCAGAAAGTCAACGAAC
>JAJUGS010000240.1 GCA_029265875.1 Prolixibacteraceae bacterium
ACAGCCAGTGGGGAATTGTTGAATCGTGGAGTATTTGCCCCGAAGATTACGGCTGGTGCGAACGCAAAAAAGGCTCAAACCCCGATGACTATTTCACTTACAAAAAGGAGTACGAAAACCTGAAACTGAGTTTCAACCCCATAAATTTTGAACCTGAAAAATGGGCAGCCGCAGCAAAAAATGCGGGCATGAAATACGTTGTATTCACCACAAAACACCACGATGGTTTTTGCATGTTCGATTCGAAATATACCGACTATAAAATTACTTCAAAGGAAACCCCATTCAGTGTAAATCCGAGAGCTAATGTAACCCGGGAAATTTTTAATGCTTTCAGGGCAGAAGGTTTGTGGGCCGGTGCCTATTTTTCGAAACCCGATTGGCACAGCGAATATTACTGGGACCCGAAATTTCCGCCACTTGACCGGAATGTAAATTACGACCCGGCGGAGTACCCCGAAAAATGGGAAAAATTTGTTCAGTTTACCCATAACCAGATTATGGAGTTAATGACGGATTATGGGAAAATCGACATTTTGTGGTTAGACGGTGGCTGGGTTTCCAAAAAACCAGATGGTATTTACGAAAGCGCGTATGCATCGAAACTGAGCGAAACAAAAACCGGTTTTATCAAAAACCGAATTGTCAATCAGGATATCAGAATGGATGAACTCGCGGCCAAAGCACGCGAAAAACAACCCGGCTTAATTGTGGTCGACCGCGCTGTTACCGGCCCGAACCAGAACTACCTGACTCCTGAAAACCGCGTACCCGAAACACAACTCCCCTACCCCTGGGAATCGTGTATCATTGCCGGCGGTGGCTGGGCCTGGGTTCCCGACCCGCAGTTTATGACTCCCAAACAGGCCATTCACATGTTAATTGATATTGTGGCCAAAGGTGGAAACCTGCTCTACAACATTGGTCCGGCCCCCGATGGGACCTGGCCCGAAGAAGCCTACAAACTGCTTGATGAAATGGGGAAATGGATTGCTGTAAACGGTGAAGCTATTTATTCAACCCGTGCCGTTGCACCTTTCAAAACCGATAATATTTGCCTGACACAGAAAAAAGACACAAAAGCAGTTTATGCCATTTATCTCGACAAAAATGAAAATCTTCCGGCTTCATTTACGGTGAAAGGGATTTTTGCTGCTCCGGGGGCAAAAGTCAACCTGCTGGGAACCAAAGAAAATATCAAATGGGAAAATACTTCGGAAGGGGTTAAAATTTCTGTTCCTGAAAAAATCAGAAAAAATTTACCTTGTGAACTTGCCTGGTCGTTCAGAATTTCGGCTGTGAAATAAAATTTGTCCACTAACAAAATGATGTTTATAACTTCAGGCCGGCAACAAAAGAAGCTGGCCTTTTTCATTTTATTTTGCCCATGAATACTCGAAAACAAAACCGATGACAGAGCTTACTGAATTATTAAACAGGACGAAAAGCAGGGGAAGAAAAAAATTCAGGCTGAAAAAAGCAGTAAAAACAAAACTTTATCTGGCAGGTGGCGCAATTCTGATATTTGTGCTCGCTGTTTTCCTGATTTCAAAATTTATTACAGGAAATGAAAATGAAAAACCTGAAGTAATAAAATCGGTCGGTACAATCCGGGTTGATTATTACAAAGACTTAAACGCCGTGCATCTGAAATATGCAAAGGCAAACGGAATCAAAGGTTTTAAATCGAACAAAGAATTCAGGGAGAAAATTGATGATTTGTTGGATGACGATGAACTGGTTAAAGTTGAAACCTGCAAATATTATGTTGTGGATAAACTCACTCATTCTCATGCCTATCTGGTTCCCGAAGCGGCCAAGTTGCTGGAAGAAATTGGAAAAAGATTTCAGGAAAAACTGGATGAAAATAATCTGCCAAAAAGATATTACCAGATTACATCATTGCTTCGCACCGGTGAAAGCCAGCGTGGGTTGAGCCGTTCGAATGTAAATGCCACCTCAAATTCATCTCATTTATACGGAACCACTTTCGATATTACTTACGCAAAGGTTTATACAAAACCAAAACTTCAGAAAAGTGCTGAAATTGCCGACGGTCCGGCCATCAGGCTGCTTTCCGAAACCATTGGCGAATTGAGGAAAGAAGGACGTTGCGTGGTGGTAACCGAACGAAAAGAACGGTGTTTCCATATTACGGTGCGTTAAAACCCTAACAATTATTTCGGTATTATAACACCCGCTCAATCACACTGATTTTATATTCTTAAACATATAAAAACGCAATCATTTCTCATCCATTTGTGAATAATTAACCACTACCTTTAACCCATAAAAAAACATAAATTTCAGGCCATGTACGATAAACCGGCTCATTTTATTGACGAAAATAAGGTGTGGGAAATTCTCGGAGCCCACAAAACATCCGACTATGTTAAAACGCGCGAAGTCCTCGCCAAAGCTCTCGATATGAAAGGATTGAGCCAGGAAGATATGGCAATTCTCATCAATATCAGCGATCCGCTGATGCT
Organism: Prolixibacteraceae bacterium; assembly: GCA_029265875.1. Classification (GTDB taxonomy): domain Bacteria; phylum Bacteroidota; class Bacteroidia; order Bacteroidales; family Prolixibacteraceae; genus Draconibacterium. The sequence continues at coordinate 2,490 of JAJUGS010000240.1, forward strand.
TTCAGAATTATTTGATACGGCAAACAAAGTGAAGGAAACCATTTACGGGAAACGTCTTGTATTGTTTGCTCCACTCTATATTTCAAACATGTGTTCAAACGAATGCCTGTATTGTGCATTCAGGGCTACCAATAAAGAGATTGTAAGAAATGCGCTGAGCCAGGAACATATTGCACGCGAGGTGGAAGTGCTGATTAACCAGGGTCACAAACGGATTCTGATGGTTGCCGGCGAATCATACCCTAACCAGGGATTTCAATATATTCTTGATTCGATTGCAACAATTTACCGTGTAAAAAACAGGCACGGCGAAATTCGCAGGGTGAATGTAAATATTGCCCCGCTTGATACAGATGAATTCAGGTTATTAAAAGGAGCAGGAATTGGAACCTACCAGATTTTTCAGGAAACCTATCACCGCGAAACCTATTCAAAAGTTCACCTCGGAGGTAAAAAACGCGATTACAACTGGCGGGTCTGGTCGCTGCACCGTGCCATGGAAGCCGGTATTGATGATGTAGGAATCGGGGTACTTTTCGGGTTGTTTGATTATCGTTTCGAAATTCTGGCATTGATGCAACATATTCATGAACTTGAGGATAAATTTGGCGTTGGGCCCCACACCATCAGTGTTCCCCGGCTCGAACCGGCCACCAATAGTAACCTCGCATCGCACCCACCCTTCCCCGTTTCCGATATCGATTTCCGGAAAATCGTGGCGATTCTCCGGCTGGCAGTTCCCTACACCGGAATTATCATGTCAACACGCGAAACAGCCCAAATGCGGCGTGAAACTTTTGCGTTGGGAGTGAGCCAGATTTCAGCAGGAAGCCGCACCAATCCGGGTGGTTACGAAGATGAATCGGAAGACGATCCATCCGGGCAGTTCAGTCTGGGCGATCATCGTCCGCTTGACGAAGTAATCCGCGATGTGGCTTCAATGGGTTACATTCCCTCGTTTTGCACTGCCTGTTACCGGCTTGGCCGCACCGGGCAGGATTTTATGGACCTTGCCAAACCCGGTGACATCAAATTACATTGCGGGCCCAATGCATTATCTTCCTTTAAAGAATATTTGAAAAACTATGCCAAACCAGCCACTGTAAAAATCGGAGAAGAATTGATCAGAAAAACAGTTGCTGAAATGAGCGGCATCGCCAGGCAACGGGCTGAAAAGCTAATTAAACGTGTGGAAGAAGGCAGAGATGATGTATATTGCTGATGTTTTTTGTTTTTGTTGATTTTGAAAATAATGGCAACAATGAAACATCGGACCGAAACAGACCTTCTTGGCGAAAAACAAATTCCGGAAGGAGTTTTATGGGGAATACATACAAAAAGGGCTATTGAAAATTTTCAGCTTTCAGGTCAGCCTGTTCATCCTGAACTGATTAAAGCTTACGGCGATGTAAAACTTGCCTGTGCCAAAACCAATATCGATCTCGGCTTTTTAAACGAAAAACAGGGGAAAGCAGAAGCTATTTTAAATGCCTGCCATGAAATGGCTGCCGGTTTACTGAACGAACACATTGTTGTTGATGCTTTGCAAGGTGGCGCCGGCACTTCCACCAACATGAATGTAAATGAAGTAATTGCCAACCACGCACTTCAAACTCTGGGATACAAACCGGGAGAATACACGGTTATTTCGCCTCTCGATGATGTGAATTTGCACCAATCCACCAATGACACTTATCCGACTGCGCTTAAACTGGCAGCAATCAGGTTGTTGCGAAAACTGGAGCAAAGTGTTCTGCATTTGCAGGAAGCACTTCAGCAAAAAGAAAAAGAGTTTGAAAACATCGTAAAAATTGGAAGAACTCAGTTACAGGATGCCGTATTAACTACTTTGGGTCGCGAAATGGGTGCTTATGCCGAAACATTCAACCGCGACAGATGGCGAATTTACAAGTGCGAGGAACGTCTCCGCGTGGTAAATCTTGGCGGCACAGCCATTGGAACCGGTCTGGGCGCTCCCCGAAAGTTTATATTTAAAGCGACGGATTGTTTACGCGAAAACACCGGAATTGGCCTGGCCCGGGCAGAAAATCTTTTCGAGAACACCCAGAATGCCGATGTTTTTGTCGAAGTTTCAGGAATACTAAAAGCTTGTGCCACTAATATTTATAAAGTCAGTAACGATTTAAGGTTGCTGTCGGGCGGACCAGATGCAGGAATTGGAGAAATAAACCTGCCCCAGGTACAGGCAGGATCTTCCATCATGCCGGGCAAGGTAAACCCCGTAATTCCTGAAGCAGCAGCTCAAATTGCATTGGTGGTGATGGGTAACGACCAGATTATTACGCAAGCTGCCGCATCGGGAAACCTTGAATTGAACCAGTTTATGCCACTTATTGCCCATAAATTACTCGAAAACCTCACACTCCTGGAGAAAGCCGCCCAAATTCTGAATGAAAAATGTATCACAGGAATTACAGCCAATGCAGAGGTTTGTCGCAAGAATCTGGAAAATTCAACAGCAACAATCACAGCATTAATTCCTGAAATTGGGTATGAAAAAGCATCTGAAATCATCAAAAAAGCCCTGACCGAAAATAAATCCGTAAAAGAAGCGGCCTTGTTATCGGGTTTTATTTCAGAAGAAAAGTTTGATTTATTAACTTCTCCGGAGGCCGTTTGTCGTTTGGGAAGCTGAATTAATATATTTTAAAAATCATTAACAATTTCATAAATACTCTATATATGATCATTAAGAGAAAGTAAAAGTTTTCATACTTAAATATCTTAATATATGTTTGGTTTTTATTATAAAACTTGCTATTATTGAAAAACAATAACGTGAATTAAAGATTGTTTTACCTTAAAAATTTGAAAACCATGAAAAAATTATTTTTTGTTTTAGCACTTGTTGCCGTTTACGGTGTATCGATGGCAGCAATGAACTCTGTTGTAACAAGCAGCTTAAATGCACAGACAACCATTGTTGCACAAGCTGATGACAACCTAATGGATACACCCAACATGGAAAAAGAAAAAGCGAAAGAAAGCAAAGCAGCTGCAAGCGATTCAAAAGCAAAAGGTTCTGCTGATGCAAAAGCAAAAGGCGAAGGCTGCAGCGGTGAAGCCAAAAAAGAATGCGGTTCAAGCTGTGGTGATAAGAAAAAATAAATTCCTTAGTTTCTTTCAGAAAAACAGGCTGTCACAAAATGACAGCCTGTTTTGTTTAACCACTTGTCATTTCTATACTTTTTTTTCTTATATTGCCTCCGAATTTTAATAAATCCAAAAAAAAACTGAAAACATGAAAAAGGTAATTATCGTTTTAGCATTAATTGCTGTTTATGGAATTTCGTTATCCACTGCATTGGCAAAAGTGATGACCACTGCAAAAGCCTCAACTGCTGTTATTATGCAAGCCAGCGATGACTTAATGACTCCGGCAGTTGATGATGAAAAAAAGAAAGATACAAAGAAAGAAACAACCACAACTGCTGGCTGTTGTGCCGACAAAGCAAAATCTGCTGATGCAAAAGCTTCAACCGGTTGTACCGACAGCCAAAAGAAAAGCTGTGCAGCTTCCGGCAAATCATGTTGCAGTGAAAAGAAAACTCAGGAAAAAAAGTAACGGTTGATTATACGTTGAAAAGGGCGCTGACAGCGCCCTTTTTTATTGCCATTAATTGGCAGATTACCGACTTATTTGTACTTTTCCCAAAGAACGTTTGCTGATGAAAACACCAAAATCATTTCGCCTTCATATTGGTATTTTTGGCCGCAGAAATACAGGAAAGTCAAGTATTTTGAACGCCCTGACAAGCCAGGAAGTATCAATTGTTTCAGATGTGGCAGGCACAACAACTGACCCGGTTGAAAAGCCGATGGAGCTTTTGCCCCTCGG
>JAJUGS010000019.1 GCA_029265875.1 Prolixibacteraceae bacterium
AAAGTCAAAGGGAACTTTTTACTGAACAATTTTCATTTCGTCAACCAGGTGGGTTGCGCCCGCATAAACATCAATCACCCAAAGAACAAAACGGATATCGACATTCACACAACGCTGAAAATCGGGTTCGAAAGCAATGTCGCCACTCACACCTTCCCAGTTGCTGTCGAACGCAATGCCAATCAGTTCACCTTTTGCGTTGATAACCGGACTGCCTGAATTTCCGCCGGTAATGTCATTATTGGTGATAAAACAAGCTCTCAGTTCGCCGTTTTTATCGGCATACCTGCGATAGTCCTTTTCGACTAAAAGCTGGGTCATTTTTTCAGGAACATCAAATTCATCGTCGCCCGGAATGGCCTTTTCAATATAACCATTAGCGGTTGTGTAGTATTTATAAATAACACCATCGCGTGGTTCAAAATCGAGCACCTGTCCGTAGGTTAATCGCATGGTTGAGTTGGCATCGGGATAAAAAATATGGTTGGGCTGCATCTCCATTAATCCAGCAAGGAAAAGCCTGTCGCCGGTGGTTTTCAGCTTCTGGCTTTCAGCGCTTTTCTCGTTTAATTCCTTGTATTCTGCAAAAATATCGGCAGCAATGTTTAATGCCATGTCTTTTTTGAGTGCTTTCAGATTTGGTTTTTCCAGAAACGCTGTCAGTTCTTCTTTGCTGTCAAAAACTGTGTTCTCAAACAATGCTTTGGCAAATTTGGAATAATCGCCTTTATACTTTTTCTGAATGGTTGTATAAAATGCCGGCTGGTATTGTTGTCTGTTTCTTTCGGCATATAATTTAAACAGGGTCGCAATTACTTTTTGGTCGGTGGCAGCATCATAATCTTTGAAATAGTCGTCCATTGTGGCTTTTAACGAAGCAACCAATCTGTCGATTTTCTCCTTGTTTTCTTCCGGCTTTTCAAGCATTTCCTTTAAAGCCTGTGCCCGATAAGCATACATAATCAGTTCAGGTCCCGAAAGGAGTGCTTCGCGCATGTACGATCTGGCAACATCCAGTTCTTTGTCTTTAAACGAGTTTTCAATCATTGAAAGTGCGCTGCCATATTTTTCAGTACGTTCCGCATTGGCTTTCACCCATTCGGTAAATTCCTTTTCAATGGCCACTTTTTTATCAAGTGTTTTCAGTCTTTCGAGTGCCTTATTTTGGCCGATACTGTATTTGTAATAATTTGAACTGCGTGCATATTTCGATGCATATTGGATGCGTGCCTTTTGGCTTGTACTCATGTAATCGCCCCAGATATTGAGCAGTTTTTCGCGTACGTCGATGCGCACTTTGTTGGTAACTTCCATTGTATTTTTTACACCAAAAGAAGTTTCGTAACGGGTAGTGCGGCCAGGATAGCCCATCACCATGGCAAAATCGCCTTCTTCAACACCTTTCAGCGAAACGGGTAAAAAATGTTTTGGTTTGTAAGGAACATTGTTTTTTGAGTATTCTGCAGGTTTTCCATCGGGGCCACAATAGATGCGGAACATTGAGAAATCGTTGGTATGGCGCGGCCACATCCAGTTATCAGTATCGCCGCCGAATTTTCCGAGCGACTGTGGTGGTGCACCTACCAGGCGGATATCTTTAAAAGTTTCGACTACAAACAGGTAATATTTATTAGAGTTGAAGAAACTGCGGACATAAGTTTCGTAATGGGTGTCTCCCTTTGCCTTTTTTTCAAGTTCAGCCGAAGCTTCGCGGATTTTTCTGTTCCTTTCCTCGTCGGTAGTCTTATCGGTGATACCAGCCAGTACCTGGTCAGTAACCTCTTCCACACTTATCAAAAATGTAACTGTTTTTCCCGGGTTGGGCAATTCTTCATCCCTTGTCATCGCCCAGAATCCATCCCTGAGATAATCGTGTTCAACACTTGAATGTTTCTGAATCTCGCCATAACCACAATGATGATTGGTTAACAGCAGTCCTTCATCAGAAACAAGTTCGGCCGTGCAGGAACCGCGGTCGAGTGCCACTACTGCATCTTTCAAACTTGAGTGATTGATACTGTAAATCTGCTCGGCGCTCAGTTCAAGCCCAAGTTTTTTCATGTCATTGATATTCAGCTTGTGGACAAGCGAAGGAAGCCACATACCTTCATCGGCCGAGGCCCATCCATAAAATAATACGGTGGCAAATATTGCCAGATAGATTTTTCTCATTCTTTCAATCTTTTTTTGAATCGTGCAAATATAATTTTTCAATTTTCAAACTTTTGTGATATTAGTCTGTAATTGAAACTGGTTTAGCCTGGATAAATTTCATCAAGCAATCAATTAGTTGATCTCATCAAAAAAACATTACAAAGTATTTCAGATTTCTTCAGAACAAATAAAAATCTGCAAATCATCGGGTTATATACTCTTAAGTGGTTAAAAATCTGTAAATAACCATGTAGTTTGTCATTTCTTTCTAAATTTGCATCCGCAATAAAAAAACAGGTGTGAGAGAATTTATTCAACGAATTTTAAACAAGCTGAAAAACCAGTACAGGCTGACTATTTTCAATGACTCCACTTTTCAGTCGGTATTCAGCATTAAGTTAACCCGGCTGAAGGTTTTTGCCGCCGTGGCAATTGCCTCTTCAATAATTGTAGTGCTTGTTACTTTTTTGATTGCCGCCACGCCCTTGCGCGAATACATCCCGGGATATCCGGATGCTGAGCAAAGACAAATGATTGTAAATAACGCGATAAAAATTGATTCACTTGAAGTTGAACTGGGCAAACGCGATGCATTTTTCGAAAGTATCAAAGCGGTTGTTTCAGGGAATGTACCTGTTGATACGGTTTCAGGCAATGATTCTGCCAGGCAACTGTTAAATGTGAAGTTTAACAACTACAACCACGATTCTGTTTTTGAGGATGAACTGCTGGCCGAACAAACCAATGTTTCGATCAGGGGAAACAATACCACGCGAAAAGAACTGAGCCAGATGCACTTTTTTGTCCCGCTCAAAGGAATTGTTACCAATCCGTTTAATTCAGCTTCTCAACATTACGGGGTTGATTTAGTGAGCGAGCCCAATGCGAGGATATGTTCTGTCCTTGATGGTACAGTTATTTTCTCAGGTTGGACACTTGAAACAGGCTATGTTATTTACATTCAGCACGAAGCCGACCTGATTTCAGTATATAAGCACAATGCCGAGTTGCTGAAAGCCATTGGGGATCGCGTAAAAGCCGGGGAACCGGTGGCCATCATCGGAAATTCGGGTGAATTCACGAGCGGCCCCCATTTGCATCTCGAACTATGGCACCGTGGAAATCCGGTTGATCCTCAACAATATATCAATTTTTAACCACATGAAACGAACATGTTTGCAGAAAGACACAAATAACGATGAACAAATTATATGTGAGTTCCATCGGGTGAAAATGCAGATGAAAGAGAACAAGCACAACCGACAACTAATCAGAAACTTCAATAATTTGTTCAGATGAAAAAACGCATTGCTATTTTGGGTTCCACCGGGTCGATTGGCAAACAGGCACTGGAGGTGATTGAACAAAATCCTGATAGATTTGAAGTTGAAGTTCTGACAGCCAATAATAATGTCGATTTACTGATTGCCCAGGCGAAGAAATTTCAGCCCAATGTGGTGGTAATCGCCAATCCTGAAAAATATGAATATGTTTCGGGGGCATTAAAAAATGAAGATGTAAAAGTTTTCGCCGGCGCCGACGCCCTGAACCAGGTTGTTCAGATGGACACCATCGACATGGTTTTAACCGCTATGGTGGGTTACTCGGGATTGTTACCCACCTACAATGCCATAAAAGCGAAAAAAAACATTGCGCTGGCCAACAAGGAAACACTGGTGGTTGCCGGAGAAATTATCACCCGGGCAGCCCTTGAAAACCAGGTTGAAATTTTGCCCGTTGATTCTGAGCATTCAGCCATTTTTCAATGCCTGGCTGGCGAATTCAGGAACCCGGTTGAAAAAATACTGCTCACTTGCTCCGGAGGCCCTTTCCGGGGAAAAACAATCAAAGAACTTCAAAATGTGACAGTTGACAATGCCTTAAACCATCCCAACTGGGAAATGGGCGCAAAAATCACCATCGATTCAGCCACTTTAATGAACAAGGGTTTTGAAATGATTGAAGCCCGCTGGCTTTTTGGTGTCCCCTCTTCAAAAATTGAAGTGGTGATCCATCCTCAGTCAATCATACATTCGCTGGTTCAGTTTGAAGATGGTTCGATTAAAGCCCAATTGGGATTGCCCGACATGAAATTGCCAATTCAATATGCACTCGGATTTCCGGAGCGATTAAAAAACAATTTTCCACGGTTCAGTTTTGCCAATTATCCGACACTCACTTTTGAACAGCCTGAACCAAAAATTTTTCGTAACCTTGCGCTTGCTTTCGAGGCAATCAGCAAAGGCGGCAATATGCCCTGTGTTTTGAATGCCGCCAACGAAATTGTGGTTGATGCTTTTCTGAACCAAAAAGTCGCTTTCCTTCAAATGCCGGAAATCATCGAAAAAGCAATGGAAAAAGCAAACTGGATTGAAAAACCCGGATTGGATGATCTTATTCAAACCAATTCGGAAACAAGAAACATTACAAAGTTGTTGATAGAAAACAATAAATAAATACGAATACATTACTGAATGGAGACAATACTTGTTAAAGCAGCTCAATTAGTTTTAAGTCTTTCGATACTGGTAATTTTGCACGAATTCGGACATTTTATGTTTGCCCGGTTATTCAAAACCCGTGTCGAAAAGTTTTACCTGTTTTTTGATCCCTGGTTCTCGCTTTTTAAAGTGCAAAAAGGAGAAACCGAATATGGCGTGGGATGGCTGCCACTGGGCGGATATGTGAAAATTTCGGGGATGATTGACGAATCGATGGACAAAGAGGCCATGAAACTGCCTCCCCAGCCCTGGGAATTCAGGTCGAAAACAGCCTGGCAACGTTTGCTGATTATGCTTGGCGGGGTGATGATGAACTTTGTTTTTGCAATGATTATTTATATCGGGGTTTTGTTTGCCTGGGGCGAATCGTATTTGCCCACCGAAAATGCCAGATATGGAATTGAAGTGAGCGAAACCGGCAAACAAATCGGCTTTCAGAATGGCGATAAAATTCTGGGAATTGACAATCACCCGGTTGAAAATTTCGCCTCCATCGTGCCAACCATCGTTCTTGATAACGCGAAAACAGTTCAGGTTGAAAGAAACGGGCAAAAAATGGATGTGGAAATCAGCGATGCTGATTTGGCTATTCTGTTAAAAAGCAAATCGATGATTGCCCCCCGAAGGCCTTTTGAAATAAAAGTCGGAAAGCTGGGAAAAGATTCTCCGGCTCAAAAAGCCGGATTGGAAGAGGAGGATGTTTTTGTAAGTGTTGACAGTGTGAAATTTGCCTTTTATGATGAATTTACCGATTACCTGGCAACCAAAAAAGATCAGGCAATTACATTACAACTGATCCGAAACGGACAACCGATAGAAAAAGTAGTTCAGGTATCCTCCGAAGGAAAAATCGGCTTTTATGCAGCTTATATCAATCCTGATATTTTTGAATATAAAACAATCGAATATGGTTTTTTCGAATCCATTCCGGCGGGCATCAAAAAAGGAATGCAAACCACTGCCGATTACCTGAAGCAGTTCAGGCTTTTCTTTAACAAAGAAGCAAAAGCCTACGAATCGCTGGGTGGATTTGCCACCATTGGCAGTATTTTCCCCGGCACCTGGGACTGGTTTTCATTCTGGAACATGACTGCGTTTATTTCCATAATCCTGGCTATTATGAACCTTTTACCAATTCCTGCCCTCGATGGCGGCCATGTGATGTTCCTGATCGGTGAGATTATCACCGGCAGAAAACCCGGAGAAAAATTTCTCGAATATGCACAAATTGCCGGAATGGTGTTGTTACTGGCATTGGTACTGTATGCCAATGCCAACGATATAATAAAAATGATTAACGGGACATTCTGAAAGAAAAAAATTCTATTTTTGCACGTGAACCAATTTTAATTTAATAATATGAATTTATTTATAACAGCAGGTATAGTAGGACCACAGGAAGTTATCGTCATTCTGGTAATTGTACTTTTGCTTTTTGGTGGTCGAAAAATTCCGGAACTGATGAAAGGACTTGGTAAAGGAATGAGGGAATTCAAAGCCGCCAGCAAAGGTGAAGATGAAGCTGAAAACAAGACTAATCAGGATAAAATAGAAAAATAATTGTCAATTAATAAAATTTGAAAATCCCGTTTCTGATATAATTCAGCAGCGGGATTTTTATTTATCGGTTTGGTAAGATTTTTGTTAAAGCAGTTGAAATTTTTAAATCAATAAAAATGAAAAGGTTACTGAGTACCCTCACAGGATTCATCATTGTATTCTTTCTTTTTCAGTCGTGCAAAAAGGATGCTCCGGTACTGCATACCAATATTTCAGGCAAAGCCAACGATTTGTTGGTGGTAATTTCGGAAGATTCGTGGAAAGGCAAACCCGGCGAACTGATTAAAGAAACTTTCGGACAGTTTCAACACGGGTTACCACAGGAAGAACCATTGTTTGACATTATCAATATTCCGCCGGTTGCTTTTAAAAATATTTTTAAGTCGAACCGGAATATTCTGCAGGTTACGGTTTCATCAACAGTTACAAATCCCGGTGTCCAGATAAAAGACAATGCCTGGGCATATCCACAGGCAGTAGTGGAAATCAGTGCTCAAAATATGGAGCAGTTTGAAAAACTTTTTGCGGAAAACAATGGCAAAATTCTATCCTATTTTCTGAATGCAGAAAAGAAAAGAATTACAGGGAATTATGAAAAATATTACGAAAAAGCTGTTTACAACGTTCTCGACAAAAACCTGGGTGTAACAATGAAAGTACCTCCCGGATTTGTTGTTGCCATACAGAATGAAAACTTTGCCTGGTTCAGATATGAAACACCTGAAATTTCTCAGGCGATTATTGTTTATACTTTTCCATACACTTCCGATTCAACTTTCACAGAAAGCTATCTTACAGCCAAACGCGACAGCGTTCTGAAACGATATATCTCGAGCACTGCGCCCGGAAGTTACATGACAACCGAAAAACGCGTCCCGGCACTTTTTGCCATTACTGAGCACAACAAAAATTACGCAGCCGAAACCCGTGGTTTATGGATTCTTGAAAATGATTTTATGGGCGGCCCCTACATTGCATTGGATGAGCTGGACGCTGTAAATCAGCGTATTGTTTCTGTTTTCGGATATGTTTACGCGCCCAGCAAAGACAAACGGAATTATCTGCAACAGGTTGAAGCGATGGTTTACTCGCTGAAAATGAATAAACAGGCTGAAAACGACAAAATCAACAGCCAGGTAAAAATGGGAAATTAGTTATTGCTGATCTTGTCCAGTGGAGAAATAAAAAAGCGCCGGAAAATGTATCTTTCCGGCGCTTTTTTGTCTCATTACTCCAATCTCAAAATCTCATATCTGGCTTTAAAATACTGTCTTCACAATTTCCTTAACATTGTCAGAAACTCCGTAGGTATAAATATGCAACGATGGTACTTTATTGGCAATCAAATCTTTTGCCTGGGCAATTGCCCATTCGGTACCTACTCTGGCGGCCTCATCGTTTGATTTGCATTTTGAAAGTTCTTTTGCCAGTTGCTGTGGAATATCAATACTGAAAATTTTGGGTAAAACTGTTAACTGGTTGAGCAGGTTAATGGGTTTAATTCCGGGAATTATAGGAACAGTAATTCCGATCTCACGACATTTCTTCACAAAATCGTAATAAACCTGGTTGTCAAAAAACATCTGGGTAACAATGTAATCAGCCCCGGCATCCACTTTCTGTTTCAGGTAAACCAGGTCCTGCTCCCTATTCGGGGCTTCAAAGTGTTTTTCAGGATAACCCGCTACTCCAATGCAAAAATCAAGCGGAGCATTATTTTTCAGATCTTCTTCAAGATATTTCCCTTTTCTGAGATCGGTAATCTGCGTAACCAACTGGTTTGCATTAGCGTGACCATTTTTCTCGGGCTGAAATACGTGCTGACCTTTTATTCCGTCACCCCGTAATGCCAACACATTTTTAATTCCCAGAAAATTCAGGTCGATTAAAACGTGTTCTGTTTCACTTTTGGTAAACCCCCCACACAAAATATGCGGAACTACCGGGATTCCATATTTATGCTGAATTGAAGCGGCAATAGCAACTGTTCCCGGCCGTTTTCTGACAGTCCGTTTTACAATGGTCCCATCGCTTTGTTCCTTGTACTCCACCTCATCGCGGTGGGTGGTAATATTGATGTATTTCGGATCAAACTCAATCAAACTCTCAATGGTCTGAAACAATTTGCCGGCGTCATTTCCTTTCAGCGGAGGTAACAATTCAAAAGAAAAAACTGTTTTTCCGGCATTCTGTATGATATCTATAACCTTCATTTTCTTTTATTTAATCACATCTTCAATTTTTTTCTGCGCTTTATTCAACTCATCGTCGAGTTTGTCTTTCACCGAATTGTTGAAATGAAAAATCATGTCGAGAGCAAGCATCGCCAGCATTCCAAGCAGAAAGAAAAGGATTTTACTTCCAATACCACCTGATTTTTTTGCCATAATTTCAATGTTAAAATTTCGTGTAAAACTAATAAAACGCCCACTTAAATCAGAATTCCCCTTCAAACAAACCCGATTAACGGTATGAATTATAAAGTTTGAATTTTGAATCTGGAATTTCATCAAAAACAGTCAGGTTATTCAGCTTAATTAAACGCTTTTCACTACCTGTTTTCTTCTGCCTCCCGACCCCGGATTTCCGTCTCCCGTCTTTTTACTTGTAATTCAGGTTTGTGGGCAGAAACTTTTCGATAAACTCCACGGTTTCGCCTTTCCGCCGTGCGTAGTCAACAACCTGATCTTTTCCTACTTTTTCCAGTCCGAAATATCTTGACTCGGGATGGACAAAATATTCACCCGAAACCGAAGCATTCGGGTACATCGCAAAATGTTCGGTCAATGTAATCCCCACTTCTTCAGCCTTTAAAAGGTTGAAAAGATTCTTTTTTTCGGAATGTTCCGGACAAGCCGGGTAACCAATTGCCGGTCTGATTCCCTGGTAATTTACTTTCAGCAGGTCGTCGAGCGAAAGATTTTCATCGGGAACATATCCCCAGTAATTTTTTCTGACTTCGAGGTGCAACCACTCTGCAAATGCCTCACTGAGCCTGTCGGCCAGCGCTTCGAGCATGATTGCCTTGTAGTCGTTGTTATCTTTTCTGAATTCGTCTTTCCATTTTTCGATCCCGATACCGGCAGTGGTGGCAAAACCCCCGCAATAATCGGCTTTCCCCGACTCAAGTGGCGCCACAAAATCGGATAAACAAAGATTGTAGGTTCCTTCTTTTTTCCTTTCCTGCTGCCTTAAATGATAAAACCTGCCAATTTCCTTTTGCCGGGTTTCGTCTTCAAACAAAATAATATCGTCGCCATCGGCATTGGCTGGCCAGATTCCCACAACAGCATTGGCCTGCAGCATCTTTCTTTCGATGATTTCATCCAGAAATTCGTTGGCTTCGGCAAATAATTTCCGGGCTGCGTCGCCCTGTTGTTCGTCGGTAAAAATTTGCGGATAATGGCCTTTCAATCCCCAGGTGAGGAAAAAGAAAGTCCAGTCGATGTATTTTCTCAGTTCTTCCAACGGGAAATCAATCAACTTTTTTACTCCGGTAAAATTGGGTTTGTAAATGGGCGTATTATTCCAGTCAATAATGCTTTTGTTGGCACGTGCCTGTTCCAGTGTCAGGTATTCTTTTGCTTTTCGTTGTCCCTGGAAAGAGCGGATTTCTTCATATTCATTTTTTACCGAACTGATAAAATCCTCGTTTTTTGCGATCAGATTAGCCACCACATTTACGGCCAGCGATGCATCTTTTACATGAATGACCGGTTGTGAATATTCCGGTTCAATTTTTACCGCTGTGTGAATTTTTGAGGTGGTGGCACCGCCAATCAACACGGGAATATTCATTTTTCTGTGTTCCATTTCGCGGGCAATATCCACCATAATTTCGAGCGACGGTGTAATCAAACCGCTCAACCCAATTACATCCACTTTTTCGGCAATAGCTGTGTCGAGTATTTTTTCGGTGGGAACCATCACACCCAGGTCGATGATGTCGTAGTTATTACATGCCAGCACGACGCCCACAATGTTTTTCCCGATATCATGAACATCACCTTTTACGGTAGCCATCAAAACTTTTTTCCGGTTATCAACGGTATTGTTTTTCAGCTTGTCTTCTTCTATATAAGGAAGTAAATAGGCCACAGCCTTTTTCATTACCCTGGCCGATTTGATAACCTGTGGCAAAAACATTTTTCCGGCGCCAAACAATTCACCCACCACGTTCATACCGTCCATCAGCGGGCCTTCGATAATACTGAGTGCCGGCGAATATTTCTGCACGGCTTCGGCCATGTCTTCCTCCACAAATTCGGGCAATCCCTTTACCAGCGCATGTTCTATCCTTTTTTCCAGTGGAAGTTGCCGCCATTCGTCCACCTTCTCATCTTTGTTGTTACCGGGTTTCAGGGTTTCGGCAAAACTCAGCAAACGTTCTGTGGCATCAGGTCTTCGGTTTAATACCAGATCTTCCACTTTTTCAAGCAGGTCGGCCGGAATTTCGTCGTAAATCTGGAGCATTCCGGGATTCACAATACCCATGTCGAGCCCGGCTTTGATGGCATGAAATAAAAACACCGAATGCATGGCTTCGCGAACCACGTTATTTCCACGGAACGAGAACGAAACATTGCTGATTCCGCCACTGGTTTTGGCGTGTGGCAGGTTTTGTTTGATCCATCTCACTGAATCAAAAAAATCGACCGCATAACCATTGTGTTCTTCCATCCCGGTACCGATGGTCAAAACATTCGGGTCGAAAATGATGTCCTGTGGGTGAAAATTGACCTTTTCAGTAAGTATTTTGTAAGCCCGGCTGCAGATTTCCTTTCTTCTTTCCAGCGTGTCGGCCTGGCCATTTTCGTCGAAAGCCATCACCACAACCGCCGCTCCGTATCGTTTGATTTTTTTGGCCTGCTGAATAAAAACTTCCTCACCTTCTTTCAAACTGATCGAGTTGACAATTGCCTTTCCCTGCAGACATTTCAATCCCGCTTCAATCACGTTCCATTTCGACGAATCGATCATCACCGGTAACCGGGCAATATCGGGTTCGGCCATTAAAAGGTTCAGAAAAGTTACCATTTCCTTTTCGGCATCCAACATGGCATCATCGAAGTTGACATCAATCACCTGCGCGCCTTCTTCAACTTGGGCGCGGGCAATAGCAAGTGCTTCCTCGTATTTTTTTTCGGCAATTAAGCGGGCAAATTTCCTGGAACCTGCCACATTGCAGCGTTCGCCAATGTTTACAAAGTTGGTGTTTTCGGTAATTGTTACGGGTTCCAGCCCGCTCAAACGGGTATTCTGGTCAATAATATTTAAAGGATGGGGTTTTGCTTTGGCAGCAATTTCAGCAAATGCATGAATATGGCCGGGCGTGGTTCCGCAACATCCGCCGATGATATTGACAAAAGAATTATCAAGATAATCTTTGATATGGGCGGCCATGATTTCGGGCGTTTCGTCGTACTGACCAAACTGGTTGGGGAGCCCGGCGTTGGGATGCGCACTGATAAAAAACGGCGCCTTTTGCGAAAGTTCTTTTACATAAGGCCGTAATTCCGTGGCCCCCAGAGAGCAGTTCAGCCCGATACTCAGCAAATCGATGTGTGAAACCGAATTCAGAAAAGCTTCCAGGGTCTGCCCTGACAATGTTCGTCCGCTGGCGTCGGTTATGGTACCGGAAACCATTAGCGGAAGCCTGATATTTCTGGCTTCCAGCGCTTCTTCAACAGCAAAAAGTGCTGCTTTGGCATTCAGCGTGTCAAAAATGGTTTCAACCAGAATCAAATCCACTCCCCCATCCAGCAATCCTTCCACCTGTTCACGGTATGCTGTTTTTACCTCATCGAAATTAACGGCACGATAACCCGGATCGTTTACATCGGGCGAAAGCGAAAGCGTTTTGTTGGTAGGACCGAGACTCCCTGCCACAAACCTCGGTTTTGCCGGATTTTCATCTGTAAACTTTTGTGCTTCTGCAACGGCAATTTCTGCCGAAGCCTTGTTCATTTCATACACGAACTCCCCGGTATGATAATCGGCCTGAGAAATGCGGGTGGCGTTAAAGGTATTGGTTAAAATAATGTCGGCACCAGCTTCGAGATATCTTCGGTGAATCTCCCTTATAATCTCAGGATGCGTCAGCGAAAGGATATCGTTGTTCCCTTTCTGGTCGAATGGAAAATCCTTCAGCCGCTGACCGTGATAATCAGCCTCCGTCAGTTTGTACTCCTGAATCAGCGACCCCATTGCACCATCCATCACCAACACCCGGGTTTTCAGTTCGGTTCGTATGTCTTTTTTAATGTTCATTGTATCTTTTTTTAACACAAAGACTCAAAGACACAATGATTCTTTGTGTCCTGGTGACTTTGTGTTGAATCATTTCAAAATCTTTATCTCAAAATCTCCTCTGATTCCAATTTTGTCGTCGCAAATAATTAACAACGAAAGAAGTTCAGGAATGTTCTCGGCCTGGCTGATAACTTTCTCAACACTGGCGGGTGTTTTTACTTTGTTGCCGAAAGCTGTTGCATAGGCATCTGCTAAAACAACATCTTCGCAAATCACCATCACAGCGTCAGCTTTTCCGAAACTCACAGATGGTCCTACTTTCCCGGCTGATGTACAGATTCCGAGATTTTTGAACCCGGCTGGAATAATCATTCCGATTCTTTCTGAAAGAGGTGATTCACCTGCAAAAACCGATAAAATCAGTTCGTTTTTCAGCATCGCAAAAATATCTCCCCCGTTTTCCACCAGCAATTCATTTATTTGAAATTTTTCAGTGAGAACTTTGCCAGCTTCGCGTGCAAAAAGTCCGGCTACTGCCGACATCGGGCCAATCCCGGCTTTTGTGGCGGCTTCAGCCATTTCAATGGCCTCAGCCGGTGCAAATTCGGATGGTTGAAAAGGTTGCAGGCTTTTTCTGTACATCGGTTCTTTTGCAATGTACTGGTCAAACTGGTTGCGCAGACTGGTAATTTTCTGCAAAACAAGTTCCTCCATTTCGGGTTTAAACGACCCCGGATCAACACCAATCCACAGATCAGTTTCCTTGTATTTTACTTCAAACGAACTGAACCTTTCGGAATTAAACTGTGAACGATAAGTACGTTCCACAAATTTTTCCTTGGGCAATAATTTACTCCAGTCAACATTCATCTGAAATCAATTTCGAAAAGGTGTAACGGACAGGCAGGAATACAAAGTTCGCAAACCACACACTGACTTTTATCGAATTCAAGTTTCCAGGTTTCGTGGTTCATTGTCAGTGCACCGGCAAAACAAACTGCGGTACAGTTACCACAATCGATGCATTTTTCCTCGTTAAAATGAATGCGTTTATCCAGCGATTCGCAAACAATGTTTTGTTTCCGCAGGTATTCAACCCCATTTTCGATGTTCTCTTTTTTACCCTGCAGTTCGAGCAGCAAACTGCCGCGTTTGCCCGGATAAACCTCAGCTTTCAGAATATTAATCCTGATATCATAGTCTTTTACAAGATGATAGCTGAAAGGTTTGTCGCCACTGTCGGGCGGGAAATTGAGGATGTATCTTTTTTTAATCATTGTCCACCTCCGTTTCTTTCAATCCTTTTAATGCGGTATTTTTGGGGAAAATCTGTATCGGTTTGGTTACCTCGAATTCACCTTTCAGCAACCAATCTTTCAATTCGTCAGCTATTTTGCGTGCTTTTGCCAGGCTCGAAACCGGTGCCGTCCTCACCTTTTTCCCATCTATTTTTATAAATCCCGAACGCAGTTCTTCGTAAGTAACCTGCCCCAATTTAGGTGTTCCCGGTGACCCATAATCAAGTACCGAAGTTTCGATCTGACTGTTATTAATGGAAACACGTTTGGCCATATCAGCATCTAAAATGGGAATTGGAATGCCGATGCCTACAAAAAGGCTCACGCCGTATTTTTCAAAATAAGCCGCCTGAATATAATCCGGCGACATCTCTTTCAGGTTTCCCATCACCGCGATGGTGGCCGCGTTTGAAACCGGAATTCCAAACTCATTTTTGGGTTTCGAGGTATTAAACTGTGTCCCCGGCCAAACCACAAAACCTTGTGCCCCACCTAAAAATATCCGGGTACCAATTCCAATCGTCCGGAATTCGGGATCATTTAAAAGCGGACTTAGTTCGCCCGAAGTGGAATAGGTTGCGTTTCGCATGTTGGGCAACAAAGTTCCCATATAAGTATGAATCATCCGTTTGGTGGTGTTTACCGCCACATTATAGTTCTGGTAAGCATTTCGCGGATTGAAAAGTACAAATTCATTGATGGTTTCAATATTGATTTTGGTTTTGATGTGTTTTCTCGGGTAGCAATCGGTTCCTTTCGCCCAGGCTTCCAGCACCACATCTTTTCCTTCCAGCAAATCCTGAATAACATGCGCACCACCATAAGATGGGTTATCCGGATCGCAGGCAGTTGCCCCAATGTAAGAATCAACGGCAGCCAGTCCTTCGTAACAGGGAACTCCGTTCAGCCTGATTTTTTCCATGCGAATGGGCGGACTGGCGTGTCCAAAATTGATGATGGCACCCGATGAACACATGGCCCCGAAAGTTGCAGTGGTTACCACATCCACTTTTTCGGCAATTTCTTCGGGAGTGGCCTCCTTTGCCATTTTGGCCACTTCCTCGGCAGTCAAAACAACTGCCTCGCCGGATTTCAGTTTCCGGTTAATTTCTTCGTACGTTTTAATTTTCGACATTTTTCAGATTTAAATTATAATTCCGTTTCCGGCCGGGTATTGGCACCTTCTCCGTTTGCTTCCGGACGGTTGCCAGGGTTTCTGTGAGCCCGATCTCTCCACCCTTCTTTATAACCAAAAAATCTTCCTCAGAAAAGATCAATTGATGATTCCACAAATGTAGCCCAAAATTTATCAGAATGAATTTTTGGGATAAAATGACCTGTAATAATTGATATTCCCATAAATTCAGATTTTTTATTTGTGTATGTTGTGCCAAAGTTGTAAAATTGCACTCCGAAAATTTCAGGTTGGTTCAGGACTTTAAACGCTGAACTTTCAACTTTAAACTTTCAGGGGCCCATAGCTCAGTTGGTTAGCAGCACCTGACTCATAATCAGGGGGTCGCTGGTTCAAGCCCAGCTGGGCCCACAAAAAAAGGAGAAGCAAAACTTCTCCTTTTTTAATTTATTCCTCATCTTCAATATCTTCCCAATCAGTACTATACAAAAAATCGTTATATGGAAAACGTTGTGAATGTAATTCCTTCACTTTATCATAAACAAGGTTTTTAAAGTCTTCGATATTCTCTTTTTCTTTTGCTGATATGAATACCGAAGGTGTATTATGTTTTCCCATCCAGGAGTTTTTCCAGTCTTCAAGCGAAAAGTTTTCTTTGGTTCTCGGGCTTAAATCATCTTCCTCCTTTTCAACAAAAGTAAATGCATCAATTTTATTAAAGACATAAATCGTTGTCTTGTCGCTGGCATTGATTTCCTGCAAAGTATTCTGAACTGTGGCGATCTGCTCTTCAAACCCGGGGTGTGAAATATCGACAACATGCAATAAAATATCGGCTTCACGCACTTCGTCGAGTGTTGATTTGAATGATTCAACCAAACCGTGGGGCAATTTTCTGATAAACCCAACTGTATCGGTGAGCAGAAATGGCAGGTTGGCAACCACCACTTTTCTTACAGTGGTATCCAATGTTGCAAAAAGCTTGTTTTCGGCAAACACCTCCGACTTCGAGATCAGGTTCATAATGGTTGATTTGCCCACATTTGTGTAACCAACCAGGGCAACCCTGACAAGTTTTCCACGGTTTTTACGCTGAACCGATTTCTGCATATCAATCTTTTTCAGCTTTTCCTTTAGCAGCGCAATTTTATCGAGAATAATACGGCGGTCAGTCTCTATCTGCGTTTCACCGGGCCCTCGCATCCCTATTCCACCGCGCTGGCGTTCGAGGTGTGTCCACATTCTTGTTAACCGTGGCAGCAGATATTGATATTGGGCAAGCTCAACCTGGGTTTTTGCATGGGCAGTTTGTGCACGTTTTGCAAAAATATCGAGAATAAGGTTTGTACGGTCGAGTACTTTACATTCCAGCGTTCTTTCGATGTTACGAAGTTGTGTTGGGGTGAGTTCGTCATCGAAAATTACCGTATCAACTTCCATCATTTTAATGTATTCTCCAATCTCCTGGAGCTTCCCCGAACCTACAAAGGTGGCTGAATTCTTTGTTTCCAGTTTCTGAGTGAATTTCTTCAGTACAACCGCACCGGCAGTATCTGTCAGAAATTCAAGTTCATCAAGATACTCCATGGCTTTTTTCTCATTCTGGTTGCTGTTAATCAGCCCAACCAGTACTACTTTTTCAATATTAGTTGATGTTTCAATCATTATCCAATGTATTCAAAAAAAAACTCCTGGCCCGTAAACGGACCAGGAGTGCAAAAATATTGTTTTAATCGTTTACTGCAATACAAAGTTAATTGGAACAGTGTACGATACGTTAACCGGTTTACCACGTTGTTTCCCGGGTTTCCATTTTGGAAGCGAGTTTACAACACGAAGGGCTTCTTTGTCGAGTGATGGGTCAACTCCACGTGCAATGGTTGCATTGCTTACAGAACCATCTTTCCCTACAACAAAGGTTACATAAACTTTTCCCTGAATACCGTTTTCCTGGGCAATTACAGGATATTTGATAGCCTGGGCAATGAATGCGCGAAGTGCAGCTTCACCTCCAGGGAATTCAGGCATATCTTCCACGATATAGAAAACTTCTGCTGTTTCTTCTTCTTCCTCCTTCGGGGCTGAAATTATCGGGGCAACATCAATCAGTGTTTTATCATCAGCCTCCGAATCTTCAATATGAAGCTCATCATCAATTTTAACATTGTCATCAACAATGTTTAAAACCTCAATAACTTTTGGTGGCGGTGGTGGCGGTGGTTTTACTTCCTGCTCGCGTGTTACCGGAATAATTTCTTCTTCAACAGTAACCGCACTCACCGCACCCAGTGAAGAGGCTTTGCTGGGCTTTGTGGTCCATTCGAACCCGACCAGCGTTATACCTAACGCGATCACAAGCCCGATCATGAAATACAATTGTTTCTTGTTTTCAAGATCTGCTTTTGGTGTTTTCTTTAATTCCATTTTTAGATGTTTTTTATAGTTTTTGTTCGATTTTTTATCCTTAAAAACGGGGTCTAAAGATAAAAAATAATTGTCAAAATCAAACCAAATTCAATTTGATTTAAAAAACAGTGCGAAACTCTTGTAATCAAGGTTTCAGGATCCTTCTCAATGAACGCCGGCCAGACATTTTACCACTCGAAAACAAAAACTTTACCAAATACATTCAATTGAAGATTTTTGTTGGTTAAAATCTTATCCCTCCTGGTTTTCATCCTTTAAATTTCAAAAATCCATGTTTTTCAGACAATATTATTGATTGACAAACCCAATTTAAATCCTTAATTTCAATTCCTTTTAAAAATTAATAATTACAGAATAATATATCCATTTTCAATGAACAGATCCGAATTACTAAGCTTTCGTCAGGAAGCACTTGAACACCTCACAACAGAACTGCTTCCTTTTTGGGTTGAAAGAATGAAAGATGAAAAAAACGGAGGATACATCACTCACTTTGATGTGAATGGCCATGATACAGGCGAAGACGAAAAATCGCTGATTGCGCAAACCCGTTGTCTTTATACAGTTTCCTCGGCGCATCGTGCAGGTTATGGAAATGGCGAGCTGGCCGGACTGGCAAAACACGGGGCCGATTTTATCATCAACAAAATGTGGGATAATGAGCACGGCGGATTTTACTGGATGATGGACCGGAAAGGGGAAATAAAAATTGATAAAAAAATATTGTACGGACATAGCTTCGCCATTTACTCGCTGAGCGAGTACACACTGGCGACAGGCGACCCGAGAGGGATTGAATATGCCCGTAAAACTTTTGATTTGGTGCAGAAATATTGTACCGACACTTATTATGGCGGATATTTTGAAATGTTCAGCCGCGACTGGGTACTGGCAGGTCCCGGTTCACAAGGGGGCGACCGCAAAACCCTTGATGTGCACATGCACCTGATGGAAGCTTTAACTTCCTTGTATGCATGTTCAGGAGAAGAAGTTCACCGCCGCAAACTGCTCGAAGACATTGATTTGCTGCTGAACCGAATCAACCACCCGGTATATAAAACCGGAATCCCGCAGTTTTACAAAGACTGGAGTATCGCACCACAAATTAAATTCGATATCATTTGGGGATGGGACCGTTTTTCGGAAGAAGGACAAAAAGGAAACGCCACTGACAATACCTGCTACGGTCACAATGCTGAATTTGCCTGGCTGCTCATTCATGCGCTTGACGTTCTGAATATAAAGCCTGAAGTTTATGCTGAAACATTCAGAATTATTTTTGACCACACCGTTGACAACGGGATCGACACTGAATTTGGCGGTGTTTATGTGGAAGGACCACATTCGGGTGGTGTTTACGATAAGGAAAAAGAGTTCTGGCAACAAGCCGAAGTTTTAATTGGGTTGCTGGATGCCTGCCTGCTTTTTGGCGATGAAAAATACTGGGATGCCTATAAAAATGTACACAGGTTTGTATTCGACAAAGTAATTAACAAAGGCGTTGGCGAGTGGTTCCCGCTGCTCACCCGGCATGGAGAACCCATCTGGACTCACATGGGCCACTCCTGGAAAATCAACTATCATACAGTTCGCTCGATGGTGCAAAGCATTGAACGAATGGACAAAATTGCTGCGAAACTTTAAAATCGAACCAATCAGAAATTAATCAAACTAAACTATGGCTCTGACATTAACCTTAACCGACTGGCTCATTTTTGCTGTTGTAATTGGTGGCAGTCTTTCATTCGGATTGTACATGGCCTGGCGAAAAAACGCGGGGCAAAACAGTACCAACTTTTTCCTGGGTGGACGATCGATAAAATGGCCGGTGGTGGGAGCTTCTATTTTTGCCACCAACATTGGGGCCGAGCATCTGGTAGGCCTTTCAGGCGATTCATACCGATACGGACTTTCGGCTGGTTCGGTGGAACTGACAACCGCCATCACACTGGGTTTTGCCTGCGCCATACTTTTCCCTTATTACATTAAAAACAAGATTTATACGATTCCTGAATTTCTTGAAATCCGTTATAATCGCAGAGCCCGGACTTTTTTCTCGGGATTAATGCTCGTGATCAGTGTGATGACAAAACTTGCATTTACCCTGTTTGCAGGTGCGCTGGTGCTGAATGGAATTTTAGGCTGGAATGTGATGACAACCGTTATTTTTATCGGAATAGCCGTGGCCATTTTCACCATTATTGGTGGTTTTACTGCCGTTGCTTACACCGATGCAATCCAGGTAATTATCATGATTATAGGTGCATCAGTGATGTTATTTATTGGTCTTGATAAAATAGGCGGATGGGAAAACCTCGTGAACACGGTTCCTGATAGGATGACCATTGCCAAACCTTACGACGACCCGGTTTATCCATTCTGGGGAATTCTCGCAACCGCATTTTATGCCGGAATTTTTTACTGGGGAATCGATCAGGTGAATGTTCAGCGTGCATTGGCTGCCAAAGACCTGAAACATGCCCGCTGGGGAGCCATGTTTGCCACTTTGCTCAAACTCCTGCCGCTGTTTATTTTTGCCCTCCCGGGTGTTATTGCCTTTGCCCTTTTCCCCAACGAGTTACAAGGCGAAGAAACCAAACAAACTTTTGTGTTGTTACTGAACAAACTTCTTCCGTCAGGTCTGCGGGGCTTGCTCCTTGCCTCGCTGATGGCTGCATTAATCACCTCGCTGATTGCCGTGCTCAATTCGGTTTCAACTCTCGTTGTACGCGACTTTATTGTCGAGTTTAAACCCAACATAAACGAAAAGAAACAAGTAACCCTTGGGCGTTTTATCATCATACTGGTTACATTGCTTGGTTTTGGAGCAGCTTACCTTGTCTATAAAAACGAGGAAGGGTTATACAAATACCTGCAAACCATTTCGGCATATCTTGTTATCCCGGTCTTTCCGGCTATTTTCTTCGGAATCATCAGTAAAAAAGTAACTTTTAAAGGTGCTGCTGTTTCGGTTTTGGTCGGAGTTATTCTGGCTACTTTATTCGTTACCGATCAATTGCTTGGTCCCGAAACCGGCAAACAACTGTTTCCTTTCCTTCACCATCCGCTGACACTCAATTTTGGATATCGTGGTTTGTGGGCTGTAATATTGATTACTGGTGTTTTGTTTGCAGTTTCGGCATTTACTGAGAAAACAGCACCTGAAAAACTGGAAAAAACCACCATCAACTATTCCAAAGGGATTGCAAAATTTGAAGGAATTACCGATTGGAGGTTGCATTTGGCGCTATTATCGCTGATTACAATTACAATTTATGTGTGGCTAACGTAATCGTCCAATATATCTAGTTTTGCCAGACCCCGGCCACCGGCGACTGGCAAAAATTGCATTTCCCTTTGGAAAGGTTGTTTTGAATGATGGAATATCCGCGGCGTTCAACCAACAGTTTACTGCATTTCGGGCACAGCGTATTTTCGTTTCCGGCACCAGGGACATTGCCCACATAAACATATTTCAATCCTTCTTTAACAGCAATATCACGGGCAGCCATTAAAATATTCACAGGTGTGGGCGGCAATTGGGTGAGTTTGTACAAAGGCTGAAAACGACTGAAATGGAGCGGTGTTTCGGTAAACCCGTTTTTAGCCAGCCAGCCGCACATTTTTTTAATCATTTCAAGGTCGTCGGTCCACGATGGAACCACCAGGTTGGTGATTTCGAGCCAGACACCTTCTTTTTTCAGGGTTATCAGTGTATCGAGAATGGGTTGCAGTTTACCGGCATTCAGTTTCAAATAGATTTCATCGCTGAAAGATTTCAGGTCGATGTTGGCAGCGTCGGTCACTTTGCAGAATTTCAGTAACGGTTCTTTGTTGATATAACCCGCCGAGACCAGCACATTTTTGATGCCTGCCTGCCGCGCCAATACTGAGGTGTCGTGGGTGTATTCGTAAAAAGTGATGGGTTCGGAATAGGTGTAGGCAATCGATTCGCATTTGTTTTCGATACAGCTTTCCACCACTTTATCGGGCATCAGGTCGTAATTTTTTGTTTCTGTGGGGCTTTTCTGCGAAATGGACCAATTCTGGCAGTTCAGACAAGCCAGGTTACAACCTGCAGTGGCAATTGAAAAAGCTTTGCTGCCAGGGAAAAAATGGTTGAGCGGCTTTTTTTCGATCGGGTCGATGTGAATGGCACAGGGATTTCCGTAAGCAATGGAATACAGTTTCCCGTTTTTATTGATTCGGTTGTGGCAGTCACCTGCCTCACCTTCCTTAATGTCACATTCGTTCGGACAAATCAGGCAGCGGATTCCTTTGGGAGTTGTAGTGTAAAACAGCGCTTCTTTTGTCCACTTTTTCCCCACTTCCGGTGCGGACAAAACAGCGGCTGCAATATTTCCCGGATTACAAAAACAAAACCCGCCCGTCCCGAAAGCCATCGTTTTTAAAAATTGACGTTTATCCATTTTGTGATTCTTTTTACTCGGTGGTCCTTCGTGTCTTCTTGGTGTATCTCTGTGAAACAATAAATTACACAGAGTCCCACAGAGAAGACACAGAGTACACAAAGTTTTAAATAATTATTCGTTCCAATCAATCTTCATTACGATTGCACATTCAAAATTGTTTTCGGGCTGAAAAGGCCAGCAACCCGCTGAAAATATTCAACCCCGCCAAAAACAGGCTTGTAAAAACCAGGCCAGTCAGCGGCAATAATATGATAACTGTGATAAATGCACCCAAAGCCGAACCTGCCAGATCGATGCTGTAACTTCGTCCTGAAATCTGACCGAATCCGGAATTCTGCAGCTTTGCCGCCAACTGAAACTCGTTTCCCACCACAAAAGCCACAGCAAAAACCAACAGGAAAAACAAGAATCGCGCAGGTATTTCCCAAACTGTAATTTTTGCCGTGACTGCCAGCAAAACAGGCAAAACCAGAGCCAGCAGGGCCAGTGCAAATTGAAAAAGATAATATCGTTTTATAAGATTTTTCAGCACTCCCATTTCAATATAACTTCCCACCGCCAGACCGGCCATAAAAACCGCAAAAAACAAGGAAGTTTCGAGATAAATACTGCCAAACCAAACCTGGTAGGCCAGCAACAAAATCACTTCGAGTGAAGCTGCCGTAAATCCGGCTGTGTAAAGTCCGGTCGTAATCCGGTCCTGTTTCAGAAAACCGGCCGCAAAAAGCAGAACCGGAACAATAACCAGCCATTTCAGTTTTCCTCCGAAAATACTGAGCCAGTGCTCCACCTGGCTGATAAACATGACAGGCCTGAAATCTTCGTTGATCTGCACTGTTTCTGAAAACCGGGAAACCATCGATTCGCTGCGCTGTGCCAGCAAAGCGTCATCGATATAAAACTGATTGACATATTCATTTTCAATTCCGCGACTGCCCATGAGTTCAGCAATTTGGGGCGACAAATTTCCATCAGAAGCCAGAAAATAATTTCGTTCACCGGGTAAAAAGAGCCGTTTCTGAAAACCCGTTCCGAGCGTTTTCCACAACGAGGCATTCAATGCAAGCGCGTTACCTTCGGCATAATTAGCGGTTGATGGCAATCCGGTGCAAATCACAGTATTTTCATTACAGCTTTTTTTCAGTATTTCAAAAAATCCTTTCGTGTAAAAGCGGTTCATTCCGAGGGTGGAAGGTGGCGGCAGATTCATCAAAATCACGTCAAATTGTTCTTTCGACCGGCCAATAAAAGACCGAATATCGGCATTCACAATCTTCACTTTCTGATCTTTCGAAACAGAATCGGTAAAACTTTTGAATGCTTTAAATATTTCATGATTGATTTCGAGACAGGTGATTTTATCGACATTATATTTCTTTATCTCCGGAATCATCCCCGCAATTGCGCCGGAAACCAGCAAAACACTTTTGGGATTTTTATGTTGCACCATCGCAAAATGAACTGCTTCTTCGTTCTGCATCAAATTATGCGTATAAAACAGCAAATCGTTGTTTTCATAAACATTCTGCTGTCCGGCCTGCTCTGTAACCATAAGGTTTCCGTACCGTGTCACCCTGTTTTCAACGATTTCCTGGTTGGGGTACAACATCTTTTTTAATTGTCTGTCGGGGTTTGCAATAATGATAAAACCCACCAGAAAAAGAGCAACAACCGGAAAAGCGAACCGGATGATTTTCAGTTCAGTTGTCAAAAGAAAAAATGCGGTGATCAGAACAAATGCTGCAACAATCGTCAGATTAGCAAAAGTGTCGAAATACCGGCCAGTCAAAATTCCGAAAAGAAGTCCGCCGGCAAGGCTGCCGACCGATTCAAAAGCATACGATTTTCCGGTCAGGTTTTTATTTCCCGATTCAGAAAACAAGGCCGAAAAACAGGTAAAAAGCCAGCCCGACAAAAAGCAAACCGGGAAAAGCAACAGGAAAACCGAAACGAGCGTGGCATCCAAACCTGCCTCGGTACCTGGCGGAAACAACATTTTTTTCAGCCAGTAAAGCAATGAAACCGAAAACATTGCCAACACCGGAATGGCTGCCAGCATCACAAAACCCCGCCGGATGCTGAATTTACCAAAATCAGTTTTGCTGCCAGCCAGCGCACCCCAGCCGGTGAGCAACATCCAGCCCGACAAAACAATGCCGGTAACCAGTTCGTTACCCGACAAGACCGTAACAAATTCACGGATAAAAACCACCTGTGTGATGAGGGTGGAAAAACCCAGCAAAAAGAGTAAAACTTTCAGATGTAAATTTTCAGATTCAGGAATCACAGGTTGAATTTCTTTTTTGGGTTGATTTTTTTCTTTTGAAAAACTGAAGTAATATTTCAGGTGCCACGAAAGATGCAAAAAGGAAATAATGACCATCGCAATCCCAAACGAAACGTGCCATTTCAGATAGTTTTCGTAACCCGGAATTTCGAGTTTATAATTTACTTTCACCACGCTGAGCAATCCCAGTAAACCGGAAACAAGAAAAGTGACCAGCAACAGGTAATTCCAGAATTTGCGGTGGGTTTTCATCGGAAAAATCTCCCAGAAAGCAAAAAGCCGGGTGACCAGCCAGGCAAACAGTGTGAGCACTGTAACAGGAAAAAGCGGGTAGGCAGTGTTCATTTCCCGGGGTCTTTCATTTCGCGTTCACCAAAAACAAGCGCCTCGTAGATAAACAGGTCGGCATCTTTCCAGCCGTTCCAGCCAATTCCGGCTTTGTCGCGGGCGCAATGCCCCAGTAGTTCTTCTTTGGTCCAGCCGGTTTCGTGTGCCACTTGTGGCAGAAATGTTCCGCTCCGGTTGCCTTTCACCATGTATATCCCGTTTTTCTGAATGTCATATTCATCGGCCGAACCGATTTTTTTCAACGGCGTCAGTACCGAAATTTCGATTTCGATTTCTTTCAGTTCCTGCTTTTCGAGCGGTTCAAAGCGGGTATCTTCGAAAGCCGCAGCCCGCGCCATGTCCTGCACTACCTGGTACAACAGTTTATTGGGGGTGAACCTGCCAATACAGCCGCGCAGTTTCCCGTCTTTATTCAGCGTAACAAAAGCCCCGCAGGGCGTTTTCACCTGATCCGGAATCTCAGCTTCGGTATAAAACGGGTAGGGATGTTTTTCGAGCCCGGTTTCAATCGACTCGCGGGCCACTTTCAGGAGAAATTTTTTGCTTTTTTCATCAAGATTGAAGGAGGTTTCAGATTTTTCACTTCGTTTAAAAACGAATGAGTGGTAGCCCACCACTTTTGTTTTATCGCCAAATTGTGTGTCGCCAGAATTCAGGTATTTGATGTGTTCAGCTTTGATTTCAGGGTTAGCCGACGTGAGGTACAAAAGGGTAAGCACCGAACTCCAGCCGCAACAACTGGTGGCCAGGTTGGGCACGTTTTTTTTGTCGTTTGAAAGCAATGCCTCCACAAACATGGCCGGCGAGTTAAACGCAATGGCATCACCCGTGATTTTATCATATTTCACTGCATTGCTGTAGGCCGGGTAATGCGAAAAATCGGTGCTGATCACAAACAAATTCCGGCTGTTGAAATACGGTTTCAAAGCATCAGCAATCTTTTTGCAGGTTTCAGCCGATTGTGTTCCCAAAATAACCGGGACGATTTTGAATGTCTTTTTCAGGTGGTATTGCAGAAACGGAAGCTGCACTTCGAGGCTGTGCTCCTTTTCGTGTGCCGAAGCCACAAAACTGATAACCGGGCTTTCTTTTGCCAGTTTTTTGCCCAGTTCAGTATCCACTTTTACAATTCCGAGCGGGGTTTGAAAATCGCCGGCTGTATAAACCGAAGCGCCATCAAGCGAAACATGGTGACTGGTGCCAATCAGAAAAATATGCTCCCACTCCTGTTGCGGATCAAGTCTGGCAAAACCCGAAGCGGAAACTTCGCCCGAGAAAACGTACCCGGCATGGGGAACGATCAGCGCGGCGATATTATTTGCCGGTTTTTCATCCTTCACTTTTTCAAAAAGATTTGCAAGCTGGGTTCTGAGTTCAGCCGGGTCAGCCGGGTAAAAAGTTCCGGCCACGGCAGGTTTTCTTAAACCTTTTGTTTTCGGGTCTTGTGAACAACAGGTTATAACAGAAAGGAGGTTGATCAAAAGCGAAAATAAAACCACCACCACTTTCATTTCCGGTAAATTTTAGGACGAATAAAATTACCAAAATTTGAAGAAATAAACGGGTTCGGAAGTTTTTAAATAACCCCGGATTCATCTTGTGGATCAGACGTTGAACCCACTTTGGGGTTCAGGTTTTGATCTGTTCACTACCACGGGTTACACCCGAGGCTATTATTGTTAAATCCCTTCAGGACAAAAAATGTCCGCAGGACATTAACAATAATAGCCCCGCGCAAAGCCCGGGGTTGTCAGGACATCCCGGAAACAACCCTGAATGGGTTCAATAATGTTTCTTTAATAATCTCCAATCCCGAATCATACAACTTAGTAATGCGGGACTTTTTGAAACATTTTTCAATATCCCTTGTAAAATCAGGTCGTGAAACAATGACAACAGAGCTATTAACAATTCTAAAAACCAAAAGTCATGCCTGTAAAAAAACTCAAGGAATTTTTAGATGGGAACAGCATCAAATATGTAACCATCAGGCATTCCAGCGCATACACGTCGCAGGAAATTGCTGCTTCGGCCCATGTTTCGGGAAAAGAGTTTGCCAAAACTGTCATGATCAAAGTCGATGGCAAAATGGCGATGGCGGTTTTGCCTGCCTCGTACCAGGTTGATTTCGGCCAACTTCAGGAAATTTTCGGGACGAAAATGGTTTCGCTGGCATCGGAAGCTGAATTTAAGTATGCATTCCCCGACTGCGAAGTGGGTGCCATGCCACCGTTCGGAAACCTTTACGATATGGAAGTTTTTGTGGCCGAAACCCTTGCCGAAGACAAGGAAATAAGCTTTAACGCCGGTTCGCATACCGAATTGATTAAAATGAATTACGAAGATTTTGCGAGACTGGTACAGCCGCATGTACTGCAATTTTCGTGGAAAACCGTTTCAATGCCGGGCGACCCCAGCGAAAGGTGGAACGCCGATTATTAAAGAAGAGTTTTTGAGTTTTCCCCTGCTCAACCGCGAATTCTTTTCGGGGTGAATATAATTCCACATCCGGCAGCCAAACAAACGGAGGGTCCATTTTTATTCCTTTTTCACCCGCGTATAATCCCACGATTGGCCAAAATTAATGTTACAATACGTCAAAATTCTATCGGAGTGTTTTTTCGCTATCGCCTATATTTGAGACAGATCAGTTACAAATGATGACAGAAATGATTTTTTGGAAAATTTTCGCACCTTTTTGTTTGATAATATTTTATCCGTGGTCCTCAACTGAAATTAATAGGCATCAGGCTGGAAAACAGGTTACAGAAATTGATTTATTTTGCCAACCCAAAAACGGAAAAACCTATGTTGTGGCACACCGCGGCGCTCACATCGGGATTCCTGAAAACTCTCTGCCTGCCTTTCAGAAAGCCATCGACCTGGGCTGCGATTTTGTGGAGATCGACACCCGAATGACCAAAGACGGCCAGATTGTGAGTGTGCATAATTCCACCATCGATCAGTATGTTGTTGGTCACAAGGGAAAAGTAAGCGATTACACTTTAGCCGAACTGAAAGCGATGAGTATCGGCGAAAAAACCGGGCCGGAATGGAAAAACACGACAATTCCCACTTTCGAAGAAATTCTTCAGCTCTGCCACGGCAAAATTGGTATTTACCTCGATTTAAAAGAACCGCTGATAAAGGAACTTTTACCCATCATCCGGAAATACGGGATGGAACGCGATATCATCTGGTACATCTCCGCTGGCCGTTTGGAAGAAATCAAACTTTTACAATCTCTTTGCAAAGAATGTCTTCCCATGCCCGACCCCGGACCGGAAAAAAATATTGCAGCAGTCTGCAGCCAGGTGCATCCGCTGGTTTTGGCCACCGACATGATGAATCTGAGTGAAAGCTTTGTAAAAACAGCCCACGAACACGGCGCCAAAGTAATTGTGGACGAAAAAAAGGGAACTCCCAAAGAGTGGGAACAAATGCTGAAATGGGGCACCGACGGGATTCAGACCGACAACCCCGAAGCGCTGATCCGGTTTCTGAAAAACAAGTATTCACCACGGCCCTAAAACTTGCCTGGCTGCCGGCAGGGACGATTTGCCGCATGATGAATCAGGGTAATTGAAAAACAAGAAACCATTATTTTCAATCAGACAATTCTGATATCTGTTTTAATCCTTTGGACGGTATAAACTGACTTCATTTCTCAGTCCGATTTTTCTTATTTTTACACAAATCAAAATAACCTGAAAATGAAGAAACTGATTACCATCACCGCAACTATTCTTTTATTATCCCAGTTTTCACAAACTTTTGCACAAACAATTTACCAATGGCGCGGGCCCAACCGCGACGGCCAGTACAACGAAACCGGCCTGCTCAGTCAGTGGCCCGAAAACGGCCCGCAACTGCTCTGGTCATACAACGAACTTGGCCCAGGCTACTCGGCGCCGGTGGTTACACCCGACAAAATTTATGTAAACGGCGTTTCCGGCGGACAAAGTCATCTCTTTTGTCTCGATCTGAAAGGAAAACTGCTCTGGAAATCGCCCAATGGGAAAGAGTTTACCGGCGAAGGTTATTCCGCCAACTTCCCGGGGGCACGCCCCTCACCCACCGTGGTGGGCGACATAGTGTACACCTCCTCGGGGCTCGGAAGAATCGGCTGTTTTGATGCTGCCACCGGCAAAGAACTCTGGACAGTTGACATGCTTGCCGACCTGAAAGGCCACCTCAACGAATTTGGTTATGCCGAATCGTTTGTAACCGACGAAAAGCTGCTGTACTGTTTCCCCGGCGGAACAACCAACAACGTGATGGCGCTCGACCGCATGACCGGCAAAACCGTTTGGGCCAGCAAAGCTGTGGCTGATACCACCCATTTCTGTTCAC
>JAJUGS010000057.1 GCA_029265875.1 Prolixibacteraceae bacterium
GAAAATCGAATAAAAGGATAAAATAGGGAAAGGGAATTAAAAAATACCGGGTGTTGGTATTCAATAAATAAATTAAAACAATAAACAATGCCAAAAGTAAAATTTGAATACAGGATAATAATCGCCTACCTGATTATAGGAGGACTGTGGATAATATTTTCCGACAAAATATTGCAAAATCTTTTTTCGGATATAAACATGCTTACAAAAGTTCAAACCTACAAAGGATGGTTTTATGTGGGCATCACAGGTTGGCTTTTTTATCTGTTACTGAAAAGTCACCTGAAAAAGTTACGTCAGGCGGAATATGATGCCCGGGAAAGTGACAGGTTAAAAACCGCCTTTCTGCAAAATATTTCGCATGA
Source organism: Prolixibacteraceae bacterium (assembly GCA_029265875.1). Lineage (GTDB taxonomy): Bacteria > Bacteroidota > Bacteroidia > Bacteroidales > Prolixibacteraceae > Draconibacterium. Next base: position 366 of record JAJUGS010000057.1, read on the forward strand.
AATAAGGACCCCGATGAATGGGATACTGGGTTTTGCCCAATTGCTGAATTCAGAAAATCTCACTTCGGAAAAGCGAAAAGAATATACCGATATCATTAACAATTCAGCCAAAAGGTTACTCTCAATCGTCAGTGATATCCTTGAAATCTCGCAAATTGAAAGTGGCAAGACCAAAATTTGCGAAAGCAGCTTCGATTTAAATGACTTGCTTTCTGAAGTATTTGAAAATACAAGATCTCAGGTAAACAGTAAAATAAGTTACTGTTATTCATTCGCCCTTTCAAGTCCGGAATCGATAATAACTACCGACTATGAGAAATTGAAGAAAATATTATATAACCTTATCGACAATGCCATAAAATTTACAGATAATGGGAAAATTGAATTCGGTTATAAACTGAAAAACGACAATATAGAATTTTTCATTAATGATACAGGTATCGGCATTGAACCGGCAAACCAAAAGCTCGTCTTTGACAGGTTCAGGAAATCAGACTTCAATAATAATAAAATGAATGATGGCGTTGGGTTAGGTCTTACTATTTGCAAAGAATTTCTAAAGGCATTGGGAGGTAATATCTGGCTTGAATCAACTCCCGGAACCGGGTCAACATTCTACTTCACCATACCTTATAAAAAAAGAACCTCGAACCAGGAGCCTGTAACAGAAACAGACAAAACAAATAAAAAGCCCCAAAAAATATTGGTCGTTGAGGATGATGAATCAAGTTTTGAGTTTATTAAAACGATACTCAGCAAGGAGAATTTCACATTAATTCACGCATGGAATGGCAACGACGGAATTACGTTATACGAAAAAAATAAGGACATTGACCTGATTATACTGGATATTAAATTACCCGGCATGAATGGGTACGAAGTTTTGAAAGCGATTCGCGAAAATAATTCACACATTCCCATCATTGCTCAAACTGCTTTTGTAATTGGCGAAGAGCGCAAAAAAGCAATTGATTCAGGTTTTGATGAATTTCTGGCCAAACCCTATAAGAAAAACGACCTGCTGAACAGAATTAATCTGGTACATTCGAAGAACTAAATTTTATCTGCCGGAAAGCCCCAGCACATTTCCGGTCATCACACGGATTCCGGTTTCAATCGTTTTTTCGTAATCGGGCGCCAGAAAAGGGGAATGAAGGGGAGCCGGTTTTTCACCTTTTGCAGCGAGCTCTTTCATTAACCGGCTGCTGGTACTTCCAAGCCAGATCAAACAAATCGGGATATTCTCCGGTGTTTTGCCATATTTGCCAAAGTCCTCTCCCACCATCGCTGGTGTAGTGCTGATAATATTTTGTTCTCCGATTGTTTTTTCTGCAATTGTTTTTAAGTCAGCCACCAGCTTTTCATTGTTGATAACCGGCGGTGTTTCTGCATTTTCAATTGTCACAACCGGCAGTTTATCGTCAGGCATTCCGGCCATTTGTGCAGCCGATTTACTGATTCGCCCGATAGCGGCAATCACTTTTTCAATAGTATCATCGGAATAATACCTGAGCGTGAGTTCCAAATCCACTTCGTCGGGAATAATATTGGGGCGTGTTCCGCCATGAATGGAGCCAACTGTTACCACCGCTGGTTCCAGTGGACTTAGTTCACGACTGACAATGGTTTGCAAATCAAGGACAATCCTGGATGCAATCACAATCGGGTCGATGCATTTTTCAGGGTAAGCACCGTGCCCTCCTTTCCCGAAAACTTTGATCCGGGCGGTTTTCACCCCTGCAAAAATGGGCCCGCCTGTTAACCCGATTGTTCCTGATTCCAATTCTGGATTGATATGAAATGCCAGTGAACAATCCGGTTTCGGAAATTTGGTAAAAAGCCCGTTTTCAATTGCCAATCCTGCTCCCCCACTAATTTCCTCGGCTTGTTGCGCAATTACCAGCAAAGTTCCTTTCCATTCATTTTTGAGCGCTGCCAAAGTATGAATGGTTCCAGCCCAAACCGACATGTGGATGTCGTGCCCGCAGGCGTGCATTACCGCCACTTCCTCGCCATTGCTGTTTTCTGATTTGATTGTGCTGGCAAAGGGTAAGTTTGTTTTCTCTTCAACCGGCAACGCATCCATATCGGTGCGGAGCATAATTACCGGGCCTTCTCCGTTTTTTAAAACTCCCACCACGTTGTTACCTCCAAAATTCTCAGTGACTACAAATCCTGCCTTCCGCAACTCAGCCGCCATCTTCTTCGATGTTTCAAACTCTTTCAGCGACAGCTCAGGATGCTGGTGCAAATCCTTACAGAGGGCAACCATTTCCTTTGATTGTTTCTTTATTTCCAGTTCAACGGCAGGTGAAAGCTGTGCAAATACAGCCGGAATATTTGTCATAAATAAAAGTATTAATGCCTGTTTCAGTTTCATAACAGCTTTTTTATCAAAACTCCATTTTTTACAGAAAGTTCTGAAAGGTATAAAACAAAAGGGATTCTGAATCATTTATCCGGAATCCCTTTTCCAAAAATGTGATTAAAAATCTTCAAATTATTTCACGATGGGTGTCAGCTCTATGTTTCTGTATGATACTTTTCCATGGTCGCCCTGTAAATAAATCGGACCTGCTTTCATCACATCGGCTTGCATGGCACCGCCTGTTGGGCCATAAACCGGTTGGTTATCGATAATCTTCACCCCGTTCAGCGTTACAGAAATGTGCCTGTTATAAAGGATAATTTCCATCGACTGCCATTCGCCACCTTTTTTCTCGGCTGCCACAGTCGGGGTAATACGGCTGTAAACTGCACCCATGTTGTGTGAATCAGGTTTTGATCCATAAGAATCAACCACCTGCACTTCGTACATACCACGCAGATAAACACCGCTGTTGCTGTGTTCCGGAACGTTCACTTCCAGGGTCAGTTTAAAGTCTTCGAATTCGGCATCGGTGCGCAGGTTACCAAAGTTTACACGCTGACCTTCAGGATTTACGGGGTCGTTTACCAGTTCTCCATTCACCACTTTAAAACCATTGGCCTGTTTCGGGTTGATTAAACGCCAGCCGCTTAAATCCTTCCCGTTGAAAAGTTGAACCGGAGTACCATATTTAATTTTGGAAAGATCGGGTGCAGGCCCGGGATCAGGCAATCGCCAGCCGGTGAACCTGGTGGTAACAATTCCTGAACCGTCGCGTGCAGGTTCTGTCATTGTTCCCGAAAATTTGTCTCCTTTTCGGGTAAACGTGAAGGTTTGTGTAACCGTAAATTTTCGCTGGTCATTTTTATTGATTTCGTACGTTCGGGTTGCAACCAGTGTTTTTTCATCAGAAAAATACACGTTAGCCACCGGAACCACGCTCCCGCCCTGCCACAACAAATCGGCATCGAGATAACCTTTGTTATCGTTTACACCCAGCCACCCTACCGAACCACCTTCAATTTCAATGGTCCACATTCCAAAAAAGTCATTTTGTGTATTTTGTGCTGCCGAGGTTAATACCAAAACAGCTAATAATGCTGTCAGAAAGAAATTTAGCTTTTTCATTTCAGTTAATTTAAGTTTTAATTGATTCAGTGATAAACATACAATTTTTTTGCTGCCAAGTTTACGAAACAAAGAGCTTTTGGGGCATTAATTCATTAAAAACCTTTACCAAACCAAATCGCAGGCATCAGCGGGCATCCAGTGTTTGTCTTTGCCCTCCCATTTTACATTGCAACCAATGGGATTGGTAACCGGAACCGAAATCGGTTTTCCGGTTGTCAATTCTTCCAGCGTTCTGTCCAAATCATTCACGGTCATTTTCGAAGTGTCGCGCGGACTGTCGACACCCCGGCCGGTGTAAACCAGTTTTCTTTCTTCGCCGAAAACATAAAAATGCGGTGTTCGCAAAGCGCCGTAAGCCAGGGCAACTTCCTGTGTTTCGTCGTACAAATATTTCCACGGAAATTTATGTTGTTCCATCCGTTCAACCATGTGTTGAAAATCGTCTTCGGGATAGGTATTTTTACTGTTTGAGTTGATGGCAACAAACGTAACCCCCAGAGGTGCATACTTTTCGGCAGTTTTTCGTGTTACCTCGTCGCTGCCAATTACATACGGACAATGGTTGCACGTGAAGAAAATCACAAGATATTTTGAGTTACTGAAACTATTGAGGGAATAAGTATTTCCATCCGTGGCAGGAAGGTTAAAATCAATGGCTTGGCTGCCAATTCCGAGTGTAAATGCCATAATTTTCTGTTTTAAAAAGTCAATAAAATCGTTCTGAACACAACTTGTCAGTTTAAAAACTGTTGTACTTTTAACCACCGGAAACGCATTTTTGTTTATAAAAATTAACAACTATCTCCGATGGACAGGCAGAAAGCACAGGCAAGAATTCAGGAACTTACACATCAGCTTAATGAGCACAACTACAACTATTATGTACTAAACCAGCCTACTATCAGCGATTTTGAATTTGATATGTTGCTGAAAGAGCTGGAACAATTGGAAAAAGATTTTCCGGAGTTTGCCGGTGTAAACTCACCCACGCAGCGTGTTGGCAGCGATTTGAGCAAAGATTTTGAACAGGTGCCGCACAAATACCCGATGCTCTCGCTGGCAAATGCTTACTCTGAGGGCGAAGTGGCCGATTTCGACAACCGCATCCGCAAGGTGATTGAAACCGACTTTGAATATGTTTGCGAACTCAAATTTGATGGGTCGTCCATCAGCCTGATTTACGAAAACGGAGAATTGGTGCGTGCCGTAACCCGCGGCGATGGCGAAAAAGGCGACGATGTAACCGCCAACGTGCGCACCATCCGCTCAATTCCGTTAAAACTCCGCGGAAACGATTACCCGGCAAGTTTCGAAATCAGGGGCGAAGTGCTGATGCCATTTAAGGTTTTTAACGACCTGAACAAAGAGCTCGAAGAAGCCGGCGAACAACTGCTGGCCAACCCACGTAACACCGCCGCGGGAACATTGAAAATGAAAAATGCCAAAGTGGTGGCTGCAAGAAAATTAGATGCTTACCTGTATTATATACTTGGTGAAAACCTATCAATTGATGGTCATTACGAGAGTTTGCAAAAAGCGAAGGAATGGGGTTTTAAAATCTCTGACCACACCAATATCTGCAAAAATCTCGACGAAGTTTTTGATTTCCTGCGGTATTGGGACAAAGAACGATTCAACCTGCCTGTGGCGACCGATGGCGTTGTGATAAAGGTAAATTCGAAAAAAATCCAGGAAAACCTTGGGTTTACCGCCAAATCGCCACGCTGGGCCATTGCCTTTAAATTCAAGGCAGAAAATGCTGCCACAAAACTGCTTTCGGTTTCGTACCAGGTGGGGCGCACAGGGGCTGTTACTCCGGTTGCCAACCTCGAACCGGTTTTGATTGCCGGAACCGTTGTAAAACGGGCTTCTTTGCACAATGCCGATATTATTGCCAACCTCGATTTGCACGAAAACGATACAGTTTTTGTAGAAAAAGGCGGCGAGATAATCCCGAAAATCACTGGGGTTGATGTTTCTCAACGGCCCCCGATGTCCCGGAAAATCGAATTCATCAAAAACTGCCCCGAGTGTGGAACACAGTTGGTGAGAACCGAAGGTGAAGCAGCATTTTATTGCCCGAACGACGATGGCTGTCCGCCCCAGATAAAAGGAAAAATGGAGCATTTTGTAAGCCGGAAAGCGATGGATATTGACGGGCTCGGCGAGGAAACCATCGAGCTTTTGTACAGCCAGGGGCTTGTTAACGGAATTACTGACTTGTATAATCTGACGAAAGAACAACTTGCGGGACTCGACCGTATGGGCGAAAAATCGGCCGAAAGAATCCTGAACGGGCTTGAAGCCTCAAAATCAGTCCCCTTCGAACGGGTTTTATTTGCCCTGGGAATCAGGTTCGTGGGCGAAACAGTTGCCAAAACACTGGCGAAAAACCTTCACTCCATCGAAAATATTCAGTTTAAAACAAAGGAAGAACTCACAGCGATCGACGAAATCGGGGATAAAATTGCAGAAAGTATTGTCAGCTATTTTTCGAAACCGGAACATCACGAAATTATCCGGGTATTGAAAGAAAATGGGCTGCAGTTTGCCATCAGCGAAGACAAAATGGTGGATAAAACCGACAAACTGAAAGGGCTGAACTTCGTAATCTCGGGCACTTTTGAGAAACACTCGCGCGACGAATTAAAGGATATGATTGAGCAAAACGGGGGGAAAAACGTGGGGTCGATATCAAAAAAAACAAGTTATGTGCTGGCTGGTGATAACATGGGGCCCAGCAAACTCGAAAAAGCAAACGAACTCGGGATTCCTATTATTTCAGAAGACGATTTTCTGAAGATGCTGGAATGAAACGAACGGATTTCAGGGTGATTTCCGGTTATTCATCATTTTATTACATTTGTCCGACATGGGATTGAAAGAAAAATACGCACGTAAAAAACTGAAAAAACTGGTGGCAGCCATCCATCGTCAACCGGTTTTGCCCGATGTAAATACAGCCAGGGTAATTGGTGTAATCTGGCAGCCATCGCAAAAAGAAGCTTTTAACTGGCTGAGGAATTACTTTGTACGCGACCAGATTATTTTCCGTGGCTTTTGTGTTTTCGAAGATGTTACCAGTCCGCACCCCGATCCAAATTCCCTTACCGTAAAAGAAACTTCGTGGTGGGGACTGCCAAAGTATGAGAAGGTAAGCGAATTTGTTGAAATGAATTTCGATATTCTTTTCAACATTGCTTTAAGTCCCAATCTGGCAGTCGATTACATTACAGGGCTTTCGCGGGCCAAATTCAAAGTTGGCAGTTCGCCTGATAATAAAAACTATTTTGACCTGAATATTAACATTGGCGAAAACCGCGATGCGATGTTTCTTGTCAAACAGCAAATTTTTTATCTTGCGCAGCTTAATAAAAAATAACTTTTTGCATGAGTCAGCAATTCATTGGAGCCGGGGTGGCACTGATCACTCCATTCGACAGTAACAACCAGATCGATGTAAAAGCGCTTGAAACCGTGGTTCAGAACCAGGTGAAAGGTGGCATGGATTATTTAGTGGCTTTGGGAACCACAGCCGAAACCTCCACACTCAGTTCGTCAGAAAAGGCAAAAGTTATTGAAATTGTGAAGAAGAACGCCGGCAATTTACCCGTTGTGGTGGGTATTGGCGGCAACAATACGCAATCGGTTATCGACAACATAAAATCAACAAATCCTGATGGAATAAGTGCCATCCTGATGGTGACCCCCTATTACAACCGCCCCACGCAGGAAGGACTTTTCCGGCATTATATGGCAGCGGCAGAGGCAAGTCCGCTTCCCATTATTTTATACAATGTTCCTTCGCGCACGGGGGTCAATCTCGAAGCCGAAACGGTGGTACGGCTTGCCACAGCATCCGGGAAATTTGTGGCGGTTAAAGAAGCATCCGGTTCATTGCAACAAATTACAGGCATCATCAAACATGCACCGGAAAGTTTCACGATGATTTCGGGTGATGATGGATTGGCGCTCCCCACGGTTGCAGTGGGTGGAAAAGGATTGATATCGGTAATTGCCAATGCGTTGCCTGAGAAAGTCAGCAAAATGGTCCATCTTTCAATGAATGGAAATTTTGCAGAAGCGGCCAGAATACACACAGACATGTCTGATCTGTTAAAATTTATCTTCGCAGAAGGAAATCCGGGAGGTGTGAAAGCTTTGATGAATTTTATGGGTATTGTTGAAAATGAACTGAGGTTGCCGCTATACAGGGTAAGCGATAAAACCCGCGACGAAATTATCAAAGCTTATCAAAAACTGAATCGTTAAGAAATTTTGGCATTCATTAACATTTCGAAAGGAAAAATTAACAGATGATTTTTCCTTTTTTGTTTTTCGAAATACATCATTAAAATTAAAATTTAAAGTTTGAAACAAGGAAAGGAAAATAGAATCAGTCCGCTGCTTTTTGCAGCATTTTTTATTGTTGTGCTTACCTTCTCTGTTTCAGCTTATCAAAATCAAAATATTCCGAAAGAAATCGAGATTTCAACCGATTCGGTTGATGAGAAAATCTCAGCCCGGCAGGAAATAGAAATGGTGTTATCTGATTATGATAGTTTGTTGACTTTCGAACTGAAAAATGCGGCCAATGTGGGGGCTGCCGCTGCCATTGTTTACAAAAACGAAATTGTTTACCTAAAGTGCTTCGGTGTAAAGCAAAAAGGCGGAAAAGATGCTGTTAACGAACATACCATTTTCAGATTGGCTTCGGTTTCAAAAACCGTCTCCGGAATGTTGGCGGGTCTGCTTTTTGCCGATAGTATCCTGCTGCCGGAACAAAAAGTGGTGGAATTTCTCCCTGAATTCAGGCTGAAAAACCAGGAGCAGGCAAATCAACTGACACTGGCAAATATCTTAAGCCACACAACCGGGATGCCGCAACATACTTACGATAATTTTGCAGAGCAAAAATTACCTCAAAAAGAAATACTTGCTAAACTTCCTGAAGTAGGGCCTGCATCAAAACCCGGGGAATTGTATGCTTACCAGAATGTGATGTTCAGTCTTTTCGACACGATTGTGGCAGCCAAAACCGGGGAATGCTATCAACAGGTTCTGAAAGACCGCATTTTTTCTCCTTTCGGGATGAATGATGCTTCTTTAAGTTTCACTGATTTTGCCAACAATCCGAATAAAGCGATGCCCCACACTGCCGCGAAAAACGGGTTCAGGCTGATTCCGCTGAACGACCGGTATTACAATACGCTGGCGGCTGCCGGTGTTAACGCCAGTATTGCTGATATGGCCCATTTTATTATACATATCCTGAATGATTCAAATCCCAATATTCAACATGCCCGCGAGATGGTTTTTACACCACAAATCAATACCAGGCTCAGTTCCGGCTATTTTTCACAATGGGATGGCGTGAATAATAAAGCTTACGGAATGGGCTGGCGTATTATTGATTACAAAGATCGCAGGGTGGCTTATCATGGTGGTTTTCTGAAAGGCTACCGGGCAGAAATTGCTGTGTGCCCTGATGAAAATGTGGGCATTGTTTTTCTTTCCAACTCACCCAATTCTTCGGCTGCAAAAGCTGTCCCCCTGTTTCTGAACCGTTTTTTCAGGGAAAAGGATTTTCAAAAAATGGCTTCCGACACCATTTCGGGTTCAAATCCGGCTAACAAAATCTGATTTTTGCTTTTTGCGCAATCATTGCAATAAATGCGCAATTATTGTAATCATTTGATTTTTAATTGCTATGTACTGTATTTGATTTCAGGGGAAATTTGAGTAAGGATTAAATAAAACTGTATCCTCATTTAAAAACTTAAAATCAAACAGTATGAAAACAATTTTGAGAATTTTCTGTATTGTAGCTTTTTTCAGCTTTTTGTTTTCGTGCCAGAAAACCAGCGAGTTCGACAACGAACTTGCCGGTATTGAAATAAAAAGCGCCACCGGTTGTGGCGAAGTATTTTTAGTAAATCCATCAGGAGGTGATGATACCCAGGCTTTAAAAGATGCCTTCGAGGATGCAAAAGCCTCAGGCCCCGGGGCCACCGTGCAACTGACCGAAGGAATATACACCATCGGGCCTATCGATGTTCGCGGTTTTTATGGATGCTTAATTGGTGCCGGAAAAACAAAAACATTTATCTCCAATCTTCCGGAACTACCTTGCGAAGAACTCTATCAGAGCGATAATTTGCCATATTTAATGCAATTCATTGGTGGCAATGTTCTTATTTCAGACCTTGCTTTTCGAATCAACGACGGTAAACCTTGTGCTGAATCACCCACGAATGCCTGGATAGGTGACCTGTTATGCACTGTTTTAATTCTGGGTGACTTTCATGCCGTTTATGATATACCGGAAAACAGATTTATTAAGGGAGTTGTAAAAAATGTTGATTTTATTGCCGGAAAAATTAACGGCGGAAATAATCCTTTCGGAATGGAAGGCAATGTGAATATGACGCTTTATTGTGGCCCATCCTTTTGGTATATGACTGGTAATGAACCTTTAAGCAATGGTGAAATAAAAGTTACCGGGTGTGGATTTTATCAAAATAATGTGGGCCCTGATTTTTGTGGTTTTGCTGAAAATTCAAAAATTGTCGTGGAAAAGAATAAAATTGAAGGCGGCACCTATGGTATGTTTATGTTTGCCAACCTTGGCGCAAAATTTACTATTAATAACAACACTTTCAGCGATGGACAACTGTATGGTTTATGGATAGAAGACAATGACTGGGGCTATTATCCAAATGCTGTACTAAATAACCAGACAGAATGGAATATTAATGGTAATAAATTCCAGGGACCTCCCGGTAATGTTGGTTTGTTTCTGGATGATTCACGCCGGGTAACACATCCTTCCGAAGGATTTCCACAATTATTCTACATAAAGGATAATGAATTTATAACCAGCGAAGGAGGAACAGCCATTCAGGGTTTTAACAATTTTGATGCAAAAATCTGGAATAATAAATTCCTGGGCGAAGGCACCATTGGAGTGATGTTAGAGGGCGATGAACCAACTGAAACTTATGCCGAAAATAATCAGGTCATCGGCAATAATTATTTTGGGGCAAAATACACCGATGCGTCTGTTTATCTGGGTCCTTATACAAAAAACTGCAAGGTCGTCGGGGTAAGTTCCGATAAAGTTGTCGACCTGGGAGTGAATAATTCAGTTATCGGCACAAAGGCAAATAAAATGGGCAATAAATCGCTTCATTTCATGCATCGTGAGCTTACGAATTTCAAGCAAAAAATGAAATAAACAGGAACCTGCAATTTCTCCAGGAGTTTTATTTAATCCATTACTTCCGCATAGTTCCTGTTTTAAACGCACTTCTTACAAGAGGTGCGTTTTTTATTTATAACGTAAACAAACCTGCAGCTTTCAGGAATAAATTCTAAATTTGAGAAACAATATTCCGGAGATGAAAACAATTTTAAAAATTGTGTTTTTTCTGTTACTCATTTTACCGCTGAAAGGATTTTCACAGCAAGGTAACCTGCTGAAACCTCTTGAAACCGATACTGTAGCCATTGAACTTCAGCGGCAGGCAGAATACCGTCAATTGGTTGCCGGACAAATTCCGGATGGATTGATGGTTCATCAGCTGGAGTTTCCGAAATTCGATTTTAAAAACAATTTCAAAAGTGACTATGTATTCAGCTTCAACAAGTTCTTTTCAGGGGGAATGCCATTCAGTGGTTTTTCTATGGGGCCAACAATTCCCTATTTTTCACCGTATTATGGCAACTCAACACTGCTGAGTCAGGGAGCATACCAGCTTAACAACAAATTGGTTATTGGCGGGTACAGTTACGGTGTCAACTCGCCATTTTCAGCGCCATTGCCCAGTTCCTTCGAGCCTTTCGACCGTTATGGTTCCACATTTTTTATGCAATACAAAGTGGGCAAAAACTTCAAAATTGAAACCCGTGTGAATGTTTCGCAGGGAAATGGGCATCCGGGATTTTAGATGAACGAATGATGATGATGAACGAATGATGATGAACGATTCAGGATTGATGATTTACGATTTACAATATACAATTTACGATTTTCCTTCAGTCAACAACCGCAATATTTGCGGATTTATCAATCGAACTGCATCTTTCAACCCGGAACCCGAAACTTGCAAACCGGAACCCGAAACCCGAAACCCAAATAATTTATGCTGAAAATTTACAAAGCCTCTGCCGGCTCGGGAAAAACCTTTCAATTGGTGGTTGAATACCTGAAACTTATTTTAAAGAACCCGTTTAATTACAGGCATATTCTGGCAGTGACCTTTACCAACAAAGCCACCGCCGAAATGAAAACACGCATCCTGGAGCAACTGAATATTCTGGCTTCGGGGCGGGAAAGTAACTACATTTCAATTTTAAAAAAAGAAACAAAATTCGACGAAACACAAATCAGAAGCCGGGCCAAACAGGTATTAAAAAATATCCTTCACGACTACAACCGGTTTTCTGTCAGCACCATCGATTCATTTACCCAGCGCGTAATCAAAGCTTTTAACCGCGAAATGGGAATTTCGCCCGATTACCAGCTCGAACTCGACAACGAAATTTTATTGGCCGAAGCAACCGACCGGCTGCTGGCCAATATTGGTAACGACAAAAACCTGCTGGCATGGCTGCAGGATTTCAGTCGTGAGAAAATTGAGGATAACCAGAGCCAGCGAATCGAAGAAAATATCAAATCACTCGGAAAAGAACTCTTTAAAGAGAAATTTCAGCTTTTCTTTCCCGCCGGCAGCAACACGGTTTACAGCCGCGAAAACCTGGAAGAGTTTATCAAAGAGCTGAATGCCCAAAAGGCCATCATCGAAAATACTTTGAAACGACTGGGAGGAAAAGCTGTTACCCTGATTGCAGAAAATGGTTTCGGAACAGAGGATTTTCTTTATACTACAAGCGGAATTGCCGCTTACTTAACAGCTATTTCAAACGGGATTTTTAAAGAACCCGGGAAAAGGGTATTGGATGCTGAGGCTGAACCCGAAAAATGGTACCAGAAAAAACATCCGCAAGCTGCAAAAATCCACCGGTTGGTTGAAAATCAGCTACAACCTTTGTTAAATGAAATTCTCACGTTTTACCGGAAAAACGAAAAACCCTATTACACCACGCTCGCCGTTCTGAAGCAAATCAGGATGTTAGGTATTCTCACCGATTTGAAAGAACAGGTTAACGAATTGCTCCACGAAAAAGGTGTTTTGCAGATTTCTGATTCCAACCTGTTACTCAGCAAAATCATCGGGCAAAGCGACTCGCCGTTTATTTACGAAAAAACCGGCAGTAACTTCAACCATTTTATGTTGGACGAATTCCAGGATACCTCTGGTTTACAATGGAATAACTTCAAACCACTGCTGGCAAATTCGCTTGCAGAAGGAAATGAAAACCTGATTGTGGGCGATGTTAAACAATCGGTTTACCGCTGGCGGAACAGCAACTGGAAAATTTTGGCCGAACAGGTGTATTCCGATTTCGATGCGGAGCAAATAAATGAAAATATTCTCGAAAAAAACTGGCGCAGCGATCTAAACATCCTCACATTCAACAACCTGTTTTTCAGTGAGTTGCAAAACACTTTTGAGGAACATCAATTCAGACAGTTTGAGGATGAAAAAGAGGAAATTGTTGCCCGCTTCAGAAGAATTTATGAGTCGCTGGAACAAAAACCCGGAAATGACAACCCTGTATCAGCCGGACTTGTTGACATCCGTTTCCTGCCGGAAGATAACTTTACAGAAGATTCGGCTGCATTGCTGGTGGAACAGGTTAAAAAACTACAGGACAACGGTATAAAAGCCGCCGAAACAGCCATTCTTATCCGGAAAAACAGGGATGGGGTTCCGATTATTCAAAAGTTTATGGAAGCTGCCCAACTGCCTGAAAACAGCGCATACAACCTATCTGTGTTATCCAACGAATCGCTGTTTTTGTATTCCTCGCAGGCAGTTTTGTTTGCAGTGAATGTGGTCGAATATTTGGTTAATCCCGACAATCAGCTTGTAAAAGCATCGCTGGCACATCAATATAAAAACTGGCTTTTGCCTGAATTGAATCCGGAAAAACTAAAAGAATCAAACTATATTGAAAGTGATTTTTTTGCAGAAAAAACCAGCGATATTTTTGAAGCAGAACTGAAACAGAAACTCGAAAATCTGAAAGAAAAAACCGGCGTGAGTGCACTCGACGAGTCAATTGTTTACATCTGCTCCGAATTCGGGTTGTTTGAATTCGAAACCGAAATTCCTTTTATTCAAACACTTATCGACAAAACAAGCGAATTGAAAATAAAACAGACCAACGATCTTTCCGGTTTTCTTTTCTGGTGGCACGAAACCGGGAATTTGGTTTCTGTCAGCACCAACGAGGAAATTGATTCCATCAGGCTGCTGACCGTTCATAAATCGAAAGGGCTGGAATACAAAGCAATCCTGATTCCTTATTTCGACTGGAAAGTAAGCGAACCCGGAAAAGCGCCGGTACTTTGGTGTACCCCGAAAACCGAACCTTTCAACCGTTTCCCGCTTTTGCCTGTAAAATCGGGCTCGGCTTTGCTGAAAAGCGATTTCAGGGATGAATACATCGAAGAAAGCGCCAGTTCGCTGATCGATATTTTTAACCTCGTTTATGTGGCTTTTACCCGCGCCAAATCGGTATTGATCATTCATTCGCCTGAATACAAAGAACCCGGAAACAGCAAATCGGCAAGACCGATGCACAGTCTGCTGAAACTGACACTTGAAAAAATGGCTGCTCAGGAAACCTGGAGTCATTGTTTTTCGGGAGAAAACGTAAGTTTTGTTTTCGGAGCACTTTCGAAACAAACCCGGGAACTAAAAAACGGGGAGACTGAAACACTGAAAAAATACTTTTTTACCGATTTCTCAAAACGAATCAAACTTAAAAAGTCGCAGGATGAAGATCTTTTACTTACGGATGAGAACAAGATATCGGTAAAAAACAAGGGCAAAATCATTCACGAAATTCTGGCTTCGGTCAGCAGTGCCGATTCCATTGAAAACGCCTGTGAACGTGCTTTTGGGGAGGGGAAAATTTCAGAAACCGAAAAAGAAGAAATTCAGCAACAATTAAAAGAAAGCTTTAAAAATCCGTTAATTGCAGGTTGGTTCAGTGAAAAATTCAATGTACTGAATGAACGAAACCTGTTAACACCTGACCATATTTACCGCCCCGACAGAATCCTGTTTTCAGGGGAAAGTGCCATTGTGGTGGATTATAAAACCGGCCATCTGAAAGAAGAAAAATACAACCGTCAGGTTTTGCGCTATGCACGCACCCTGCAAGAAACCGGATTTCAGGAAGTTGAAGGTTATATTTGGTATCTCCAGCAAAATGAGGTAATCAAAGTCTGTTAAAACAGCGTTCATTCGGAATCATGATTGCCGAACCTTTCCGAAAAAAACTATTTTTGCGGTAAACTAAAACGTAAAAACATGATTCAAAGAATACAAACAGTTTATCTCTTGATTTCTGCCATTCTTGTAGCACTTTTGAGCAAGCTGAAACTGGCTGATTTAATTGTTGACGAGAAGATTTATTCTTTTATTTCAACCGGCATTTATAATGGCGAAGAAAGAATTTACAACGGGATGCCAATTCTGATTTTTGTGGCCATTCTGACATTGATTCACCTGATCACCATTTTTCAATATAAAAGAAGAATCCTGCAAATCAGGATGCTCGTGTTTTCAATAATCCTGCTCCTTGGCCTTTTCGGCATGTTTTTCTTTTTCGCTTATATCGGGTTCGAAGGGGCAAAAGCCACTTTTAAAATACCCGTTGCATTTCCGCTGGTGGCCATTATTCTCGATTATCTGGCAATCAGGGCAATTGGCAAAGACGAAGCCCTTATCCGAAGCCTTAACAGGATTCGTTAATTTTTTTCCTTATTGAAGAACTAAGACATTCTTAAACTGCTAACCATAATGAAATATCCTTTGTTAAGTCTGTTACTTTTTGTTTTTTCCTTAAGCCTCACGGCGCAAAATACGCCCCCCTCCTGCGTGATTACATTCCCCCACTGCAATGCTTATTTCGAACAGGGCACCAATATCACTATCAGGGTTTACTCAACCGACATTGGCGGAAGTTATGCCAACGGAAGTGTAAAAAAGGTGGAGTTTTTCAGCGATACAATAAAGTTGGCTGAAACCAGTGAAGCGACTTCCAACACCTATTCGTTTGTCTGGGAAAATGTGCCGGCAGGCACCTATCGGTTGACGGCACGTGCTACTGATAATCTCGATTCAACTTTCAATTCTGCCGGAGTAATCATCACAGTTGGCACCAATGCGGTGAAAGCCGTTGGCATGAGCGCCGGTAAAGGGAAATACATTGCCAACATTATTTCCAATAATGTGCGGGCAGATTTTAACAAATACTGGAATGGTGTTACATCCGAAAACGCCTGTAAATGGGGATCGGTGGAACAAACCCGCAACAAAATGAACTGGACCGGTGCTGACCTTGCCTACAATCATGCAAAGAAAAACAACCTGAGTTTTCGTTATCACGCCATTGCCTGGGGAAGCCAATACCCAAAATGGATCGAAACTTTATCTCCGGAAGATTTTCAGGCCGAAATCGAAGAATACATGGCAGCAATCGCTGCACGTTTTCCTTTGATCGACCAGATTGATGTGCTGAACGAAAACATGCACCTGAATACCTGGAATAAACAGGAACACGCCGCCGGATCCCCCTATTTCAGGGCAGGAATGGGCGGCCCCGGAGTGACTGGCTACGACTGGGCCATCTGGCTTTTTGAAAAAGCCCGTCATTATTTCCCCAATGCAAAACTGATGATCAACGATTTTGAACTGGAAACAAACAGTGCAGGTTTGAATGAAATACTGGCCCTTGTAAAAGTGTTGCGCGACAGGGGATTGATAGACGGCTTGGGCACACAGGCCCATTATTTTAATCTCGACGGAATTGCAGCTTCAACATTGCAAAATGCCTTGAACAACATGGCTAAATCGGGGGTTCCGGTTTATGTTACCGAACTTGATATGAAAGGCAAAACCGTTTCCGAAGCCGGGCAACTTGCCAGTTACCAAACCGCATTTCCGGTTTACTGGAATCACCCGGCAGTGGCGGGAATCACACTCTGGGGGTATGTGGAAGGCGCAACCTGGGCAACCGGTACCGGCATCCTGAACAGCAACGGAACAGAGCGCTCCGCGATGACCTGGTTGAAAAGTTTTACATCAGATTTACCCACTGTCGGTTATCCTTTCGGAGTTGACACAGCCACTGCCATTGATGCATTGGAAGTTCAAAACGATATTGCTGTTTACCCCAATCCGGTTGTTGTGGGAAAAATAACCGTGGAAAGCCGTTCTCAGGATTTGGTAAAATCGGTTCATATAATTGATTTGCAAGGCAGAATTTTAAAAACTGTTGCTACAAATTCAATAAAATCAGAAATTACAATTGGCGAACAATTGAAAGGAATGGTTTATCTGAGAATGGAAACTGAGAAATCAGTTGAGACACGGAAAATCATCATTCTTTAAACCCGGCATTTTATAATGAAGGCAATGATTTTTGCCGCTGGTTTGGGCACCCGGCTGAAAGACGAAACTTCACAGAAACCCAAAGCACTGGTGGAAGTGGGCGGAAAACCATTGCTTTTTCATGCCATCGAAAAAATGAAGAAATCGGGGATTACTGAAATGGTTATCAATGTTCACCACTTTGCTGATCAGGTAATTCAATCTGTAAATTCCACTGATTTCGGTGTAAAAATCCATATTTCGGATGAACGCGATTTGCTGCTTGACACGGGTGGCGGGTTAAAAAAAGCGGCTTGTTTTCTTGCAGGAAATGAGCCTGTTCTGATTTACAATGTTGATATC
The DNA here is from genome assembly GCA_029265875.1 of Prolixibacteraceae bacterium. Taxonomy (GTDB): domain Bacteria; phylum Bacteroidota; class Bacteroidia; order Bacteroidales; family Prolixibacteraceae; genus Draconibacterium. Next base: position 17,739 of record JAJUGS010000057.1, read on the forward strand.
CTGAGCAATATCGATCTGAACCTGGTAAAAAAACAACACCTCGAAACCGGTGCGCTGGCCACTTTAACCGTTCGGAAAAGGGAAACACAACGTTACCTGAAATTCAACGATAAGCAGTTAGCCGGTTGGATCAACAAAAAAACCGGTGAAACAAAAATTTCGCTGCCTGAAGTTTTTGAAAATGCAGAAGAAATGGCATTCAGCGGCATCCATATTGTTCAGCCTGAAATCTTTAAAATGATGCCTGAAAATGAGCGTTTTTCCATCATCGATTTGTACCTGGAGCTGGCAAAAACCCGGAAAATTATGGCGTTTTACGATGATTCGGATTTGTGGATTGACGTTGGGAAGCCCGAAGAGCTGGAAGCTGCAAGAAAGATTTTTGTATAAAACCGTTTTATTTAATCATTTTGATGTACTCCTCCGGTGAGAGGTTAATTTCGCGGAGTATTTGCCGGATTAGCGGACGTGACAAAACCTGATTCCCGTGATGCGGCAAGGTGGTGTACCTTCCATCGTTGTGACGATAAATAACATGACTCCCCTTTTGTCTTTTTATTTCGAATCCTAATTCAATCAAAAGCAGCTC
>JAJUGS010000238.1 GCA_029265875.1 Prolixibacteraceae bacterium
ATTGGGTTGAATCGCACAAACAGGGAAAGACACTGGTAGTACCCGATGTTTTCCTCCAGGGCAAAGAAAGTAAATTAAGAATTCAACTTGAAAAGCAGGGAATAAAGTCGCTGATTACCATACCTTTAATGAAAGATGGCAAGTGCCTGGGCTACATTGGTTTCGACTTTATAAAAAAATACCATGTATTTAAAGATTACGAAAATACGCTGCTCTCGGTATATGCCGATATTCTTACAAACCTGATCGGCAGGGTGGAACTCGAAAACAGGTTGATCAAGGAAAAGGAAAATGCCAATGCAGCTAACAAGGCAAAAACTGAATTTTTGGCCAACATGAGCCATGAAATCAGAACACCCATGAATTCGATTCTTGGATTTGCCGAAGTAATGCTGAATACGACCTCTGATACGCAACAGAAAAAATATCTGAATACCATTCTTGAAAGTGGCAGAACCTTGTTGTCGCTGATTAACGACATTCTTGACTTATCAAAAATCGAGGCCGGCCGCATGGAAATAATTGCCGAACCCACCGACATTAAAGCCATGATTAAAGAACTGGAAGGGTTGTTCTTTCACAAAATTAACGAGAAAGGATTAGAACTGAAAGTTGAAATTAGTAACGATTTCCCCAGGGCAATTATAATCGACGATCTGAGAATCAGGCAAATAATTTTAAACCTTGTCGGAAATGCTGTAAAATTCACACATCGTGGTTTTATTAAAATAGAAGTGAATATTCTGAATAAAACCGGCAATACAATAAATTTCGAGATTAAGGTAATAGATACAGGAATTGGCATTGCCGGTAAAAATTATAACCATCTTTTTAATGCATTCAGCCAGCAATCGGGGCAAACTTCCAGGACCTATGGAGGAACCGGGCTCGGATTGGCCATTACTAAACGATTGGTGGAATTAATGAATGGGAAAATTGAAGTTACCAGCAAGTTAGGTGAAGGAAGTTGTTTTACAGTGAGTTTTTACGGGGTGAAAACCTCTGAAATATCGGTTATTAAAAACGAAGGATTTGAATGGTCGAATAAGAAACTGTCATTTAAAAACGCAAAAGTCCTGGTTGTTGATGATATTTTGCACAACCGCACACTCGTAATAACTTTTTTAAGCCGGTATAAACTAAACTTTATTGAAGCAGAAAATGGAGAAGAGGCATTGCACAAAGCATTAACCGAACACCCTGACCTGATTTTCATGGATATTAGGATGCCAAAACTGGATGGATACGAAACAACTAAAATGTTAAAAAACAATCCTCAAACCTCCGGCGTTCCGATTATTGCCTTAACTGCTTCAACCATGCAGGATGAAATGGAAAAACAAAGCCATTTATTTGATGGTTACATCAGAAAACCCGTGCAGAAAAAGATGTTACTTGAAGAACTTATTAAGTTTCTGCCTCACGAGGAAGAAGAAGAATTTACGGAGTCAGCCAACGATAAGTTTACCATGCCTTCGATTGATGATTCATCGGTAAAGATTGGAAAAGAAGTTAAGGCGTTATTTATCGAAAAATTCGGGTCGCAGGTACAGTCACAAAACGATTCCATTATTATCGATGAAATCAGCGAACTGGCAGATAAACTGAAAGAATTCGGGCAAACGCATGGTATAAATAAACTGATCGGTTTGACAGAAGAGCTGAAAATCAATATCGATGAATTTGATTTCGAGAATATGAACCGTTGCATGGAAAGAATCAGGCAAATGTTTTCTGATTAACTATTCCTGTATTTTCAGAAATATATCTTCACTCCGGTTTGTTGGCTTTAGCGAGCCGAAGAAAGAATGAAGTACCTTGTCCAACCGTACTTTCGGCCCATATTTCGCCGTCATTCTTTTTCACAAAATCGGAACAAAGTGTCAAGCCCAGCCCACTGCCCGACTCGCGGTTAGTACCAAAAGTGGTGAGATGTTTCGTGGAATCAAATAGTTTTGGCAGATTTTCAGGAGGAATTCCAACACCGGAATCTCTGATTTCAATAAGAATTTTATCGTCCGCTTCTTTTGCCTGCAACGAGATGGTACCACCATTGGGCGTAAATTTTACCGCATTGGAAAGCAAATTCCTGAAAACGGCTGTAATTGTATTCAGGTCGGCAAAAACGTATGTTCCCGGCTGAATATCGAGTTTAAAATCGATGTTTTTAAATTTCAGGTTTCCCTTGTTTAACAAATAAACTTTGTAACCCAGGTCCATCAGGTCGATGGGTTCTTTTGCAAGCAGGAGGTTTCCGCTTTGTGATTTTGCCCAGCCCAACAGGTTCTCAAGCAGGCTGAATACTTCGTCGGTGGTTTTCTGCAACAGGTCAATGGTACTTTTTAATTCTTCGGTGCTTGTTTCCTCAATAGTTTCTGACAAATATTCAAGCGTCATTTTTACGCTCCCGAGCGGCGATCGCAAATCGTGGCCGATTACCGAAAACATCCTGTCTTTCACGGCATTCAGGCTTTGCAAATGATTGGAGTTTTTCTGTAACTCATCTCTTGTAAACTTAAGCTCGAGATGTGTTTTAACACGGCTGATCAGCTCTTCCTTATTAAAAGGTTTTGTGATATAATCAACCCCGCCGGCTTCAAACCCCCTGATTATATTGGCTTTCTCGCTCAAAGCCGTCAAAAAAATCACCGGGATATTCTCATTTTCCTTTTTCGATTTTATTTTTTCGCAGGTCTCATAGCCATCCAGTCCCGGCATCATCACATCCATCAAAACAAGATCAGGCCTTGTTTTTTCGACCATATCGATGGCACTCTGGCCATTTGTGGCAATCACCAGTTTATAATTAAATGCACGTAGTGTAAGGGCAATAATTTTCACGTTGTTCGAATTATCGTCAACAATCAGAATTGTGGGTGTAATCTGTTGTTCTTTCAAATTCATCGGCTTCTTAATTATCAGTTTATGATACGCTTAAAAGTTTGTCAAAATACTCAATTGTCCGGGTAAGTCCTTCCCTGAGCGGTACTTTTGGTTCCCACCCACCAAGTTTTTCTTTGGCAAGCGAAATATCAGGCTGTCGTTGGGTCGGGTCATCCTGCGGCAGTGGCCTGTAAATCAATTTCGATTTTGATCCGGTAATATCGATAACCAGGTTGGCCAATTCAATCATCGTAAATTCTCCCGGATTACCAATATTTACCGGTCCGGTAAATGAATCTTCTGTGGCCATCATCCGCACCATTCCTTCCACAAGGTCGCTAACATACTGAAAACTTCTTGTTTGCAGCCCGTTTCCAAAAATTGTCAGGTCTTCTCCTTTTAAAGCCTGCACGATGAAATTGGAAACCACCCGTCCATCATCCGGTTCCATTTTGGGCCCGTAAGTATTGAAAATCCGGATAATCTTGATTCTCACATTATTTTGCTGATGATAGTTCACAAACAACGATTCAGCACATCGTTTGCCTTCATCATAACACGACCTGATGCCAATCGGATTAACATGTCCCCAGTAACTTTCGGGTTGTGGGTGCAATTCCGGGTCGCCATAAACCTCGCTGGTGGAAGCCTGAAGGATTTTTGCTTTGGTTCGTTTCGCCAGACCCAGCATATTGATAGCCCCCATTACTGAAGTTTTGATGGTTTTTATGGGGTTGTACTGGTAATGTACCGGCGATGCAGGGCAAGCCAGGTTATAAATTTCGTCAACCTCGATGTAATAGGGCATGGTAACATCATGGCGAACGAGTTCAAAATACGGGTTATCGAGCAAATGGATAATCTTTTCCTTTTTACCTGTAAAATAGTTATCGAGACAAACCACTTCGTTTCCCTGGCTAAGCAGATATTCGCATAAATGTGAGCCAACAAAACCAGCCCCGCCGGTTACCAAAATTCTTTTCATTCTTTTATAATTACAGGTTTTCTCCCAATTGAATAATACGAAAATCCGAGCTCTGCCAACTCTGATGGATCATATATGTTTCTTCCATCAAAAATCAGTTTGTTTTTTAATAGTTTCTGAAGCACCCTGAAATCGGGGGCCCTGAACTCTGACCACTCGGTAACCAGCACCAGGGCATCTGCATCAACACAGGCACCATATTCATCTTTTGAATAGGAAATTCTGTTACCCAGGATTCGCTGTGCTTCGTGCATGGCCACCGGATCGTAAGCAACAACCGATGCGCCCGCTTCCAGCAATTTTTCAATGATCACCAGCGATGGGGCTTCGCGCATATCATCGGTTTTGGGTTTGAAAGCCAATCCCCAGATTGCGATTTTTTTCCCTTTTAAATCGCCTTTAAAGTGATTGAATATTTTACTGAAAAGTACTGCTTTCTGTCGGTAATTGACAGCTTCCACAGCTTTCAGAATATCGAGCGAATAACCTTTTTCATCGGCTGTGCGCACCAGTGCCTGAACATCTTTTGGGAAGCACGATCCGCCATAACCGGTTCCCGGGTATATAAATTTGTTGCCAATCCGAGGGTCTGAACCAATTCCCCGTCTTACGGCATCAACATCGGCACCCACAATTTCGCACAGGTTGGCAATATCGTTTATAAAACTGATTTTTGTGGCCAGCATCGAATTTGCCGCATATTTGGTCATTTCCGAGGATGTGATATCCATAAAAAGAATGGGATGCCCGTTCAACACAAAAGGTTTATACAACCGGTTCATCACCTTTTTGGCAGCCTCCGAATCGGTTCCCACAACAATCCTGTCGGGTCGCAGAAAATCATCCACAGCGCTGCCTTCTTTCAGAAATTCGGGATTTGATGCTACGTCAAACGGAATTTTCACGCCCCTGTTTTTCAATTCTTCAAGAATCGCATTTTTTACTTTTACCGAAGTGCCCACCGGAACCGTGCTTTTTGTGACAACCACCATGTAATGGTCCATGTTTTTCCCGATTTCGCGGGCAACACCCAGCACATATTTTAAATCGGCACTCCCGTCTTCATCGGGCGGGGTTCCAACGGCAATAAATGCAACGTCGGCATCCTTTATACTCACGGCAAGATTATTGGAAAACGACAGTCTTCCTTTTTCTACATTCTTTTTGTATATATCTTCCAGTCCCGGCTCATATATTGGTATCTGTCCATTGTTGAGCATGTCTATTTTCCGCTGATCAACATCAACACATACCACATCGACACCTGTTTCTGCAAAACAGGTTCCTGAAACAAGTCCAACATATCCGGTACCAACAACTGCAATCTTCATTCTAAAATGTATTTTAATTATCTAAGTTGATTAACGAGTAATTTTAATATTCAAATTAAACGAAAAAAAATCAGATATAATTGAATTACTTTGTTAGTCCCTCATAATATTTTACCTTGTTTTCATCGCCAAAACGCGCATAAATATTGGCAAAATAACCAGCGTATTTCTTACCCGGTTCAATGCTCCAAAGTCGTTCAAGGTATCCAAGTGATTTTTTATAATCGGCTGTCGATTTATCAAGTTCTCCGAGCAGAATTTTATACTGTTTGTTGGTTTTGTTCTTGTTGTATTTCTCCATTTCGCGTTGGTAACGGTTCTCTCCTTTCCAATAATATTGAAAAGCATTCCATTCGAGTGCCGCAACATTTTTCGCGTCTTTTTCGAGCAGAACATTGGCCAACGAATCGCAAAGCAGGGTGTCCTTCAGGTTTTTCTGTAACTCAAAATACTGATTTAATACCTGCAACCCACTTTGTTCGGTTTGACTCATTTTTTTCCAAACATTCAAAGCCTTTTCCGGTTCTCTTATTTCATGATAAATTTCGAATAAACGCGAGTTGATAGCACCTGATTTTTCGGGATAATGGTTTTGAATGTACTCAAGCGCTGTGAGTTCTTTGGAGATATTTTGCTGCCCTTTGAAAATCTCAGCCAAAGTCAGGTACATTCCGGCACTGGCAAAGTTTTTATACCGGGCCTGGTCGAACCAGCTAACCGATTGTGTGGTGTTGCCTGCTTTGAATGCAACCTGCGCCGCCTTTGCAAAGTCACCGCCGGCTACCTGTTCAACAGGCGTTTTTGTAAAATATCGCGACCACAGCTCAAGTGCTTTTTCATGGTTACCCGATATTTCAGCCTGTTCAGCCAATTCCTTATCAGAAACGACCGGCGTGGTTACTTTTTTTGGGCCGCTGCATGCGACAAACAAAATCAAAACTGCTATTGAAAAATAAAGTGCAAATTGTTTCATATCTTAATTTTTGAAGTGGCAAAACTAATAAAAGTACATGCTAATTCCGCCTGTAATATTGTTCTGCTAAACAAAATTCCGTTTTGCAGTATAACGTAAAAAATCTTTTTATAATTTCAGAAACCAAAACGGAGAGATGCCAGAGTGGTTGAATGGGGCGGTCTCGAAAACCGTTGTCCCGCCACGCGGGACCGGGGGTTCGAATCCCCCTCTCTCCGCATCTTGC
>JAJUGS010000120.1 GCA_029265875.1 Prolixibacteraceae bacterium
GGTAAAAGATTTCAGTTTTCATAATTCTTGATCCATGTTTTTTGTTTCCGGCTAACAGTAAGAACATGTTTTTGAAAAAAAGTTGCTTTTACAATCAGGTAATAGGGTTAAAAATTTGTTAAAAATTTATTCTCTCCTTTGCAAATGATGTTATAAAACAGGTGAATTGGCTGCAATTCGAAAAATGAAATTGATAAAAGTCATACGAAAATGCCCAGGAACAGCCTGCTGCAATCAAAACCGATAAACATACTGAAAAACAGATATGTTACGCAACATATTGAGTGGTAATTATACCGTAAGCGATTAAATTTGTTTGGCAATAAACGAAAAAAAGGTACCAAATCTGTTCAGAAAGTACCTGTATTGGCGATAAACTAACCAAAATATTAATAACCGATAAAACAATAAAAATTAGTCTTATGAATCCGATCCGATCTTTAATCAGAGAAATGGCAGAAAAAAACGGAAGGACAAGAGAAAATCTTCTACCGATTATGCTGGCAGTGGTGGAAAGGGAAAAATACCTTTCTGAATACGCAATGGTTGAAATTGCAAGGGAAATGGATATTCCGGCAGCCGAAGTTTATGGAACGGCTACGTTTTATTCATTTATCGAAACAAAACCTGTGGGAAAATACATCATCAGAATTTGTAAAACGATTACCTGTTCCATGAAAGGGAAAAACCAGGTTTTGTTTGCAATTCAGGATATGCTGAAGATTAAATTAGGAGAAACCACCCCCGACAAAAAATTCACGCTCATGGAAACCAATTGCCTGGGATGGTGCCACAAAGCCCCTGCTATGATGATTAACAACGATGTTTACACAGAACTCACGCCTGAAAAAGTGCGGGATATTCTTTCAGACTATATGAAAATTGTTGAACCATCTCAAAATTAAAACCATGGCCATATCAACTCAGCTAAAAAGGGTCGATTTCATTTTTAATAATGAAAACGATTGGGAAAAAGTTCTTTCCTCTTCTATCAAAAAGAATCCACAGGATTTGATTAACGAATTAATCAGCTCAGAACTGAAAGGCCGCGGTGGTGCAGGATTTCCCACCGGGCTAAAATGGAAACTGGCAGCCGAGGCCAACGACGATGCCAAATACATTATTTGTAATGCCGATGAAGGTGAACCCGGAACTTTCAAAGATCGCGAAATCCTTTCAAAAGTTCCGTATAAAGTTCTCACAGCCATGGCCATTTGCGGGTACATCATTGGCGCAAAAGAAGGGTACATTTATCTCAGGGGAGAATACAGGTTTTTACTGAACGAATTATTGAAGGCAATTGAAGAATTTCATTATTACTGTAATGAGATAAAATTTGGGTTTAAAATTAAAGTTTTTATGGGTAGTGGGGCTTACATCTGTGGCGAAGAAACAGCCTTGATGGAATCGATGGAAGGCAAACGGGGTGAGCCACGCAATAAACCACCCTTCCCGACACAACACGGCTACATGTATAAACCAACCGTAATCAACAATGTTGAAACACTGGTACATACCTATACAATTTTCAAGTATGGCGCCAAAAAATTCTATGATCTGGGTGTTCAATACTCCCGAGGCACAAAACTTTTTTCAGTATCGGGCGATACACCCAAACCCGGAATCTATGAACTTGAACTGGGTATGAGCCTGCAGGATTTTGTTTACGAATTTGGCGATGGTGATACAAAAGCAGTGCAGGTTGGCGGGGCATCAGGGTTTCTTGTCCCGCGGAAAAAATTTAAAGATGCTGCTATTGGATTTAAAGGAAAACTTACGGGCATTTCGTTGCCAACCGGAGGTTCGATGATGCTTTTTAACAGTTCACGTTCCATGTACAACGTTCTCGACAATTATCTTGAGTTTTTCAGGGAAGAATCGTGCGGCCAGTGCACACCTTGCAGGGTTGGCTGTCAGCAGTTATTGCTGGGTATTAAAGCGGTTAAGCGGGGCGAAAAGCCAGCATCCTATCTCGAAAAGTTACTCCGGCTCACCGAAACAATGCAGCTCACGGCCAAATGCGGCCTCGGCCAATCAGTAGCCAATTCATTCTCTTCAATTGTTGAGAATTTCCACGAAGAAATGATTTATTAATTACTTAAAAATCAGAAAATGAATACGCTCAAAGTTATTATAAACGGATTTCCGGTAGAAATAGAAAAAGGAAAAACAATCCTGGAAGCAGCAGAAAATCTGGGCATTACAATCCCTACATTATGTTATCATAAAGACCTTTGCGTAGCCGGAAACTGCCGGGTTTGTGTTGTGGAGGTTGTTGGGCAAACAAGGCTTTCGGCAGCTTGTGCCACCCCTTGCGAAGAAGGCATGGAAGTACTTACCAATAGTTTAAAAGTCAGAAATTCGCGAAAACATATTATTGAATTGTTACTTGCCGAACACAATGCCGATTGCACAAAATGTTACCGGAATGGAAATTGCGAACTGCAAAAATTATCCTCTGAATACAAAATTATGACCCAGGATTTTATCGAACTGGCGCCGTTAAAAAAATATTCCATCGACATGTATTCTCCTTCAATTATCAAGGACGACAGCAAATGCATCCGATGCCAGCGCTGTGTTCGCACCTGTGCCGAATTACAGGGTGTAAACGCGCTGACGGTTGCATATAAAGGCGATAAAATGAGAATAACCACTTTCTTTGAAAAAGCCATGCGCGATGTGGTTTGTACCAATTGCGGGCAATGTGTCAATCATTGCCCAACCGGTGCCCTGGTTGAAAAGAATTATATCGAGGAAGTTTGGGAAGCCATTGCGAATCCGGCAAAACATGTTGTAGTGCAAACGGCACCGGCTGTACGGGTAGGGCTTGGCGAAGAACTGGGATTACCTCCCGGGTCAAGGGTTACCGGGCAAATGGTTGCCGCTTTAAAAAGATTGGGTTTCGACTCTGTTCTTGATACTGATTTTACAGCCGATCTCACCATCATGGAAGAAGGTACCGAATTACTGACCAGATTAAAAAGGCTGCTCGTGGATAAAGATGATACTGTGAAACTACCGATGGCCACATCGTGTTCACCCGGCTGGATAAAATACATCGAACACATGTATCCGCAATACCTCGACAATCTGTCAACCTGCAAATCGCCACAGCAAATGTTCGGGGCACTGGCAAAAACTTATTATGCAAAAGCACGAAATATCGATCCTGAAAATATTGTTTCGGTTTCGGTAATGCCCTGCACCGCCAAAAAATTTGAAGCCTATCGTCCTGAAATGCACGATAGTGGATATCGTGATGTGGATTATGTGCTCACCACCCGCGAATTGGCCATTTTAATTAAACAGGCCGGACTCGACTTTAACAAACTAGAACCCATGAAATACGACCGGTTGATGGGCGACTCTACGGGTGCCGCGGTAATTTTCGGGGCAACGGGTGGCGTTATGGAAGCTGCTTTACGAACAGCCTACGAACTTGTAACTGGAAGAGAAGTGCCATTTAAAAACCTGAATATTGAACCCGTCAGAGGAATGGAAGGTGTTCGGGAAACAAGTATCAAAATTGAAAAACCACTTAAAGAATGGTCATTTCTTGATGGGGTTGAGTTAAAATGCGCTGTTGCTCATGGACTTGTAAATGCAAAAATTGTAATGGATGCGGTAAAATCGGGCAAAGCCAATTATCATTTTATAGAATTTATGGCCTGTCCGGGAGGTTGCCTGGGAGGTGGTGGCCAACCGATTCCTACCAATCCTGAAATCAGAAAAAAACGGGCCGAAGCAATTTATGCCGAAGATGGGGCACATACAATTCGCAAATCACATGAAAACCCGGAAGTGCAAAAACTTTACCGCGATTTTCTGAAACATCCGCTGAGTGAAGTCTCACATCATTTACTGCATACAAAATATACAAAGAGAGAACGTTTTTAAAACCAACAAAATCCGGTATCTTTCGGTACCGGATTTTTTATGAATGATATTTTTTATACAACTATTAATACACCTGTGGGTCATCTGAAAATTACCACAGATGATACAGCCATATTATCCGTCGAATTTGCGGATCATTATTCAGCATCTGACAGCTTACAGCCGGAAATATTAAGAAATGCAGTTTCGCAATTAACGGAATATTTCAATGGTACAAGGAAAGAATTTTCATTAAAACTCAATCCTGAAGGAACGGAATTTCAAAAAAAAGTATGGCAACTTGTTGAATCAATTCCATTCGGACAAACTGTTTCCTACCTTGATCTTGCCTTACTTTCAGGGTCAGTACATAACACGCGGGCAGTGGGCCATGCCAATGGTAAAAACCCGATCCCAATCATAATCCCCTGTCACCGGGTTATTGGTTCATCCGGAAAAATGACCGGTTATGCAGGTGGAATTGAAAGAAAAAAATGGCTTTTATTACACGAATTAAACATTGCAAAACCTGCCGGAAAACTGTTTTAATTTCAATCTCATTTCTCAGAATAAGACAAGTAATCCCAAAACAGGAAAATGCACTTTATTTCCCATTTTAATAAAAAACTGGAAATCTGAAACTTAATTTTATGGCCTGACAATTGATTTATTTCATATCAGTAAAATTGATCTAATAAATTGGGAAATTTTAATGGGTCCTTTCCTGAAGGAGTTCTACAGAACTCCTTCTTTTTTTTGCCTGTTTCAAACTCATAATCGTTATCTTCACACCCAAAAAAAATAATGACAAAATCTGCCTTTCTATTAATCATACTGTTAATTCCATTTTCAATTTTTGCGCAGGAACGATATTCATCGGCCATGTTTGATGAAATATCGACTGAAACATACACGTACGCAACCAAAAACGGCGAAGCTTTGAAACTGGATGTTTATTTACCGCAGGCTGATCCCGAAACAGAAAGGGCAACACTGATTTATCTTCATGGTGGTGGTTTCGCCACAGGAAACAGAGACAGCGAAAAAATCAAGGAGTTTTGTACCCGGCTGGCAGGCTATGGTTATGTGGTAGTTTCGATGTCGTACCGGTTAACCCGGAAAAATACCGAAACCGGGTTTGGATGCGACTGCCCTGCAAACGAGAAACTTAACACCTTTATCAGCGCCATACAGGATATTCAGGATGCTTCCTTTTTCCTGGTTGAAAACCGCGAACAGTTTGGCATCAATCCGCAAAAACTGATTCTTGCCGGAAGCAGTGCGGGAGCCGAAGCTGCATTAAATGCGGCTTACCAGCCTCCGATGTGTTATGGTCTCGATTCAGGACCTGTTTCGTATGCGGGTGTAATCAGTATGGCCGGTGCTATTCCCGACACAGTGGTTTTATATGAAGAATCAGCTGTTCCGTCGTTGTTTTTTCATGGCACTGATGATAATCTTGTGCCATACGCAACAGCTCCTCACCATTTTTGCGAGAAATCAAGCCCGGGTTACCTGATTTTAAATGGCCCGGCCACAATCACCCAAAAACTTGATAAACTCAATGCGCCTTATTGGTTATATACTTTTTGTGGCGGTGGACATGAATATTCAGACAAACCCATGACTGATTATTTTGATGTAATTACTGAATTTTGCTACCGGTTTGTGATTAATGAAGAAAAAGAATCGCTGAAAACTGTAGAAAAAGGAATCACAAAAGGTGGAATTTACGGAGTATATGAATTTTGCAACAACTAATAAAATCAAAATGAAAAAAATACTTGCAATTCTTTTAATGATGGCCCCTTTCACCCTCATTGCCCAGCAGATCAACGTGATAACTTTCAACATCAGGTTTAATAATCCGGGTGATGGCGAAAATGCCTGGCCAAACCGCATTGATATGGTTACCGGCTTATTGAAATTTCATGAAGCCGAAATATTTGGAATGCAGGAAGCATTAATCGGACAAATTGAAGATGTACACAAAGAAATGCCTGGTTTTGAGTGGTTTGGTGTTGGGCGCGATGATGGCAAAAACGGGGGTGAATTTTCTCCTGTCTTTTTTAACAAATCGAAATTTATTTTGCTTGAAAATGGTACTTTCTGGCTTTCTGAAACACCTGAAAAGCCAAGCAAAGGCTGGGATGCAGCACTGAACAGGATTGTTACCTGGGGAAAATTCCAGTCGAAAGTTACCGGTAAGAAATTTCTGTTTTTCAATACCCATTTCGATCATATTGGCATTGAAGCCCGTAAAAATTCGGCAACACTTATCAAAAAGAAAATTGAAGAAATAAGCGGCTCGCAGGGTTTACCGGTAATTGTAACAGGCGATTTCAATCTTACGCCTGATCAGGAACCAATCGTTATGCTGAAAAAATACCTGAAAGACAGCCGTGAAGTTTCGGAAACACCGCCCTACGGACCGGTTGGAACCTTTAACAGTTTTAAAATTAACGCTGAACTCGAAGACAGAATCGACTATGTTTTTGTAAACGACATGGTAAAAGTCCTTAAATATGGCGCTTTAACCGATTACAATCACCACCGGTCGCCTTCAGACCATTTGCCGGTTTTTGTAAAAATTCAGTTAAAATAAAGTCGCTGCGTGGAAATCAACCTGAAAAGTCTGGAAAACGCCTTCTACTCTGACGGATACAAAATTGGAACTGCCGTTTGTGAGTCGGGTTTTCAAGAAGATGCTCTTTATAGTGGAGTTGCAGAAATGTACTCTGCAATTGATGATTTTATCGAAATGCTGATTGGATATGCCGGAAAATCCAATCAACCGGTCGATTGCAAAAAAGGTTGCGAATGGTGTTGCCATCAGCCGGTGTTCGCCCTGCAGCATGAAATGGATTTCCTGAACCATTTTATAGAAACTCATTTTGACGAGGGGCAGAAACAAAAAATTGCCGAAAAGGCTGAAATGAAAAAACAGGCATTCGGATTTCTTCAGGAAAAGGAATTACTGAACGCCAAATTTCCCTGCCCGTTACTTGAAAGCGGAGCCTGTATCGCTTACGGGGCCCGCCCGATGGCCTGCAGGATTTATCTTTCTTATCATGTAAAAAGCTGTCTGCGTTTTTTCCATCAGCCTTCCGATTCTGAGAGCATTCCGAATCTGATGGAAATTCCATTGAAAGCCGGAAGAATGATGAATGAAGGCTTTAAAGCTGCCCTTAAAATTTATGGTTATTCAACAAAAGAATTCAGAATTGAAGAAAAACTCTTTGAGAAATAACTCTTCAATTCTGAATACCATTTTATAACTCATCTATTACAATTCCTGAGTCCTCCAGCTTTTTCACAAATAAGTCTGATGGAAATGGCCGCCCGTTTTTGGTGAGCGCAGTGGTAATACGTGCTTTAAGAATCAGCTTTTCATCGGCTTTGCGAACAATTTCCTGGTCGAATATGATTCGTAATCTGCCTTGACGGCGAGGTTTCAGTCTCACATAAAAATCGTCGCCGGGTTTTAACGGAAATTTATATTCAATTTCAGCCTTAATCACCACTGCGTCAATTCCATCCATGTGCATCTGCGCAAAATCGAGCCCAACCGAAAGAAGAAATTTGTGCCTGCAATGCTCGAGGTAATTCTGATAAACAGCATTGTTAACGATTCCCTGCAGGTCGCATTCGTAATCGCGCACCTGCATTTCAAGCGCAAAAGCAAAATTGGTCATTGCCATCAGTTCTGTACAACCAGTTTCGGATATCCGCCAAATAATTTTGTAAAGAACCGGTGAAATGCATGCGCACCCTCAACCGGGCCGGCAAACATCATAATACATTTTTTACTGATTACCGGAATTTGGGCATCCTGAAGAATTTTCAATGCTTCAAGCGTTTCGGATGCTTGTTGTATCCAAACCATCGAAAATCCCCGTTTTACAGCTTCGTATGCAACCGTGGCTGTTTCATGTTTTGGTGTAAGAATCAACAGGCGGTCGACATCTTCAGGAAGTTCGGCCAATGTTTTGTAACATTTTGCACCCTGAATTTCGTCTGCGTTTGGATTAACAGGATACAGCAAAAATCCTTTTTGTTTTAGTTCGTTAAAAACATAACCACCAAATTTTTTGGGATTACGGGATACTCCGGCAATGGCCATCCGGCGGGTCACAAGAAAACTGTTGATTTGGTTCAGTGTAACATTCATTGTGTTTAATTTTGGTTATTTAATTTCAAAATCGAACAACTTTCGTTCGTCCAAAAAACCTTCCAGCCTGTCGCCAATACCCACTGCTCCCACTCCAGCCGGGGTTCCTGTATAAATCAGGTCGCCGATTTTCAGTGTAATATATCTCGAAATTTGCGAAATTATTTCGTCAAAATTAAAAATCATCAGCGAAGAATTTCCCTCCTGAACAGGAATTCCATTCTTTAATAATCGGAAACTGATATTCTTTAAATCCCCGAATTCGCTCTTATGAATAAACGTGCTTCCCAAAACAGCCGACTGATCAAAAGCCTTGGCTTTTTCCCAGGGCAATCCTTTTTCCTTTAGTTTTTGCTGGATATCGCGCGCCGTAAAATCAATTCCCAAACCTATTTCATCGTAATAGCGGTGAGCAAACTGTTTCCCGATATTTTTTCCCAACCGCTTGATTTTTAGAACCAGTTCGATTTCATGATGCACATCGTTGGTCCAGTTTGGGAGGTAAAAAGGATCGTTGTTACGGAGCAATGCCGAATCGGGCTTCATAAAAAATACCGGTTCATCCGGAACTTCATTGTTAAGTTCCTTTGCATGAGCGACATAATTACGGCCAATACAGATGATTTTCATTATCAGTTTAAACAGAAATTACTTTTTTACCCTCAAAAAGAGATTGATGCCTAACGGCTCCTGGATGACATCAATTTTTGATTCATCGATACCTGCCTGAATGGCATAGTGTTTTAATTCGTCAGCCGAGCGGTGGTACAGGAACCAGTCGCCCATTATTTCCATGCTGCGGCGTGATGGATTTTCAACATTAAAATTCCCGATTATCATTTCGCCATCCTCTTTCAGGTATTCATAATACCTTTTTAAAAGATAAACAAAATGCTTGCTTTTGAAATAGTCGAATAACCCGGCACTCCAGATCAGGTCGAATTGCTTTTCGGGTGTGTACCTGATCACGTTGGCATTGTGAAATGTCATTGCATGCAGGTATTTCCGGTTTTTGTTTTTTGCATAGGCAATCGCCCTTTTGTCAAGATCGAGCATTTCAAAAACCAGCGAATTATCAGGATTTCGCTCAAAAAACTCGTAGGTTTCGGTTACCGGGCCGCTCCCGAGGATTAATACGTCCTGCCTGGTTCCCATTGCCTTTTCGTTCAGTTTCTCAAAAATTTCAATGGCCAGAGTTTTCCGGTTCCTGACAGCGGTAACCGCGCCTGAAACATGTATAAACTCATCCCATTTCCGGTACCGTTCATCGGGATTAATATAATATTGGTAGAACTTTTCGATAATGAAAAAGTCGCCACTGTAACCAAAAGGTTTTGTATAACAAAATCCAAAAAGCGAATCAGGATTTAAAATCGGAGAAATTTTCTTCCTGAAAGCATCAACATCTTCGGCTTTCACACGGTCAACAAGTTTGTAAAAAATCTCGTAATCTTCCTTGTCAGGCCCGTTTTTGGCCATTATCTCGTCGACGTAGGAATCAATATCAATATCTTCGATTTCAATTACCGCCGTACTTATTTTATGCTCATTACTATTCATTATCTACAATTTCGCCCAGTTCACTGTTAATTGTTCTGATCATATCGCGATATTCCTTGTCGACCGAAATTACTGTCATTTTATCGGCGATTATTATTTCGGGATATTTTACCGCAAATACTTTGGCAGTATTAATCACATAGAATTTACTCACCTGGACAAAATTTTTCTTCGGGAACAAACCTGTAATTTCTTCGAACGACCTGTCGGTTATAATCTCGTCTTCATATAAATGAACAATTGTTTGGTTGTTATCTTTCTCAATGAAATAAACGTCTTCGATATTAATCTTTTCAAGACCGTTATTTCCGTGAATAATTAACTGACTTTTTCCATGGTCTTTCAAATCAAAAAACGTATTGAATTGTTCACTTTCCATTTTCATTTTCACATCGTTGGCAAACTTAAAAATGGCAATTTCGATATTGGTCCTGAGGTCTTTATCGGTAAACGGTTTGCTGATGTAGCCATATGGCAATGCAACTTTTGCCTTGCTGACCGTATCCATATCGGTATTGGCTGTCAGGTAAATAATAGGCACATCGTGTTCTTTGGTAATTTGTTTGGCCGCATCAATGCCGGTCATTTCACCTTTTAAATTGATGTCCATCAGAATTAAGTCGGGCAATTCTTTTTCAACTGCTTCAATGGCTTTCTGGGCAGTGTCCACCATTCCCTGAACCGTATAACCCAGGCTCTCAAGGCTTTCCTGAATATCGGAAGCAACAAGAATTTCATCTTCTACAATCAGAATTTTGTACTTTGTGTTCATTTATTGGTTGATTTAAATTGAATGATAAATTTTGTCCCGTTTGAAAAATCACTGGTCAGTTCACCATCAATCTGCTGAACCAGCCTGTGGAGGATTTTCATTCCTAATGATTTGGTTTTTAATATATTCACGTCTGATGGGATGCCCACGCCATTATCGGCAACTGTAAGCAGGAACTCATCGTCGCTGTTTTTTTTGAAATGAATACTGATCATTCCTTCATCACGGTTGGCAAAAGCATATTTAAACGAATTCGAAATCAGTTCGTTAATAATTAACCCACAGGGGATTGCAAGGTCCATAGGTAAATAAGCATCATCAATCTGGTAGTCGAAATGAATATTTGCCTGTTGATTGGAGTAGGTCCTGGCTATGTTCCCCGTCAGACTTTTTATATAAGTGGAGAACATGATATTGGCGAGGTTTTTATGATTGTAAAGATTTTCGTGGATGAGTGCCATTGAATGAATACGGTTCTGGCTTTCCTGCAAAACCTCTTTCAGTTTCGGGTCGTCGATATTCCGGCTCTGCATGCTTAATATGCTCGAAATAATCTGCATATTATTTTTCACCCTGTGGTGAACTTCACGAAGCAGGACATCTTTCTCGGCAAGCGACTTTTTCAGGTATTCCTCGGCTTCCTGGCGTTTCTTTTCTTTGGCTTCCAACTCCCACTTCATCAGGGTGATTCCGGCAAAATCATCGATTAATGACAGAAGTTTTTTGGCCTCCACCGGTTTCATCAGGTAACCATCAACCCCAAGATGAATGGATTCAATAAAGCTGTCCTTTTCACTGTATGCCGACATTACGACAAACTTAGCTTCCGGTGCAATTTTCTTGATTTCCTTCACCATTTCCAACCCGTTCATTACAGGCATAACCATATCTGTAATTACAAGGTCGGGCTTATGTTTCAGATAAAGTTCCAATCCGTGCGAACCATTTTCAGCAATATACAGATGATTGACATGCTTCTCAAGGATTCTTCTGTACAGTTGCCTGATGGTTTCGTTATCATCAACAAAAAGTACTGAAATGTTGTACCTTATTCCCGGATTTTGTTCTCGTATCATATTCCTGCGTATTTTTCAAATTGATGAGCCACTACTTCAATGAGTTTTTTTGCATCAATGGGTTTAAAAACGGTATCGTCGCATTTCGAGTTGCTTATTTCGTCAAAAGCACTTCCCATTACACTTGCAGTTTGTATAACGATGGGTATTTCAGGCCTGATTTCCTTTATGGCTTTTGAAGCTTCTATCCCATCCATCACCGGCATCCTGATATCCATCAGAATAAGGTCTGCTTTGTTTCCGCATTTTATGTAATCCACAGCAAGCGCGCCATTTTCGAGCCATACAAAACTTGCTTTTGTTTTTCTGAGTTGTGTTTTCAGAAGATCATAATTCATCTTCTTATCATCAACTATTAAAATCAACTTATCCTGCCAGTTATAATCCATTGTATGAAAAGGTTACTTGGTTTTAAATATATCGGGTAAAACAAAAGTAAATTCGGAGCCTTCGCCTACTTTACTTTTTACTGAAATGCTTCCACCCATTAAATTCAGGTAGGTTTTGGTGATAGAAAGCCCCAATCCGGTACTTTCGCGCCCCGAGGTCCTTCCGTTTGATGCCTGCATAAAACGGTCGAAAATTACACTTTGTGATTCTTCCGGAATGCCTATTCCAGTGTCTTTCACGGTGAATAGCAAATTATTGCCATTTAATTCGTAGTAAAATTCAATACTGCCTTCATCGGTATATTTACAGGCATTGTTTACTATGTTAATCATAATTTGTTTTAAACGGACCCGATCGGTAAAAATCATACAATTATCATCCGGGAGAGCATCTTTGTAGCTTAGGTTCAGGTTTTTATTAACCACATAACTGTTAACGCTGAACATTTCAAAAATCTCTTTTGTGAGCCGGTTCAGTTCAAATTCGCTTTTTTCAATTTTAAGAATACCTGCCTCAATTTTTGACAGGTCGATAATATCGTTAATGAGGTTTAACAGGTGTTCGCCACTGTTGATAATTGCGTTTACAAATTCATTAAATTCTTCTTCGCTTTCTGCCTCGTGCAACAGATTGGCAAATCCAAGGATGCCATTCATCGGGGTCCTGATTTCGTGGCTCATATTAGCCAGAAATGCTGATTTCAGTTTATCAGATTCTTCTGCTTTTTCTTTTGCCTGTATCAGTTCTTTTTCAATAATTATCCTGCGTTTAACCTCTTCCTTGAGTTCTTCGTTTCTGTCTCTTAATAGTTTGGTGCGTTCAACAACTTTCGATTCGAGGTTTTTATTTGCCTGTTCAATCTGGGCATTTTTCTTGGCAATCTGAAGATATAAATCAAAATTATCCCTGTTAAAAAGTTCGGTCCGGTAGGCGGCTATCATACTGATTATAATTGCTCCAATAAAGAAAAAACTGTTGGATAGTATGATAGAGTAATTTACC
>JAJUGS010000279.1 GCA_029265875.1 Prolixibacteraceae bacterium
CCATCGTAGCCGAGTCTGAAAGTTGAATTTTTGGAAAGGTTCCAGTCACCAAAAACCAGTTTCGCAAACAGTGTTTTCTTTTTTGCCGTTTTTACGTTCGCAGTTGTATCAGTTTCCACTAATTTCATCTGCATCAGCGAGTCGTTCATCGCATAACTGGCCATTTCTGCCGGAGTGAGCGGAATTGCACGGATTGTATCCCAGAACTGGTAATCGTTTTTCAGGGTGTCTTTTATCTCTTCCACTTTATAATTGGTCCTGAAAACATCGTTCAAAATGGTGTCTTTGTATTGTTCTTTCAGAATCTGGCGGTTCATGCGCGCCACTTTTTTTACTTCGCGGTTATTCAGCTCTTTTTTTTGTTGCATAACTTCCACTTCAGCCCGCAGCTTTTTCTCTTTTTCGCCAGGGGTACGGGTTTTTTGTGCAACCGGCTTGTCTGGTTCCGGTTTCAGTGTCCCGAAATTATTCTCCTCAATAACCTTGTATTTCAAGGCCACACCGTAATAAACCTGTCCTTTTAAACCCAACATCGAAATATTCCCGGTAATATTGTCCGAAACAGGCAGCCACACATCGTTGCCCATGTTTTCGAATTGCTGTTTGATCCGGTAATTGAAAAACTCAAATTGCCCGTTAAAGTCGAGGTTGTAAATGCACCAAAGCTGGTCAACGATATAAATATAACCTTCCACCAGTTCGTCGCTTTTCCGGTTCGGTGTTACTTTTATTTTGAAAACATCCCTGTCGCCAACGGTTATATATCCTTCGTACCTGAATTTGTAATGTTTCAGGGCCAGCGATGAAAGTGGTGAAATAATGTTATTGGGCCGTTCTTCGTAAAAACTCGAAGCCATCAATTCCATCACTGGTGGTTCGTCGAGCCCTGCCAGCGAAGTTTTTTTGCTGATCACTTTCTGTTCGTATTTGTTCGGGTAGGTAAATGTTATTTTGTTTTGTGATTCAATTACATAGGTTACATTTTCCTTTACCAGTTCCTTCAGTTTTCTGCCTTCAATTTCAATTTTGTTCTGGTAAACTTTCGGAATACTGCTGAAAAAAAAGTTTGCCTTGATGTACATATCGGCCTCGTAGTGCCTGATTCTTTGCCGGTAGTAGGGTGCTTTGGCAATGGCTTTCCGCATAATCATCCAGGCCGGGTCTTCCTTGCCGGGAAAAACCTTGACTTCCTTTATTTCGAAAGTTTGTTGTTTTAACCGGATATTCAGGTTCATGCTGTCAGATGTAACTTTTACCTCTCTGATATCCTGTATGTAACCCATCGAGCGAACGGTGAAATGATAAGTACCTTTCTCTAACAAAAGATTATAAAATCCGTCGGCATTCGAAATGGTACCTTCACGGGTTTCTGCAACAAAAATGGTGGCATAGGGAATCGGTTCGTTTTTATCTCCGATAATTTTTCCCGTCACAATTTGTGCCTGCAGAACATCCTGAAAAATAAGTGTGAATAGTATGAGCCAAAAGGCATTAAATTGCCGTAATAACATAGACTTGTTTCTGTTTCTGAATCTGTTCAACCCAAAAATAAACCGATTTTTTTGAAATTTCACAGCGTATCAGTATTGTTTAAATGTTTTTAAGATTCTTAACCTTTTAATGAATTAAGAACGAATGAAGTTTATAAATGTTTTGTTAAAGAGAAAACAGCGTTTAAGGAAGATTCAATGATTCTGAAAAGCTTTAATTCTTGAAACCATTAGCGAAATTCCAATGCCGAAAAAACCAATTACTGCGAATGAATATCTCAGACTGAAAGCTTCGGCGATATAGCCAATCAGCGGCGGCCCCATCAGAAATCCCAGGAAACTGACACTTGAAACGGTTGCCAATGCCAGACCGGGAGGTATTTTGGAAGCGCTGCCTGCAGTACTGTAAACCGTTGGCACAATGCTCGAAACGCCGATCCCCACCATCATAAAAGCCAGTGTTGATGGTATCAGAAATGGAAAAATCACAGAAGTAAAAAGCCCGCCTGAAATAAGCACCCCACTGATTTGTAGCAGTCTTTTTCTGCCAATTTTTGAAGTGAGATAATCAGCAACAAATCGCCCACTTGCCATCATAATCATAAATGAAGTGTAACCCAGAATCACCAGCGATGAAGGTGCTTTCACCACATCTTTAAAGTAGAGCCCGCTCCAGTCGAACATGGCGCCTTCGCTGGCCATGCTGCAAAATCCAATGATTCCCAACTGCAGTAAAACCGGATCAGGCTTCCCGAAAAGCCGTCGTTTGGCAGCGGGTGTTCCGGTGGTTTTACAGGCTGAAAGATGAGGCAGATTCAACCAGACAATGGCCCAGACCCCAAGAATGACGATTAAAAAATGCAGCGCAGGAACCAGTTTCAGGTTGATCATCAGTAAACCCACCAGTGCCCCGGTAAATCCAGCCAGGCTCCAGCCACCATGAAACGAAGCCATAATCGGTCTTTCATAAAGTCTTTCGGCAGCAATGCCCAGTGTGTTGATGGATATGTTGCAGAGATTTCCGGTGACCCCGAACAAAAACAATACAATGGCCAGTTGCCAGCCAGCCTGCACCAATCCAATTGATAAGAGACAAAGTGAATACGCCGGGATGGCAAACATCACCACCCGCTGACTGCCATATTTTGTAACGAGTTTTCCCGAAATAGGCATCATCAGAAATTGCCCCACCGGCAGGGCAAACAAAATGCTGCCAAACAATGCGTCGCTTAAATTCAATGCAGTTTTGATATCCGGAATGCGGCTGGCCCACGACGAAAAGCACAAACCCATGCTGAAATAAATCAGCGCAACCGCAATCCTGATTCGTTTTTTATTAAGAAAAATTTCGTGTGAATCAGTAATTTGTATGGCGTTTTCCTGCATCCTGAATTATATCAAATTTCAAAGCAAAATTATAAATAACCTATAATCGGAGTCAAAATGAATGATTTATGGTGGAAACGTTAATTATTTGATTTCTTCATGAAAGAAAATGAAAAATAATCCTTGTTTTTTCAAATAAAAAGTAACTAAATTGCAGCACAGTTCAGCACAGTTGAGTGCGTGAATGCGGGAATGCGAAAATGCATGAATAATAATGAAAGAATGAGTTATCCGGGTAAAAAGTGAATGAAAAAAATTATTAAAAGCGGAGTGAGAAAGCTGCAAGGGCATGATTTTAATTACTCCGGGTTTCAACCCGGGGCAATAGCGCACCACCAAACCCTGCAGGTTAATTGAAAATGAAACGCTTATAAACCAACTAATAAAGGATAATTGACATGATTAATTGGCAAATATTTATGCCGGAACCCGAAACTCAGAACTTTTTTGTACTCAATACTAATATCTAAAAATCTAAATACGAATATTAAAAGATGGCAAACAGATTAATTGGCCGGCTTCCGAAAGTCGGTATTCGCCCGGTAATCGACGGGCGCGAGAGAGGAGTGCGTGAGTCACTCGAAGAACAAACCATGAATATGGCAAAAGCCGCTGCCCGACTCATCGAAGAAAACCTTCGTTTCCCCGGTGGCGAGAAAATTGAATGTGTAATTGCCGACACCACCATTGGTGGCGTGGCAGAAGCCGCCCTTTGTGCCGATAAATTTGAACGTGAAGGGGTGGGGGTTTCGCTCACAGTTACCCCGGCGTGGTGTTACGGGACCGAAGTTATGGATTCGCACCCGCTGATGCCAAAAGCCGTTTGGGGTTTTAACGGAACCGAACGCCCCGGTGCGGTTTATCTTGCCGCTGCTTTGGCAGGCTACACACAAAAAGGATTGCCTGCTTTTGGCATTTATGGCCGCGATGTGCAGGATGCCGGCGACCAGAATATTCCCGAAGATGTGCAGGAAAAAATCCTCCGTTTTGTAAAGGCTGCGCTGGCAATGGCACAAATGAAAGGCAAATCATACCTATCGCTGGGTTACACTTCCATGGGAATTGCAGGTTCGATGGTGAACCCTGACTTCTTTCAGGATTACCTGGGAATGCGCACCGAATTTGTGGATATGAGTGAAGTAAGACGCCGGATTGACGAAGGAATTTACGACAAGGCAGAATATGAAAAAGCACTTGCATGGACTAAGAAAAATTGTAAGGAAGGACCTGATTTTAACAGTCAGGAAACTCAGAGCAGCCGCGAACGCAAAGACTGGGAATGGGAGATTGTAGTGAAAATGACTTTGATTTTCCGCGACCTGATGATTGGCAACCCAAAACTGAAAGAAGCCGGTTTTGGAGAAGAGGCACATGGACGAAACGCCATTGCCGGCGGTTTCCAGGGACAACGCCAGTGGACGGATTTTTATCCGAATGGTGACTTCTCAGAAGCGATACTTTGCTCATCGTTCGACTGGAACGGTATTCGTGAAGCCTTTGTTTTTGCCACCGAAAACGATAGCCTGAACGCAGTGCCAATGCTTTTTGGCCATTTGCTTACCAATACTGCCCAGATTTTCTCCGATGTGAGAACCTACTGGAGCCCGGAAGCGGTGAAACGTGTTACCGGTGTTAAACTCGAAGGTTTGGCAAAAGACGGATTCATCCACCTGATTAACTCCGGACCGACAGCATTGGATGCCACAGCGCAGCAACGCGACAAAGATGGCAATCCGGCTATGAAACCTTTCTGGGAAATCACGGAAGAAGAAGCACAGCGTTGTCTCGACAATACAGTGTGGTGCCCGGGCGACAAAGGTTATTTCCGCGGTGGTGGCTTCTCCAGTTTGTTCCGCACTGCCGGACAAATGATGGTTACCATGTCGCGCCTGAACCTTGTAAAAGGTTTGGGACCTGTTTTGCAAATTGCCGAAGGATACACCATTGAACTGGAAGATGCAGTTCACAACGTGCTCGACCGCCGCACCAACCCGTCGTGGCCTACAACATGGTTTGTACCGCGGACTACCGGAAAGGGTGCTTTCAAAGATGTTTATTCGGTAATGGCCAATTGGGGCGCCAACCACGGAGCTATCAGTTACGGGCACATTGGTGCCGACCTGATTACTTTGGCTTCATTGCTGCGGATTCCGGTTTGTATGCACAATGTTGACGAAGATAAAATCTTCCGTCCGAGTGCCTGGAATGCTTTTGGCGAAGACAAAGAAGGAGCCGATTACCGCGCCTGTGCCAACTTTGGCCCGGTTTACAGGTAATTCTTTATTGTCATTTCGACGAGGAACGAGGAGAAATCTGTTTAAAGGAATAGATCTCTCACTTCGTTCGAAATGACAACCAATGTGAATTTATGACTAACCCCGGCCTTC
>JAJUGS010000239.1 GCA_029265875.1 Prolixibacteraceae bacterium
CCGACCAGTCGTTTGAAGGAACTGTAACCGAAGTACGCCTCGAACCAACGGTTACCAACAATGTGGTTACCTACACCATCATCATCAATGCGCCCAACCCCGACTATAAACTAATGCCGGGGATGACAGCCGAAACCAGCATTTTTGTTCTCGAAAAGAAAGATTTGGTTGTGGTACCCAGCAAAGCGCTTCGCTTTACACCCGACCAGACTTTGTTGATGAGCTACATGATGAGCCAGGGGAAGCCGGAATTGCCTGAAGGTGCCAAAAAGGCTGGAATGCCCGGTCTGGGTAATATGCCCGGTTTCGGTCAGCAAAATGCAAACGGGGGTAAAATGGTTTGGGTGAAAAAAGATTCGCTCATCCGTCCGGTTCCGGTTGAAACCGGTCTTGACGACGACATCAACACCGAAATCATCAGCGGTTTAAAAGAAGGTGATGAAGTGATTACCTCGATGGAACGGCAAACTGCCGCTACAATGAAAAAGGCAGCAGCCAGCAACCCATTTATGCCACGGCCGCCCGGAGCAAACAGGAGATAAACAGGCAGAAATTAAAGAATATTTATAATAAAAATGATGGTACAACAATCACCTCTTTGTCCCCTCAAGGGGAGAATTGGAGTGAACAAGCGCCTGAAAAACCCTGCGTATCGTACTAATTTTCAGATGAAATTCAAAAATAAAAAACAATGGAAAAAACAATTATACAAGTCAGCGAACTGCGGAAAGACTATCACATCGGCGAGGTCACGGTTCACGCACTGCGTAAAGTTGATATGGAAATCCGTGAAGGCGAGTTTGTGGCCATCATGGGTGCCAGCGGCTCAGGAAAATCGACCATGCTGAACATTCTCGGCTGTCTCGACAAACCTACCGGTGGCGAGTACCTGCTCGACGGTGTGCCCATGAGCAAAATGAACAAAAACCAGTTGGCACTGCTCCGCAACCAGAAACTGGGATTTATTTTCCAGTCGTACAACCTGCTGCCACGAACCACCGCGCTCGAAAACGTGGAGTTGCCGTTGTACTACAATTCGAAAGTGAAATCGAAAGAACGGAAAGAACGCGCCATTCACGCGCTCGACCTTGTCGGGCTTGCCGACCGGATGCACCACATGCCCAACCAACTCTCGGGCGGACAGCAACAACGCGTTGCCATTGCACGCTCGCTGGTAAACGACCCCGTGGTAATTCTGGCCGACGAAGCCACCGGAAACCTCGACACACGCACTTCATACGAAATTATGGAGCTGTTCCAGCAACTGAACGACCAGGGAAAAACCATCGTTTTTGTGACACATGAACCCGACATCGCCCGGTTTATGAAACGAAACATCGTTTTCCGCGACGGCCGTATTCAAAAAGAAGTGATGGTCACCAACCGTCATTTTGCCACCGAATTGATTAAAAACCTGCCGGTGGAAGTTGATGTCATTTAAAAGAAAACACGATTATGAATTATACAAATCTAACCAAAATTGCAGTCAACGCACTGAAACGGAACAAGTTCCGCTCCATTCTCACCATGTTGGGGATTATCATTGGCGTTGGCTCGGTAATCGGGATGCTTTCCATAGGGCAAGGTTCAAAAAAAAGTATCCAGGACCAGATTTCGGAAATGGGCTCGAACATGGTTTTTGTGATGCCCGGTTCGCAGCAGCGTGGTGGTGTGATGATGGGCAATTCCAACGCCAAAACACTCACACTTTCTGATGTTGAAAAGCTGAAAAAAGAAGCACAATATCTGTCGGCCATTTCACCACAGGTAAGCACCAGCGGACAGGCTGTCAACGGCAACAAAAACTGGCCGACCTCGTGTATGGGTGTCAGTTCCGATTATCTTTCCATCCGGAAATACGAACTGGAAGACGGGCGGATTTTTACGGAAAAAGAAATTGAAAGTCTTGCCAAAGTTTGTCTGGTGGGGCAAACCGTTGTGGAAAACCTCTTTGACAAGGGAGTTGACCCGGTTGGTCAGACACTCCGTTTTTCGGGGATTCCGCTTAAAATTATTGGGGTGCTGAAAGAAAAAGGTGAAAACGGCATGGGGCAAGATCAGGACGACCTGATTCTTGCACCTTATACTTCGGTGCAACGACGTATTCTGGCAATCACACACATCCAATCCATCAGTGCGTCGGCGGTGAGCGAAGACAAGTCGGATGAAGCGATTGCCGAAATTGAAACCATCCTGCGCCGCGAACACAAACTGAAAGAGGGCGAAGCCAATGATTTCCAGGTGCGTTCACAGGCCGAAATGATCCAGACTTTCTCATCGGTGAGCGATATGCTGACCATGCTTCTGGGCGCCATAGCCGGAATTTCGCTGCTGGTGGGCGGCATTGGAATTATGAACATCATGTTTGTGTCGGTAACCGAGCGCACCAAGGAAATAGGGCTGCGCATGTCGGTGGGTGGACGCGGAATCGATATCCTGATGCAGTTTCTTATCGAAGCTGTTTTGCTGAGTATCATAGGTGGAATTATCGGGATTCTTTTTGGTCTCGGAATTTCTTATGTAGCCACGTCGCTGCTCAGTTTCCCGATGATTATCATGACCAACGCGATTGTGATTTCGTTCCTGGTTTGTTCGGCCATCGGTATCTTTTTTGGCTGGTACCCGGCAAAAAAAGCGGCCAACCTGAACCCGATTGACGCCATCAGGCATGAATAAAGGAATTTTTGGTTAGATTTGATTTCAACTTAAAAACAACTTACGTTTTCAAAAAGATATGAGTAATTCAACTGCAAAAAACCGCGCGCTGACTATTTCTATGCATGTTTTAGTATGGCTTGTGCTAATTATTTTGCCACAAATTATTATTAGCCGCTTTGCGGGAAATAACAATTTTATTGCGTGGGGGTTTTACGTAAATGCATTCATCATCGGAATCATTTTCTATATCAATTATTTCTGGCTGGTTCCAAAGTATTATATGAATAATAAAAAGACAATTTATTTTGTCCTCGCTTTATTCGTAGTTTTTAGCTTCTATTTTGTCCTTGATTTCACCAATCAGGCGCTACATAAACCTGAAAATGAGCGAAGATTATCAGAGTCAGTAGAAGAACGGGGGCATGAACGAAGATTCCAGCGTCCGCCTTTTAAACTGTTTCAAATTTATGGTTACAGTTTGCTTTCGATTGTAATTGTGGGGTTTTCGATTGGGATGAAAGCAATCGAAAAACATTCGGAAAGCGAAAAACGCCAGAAAGAACTGGAAAAGGAAAAGCTGAACTCGGAACTGGCATTTCTGAAGAACCAGGTGAGCCCGCATTTCTTTTTCAACACGCTGAACAACATTTATTCGCTCATCGAAATCAATAAAACCGACGCGCAGGATGCAGTGATGAAGCTTTCGCGGCTGATGCGCTACCTGTTGTACGAGTCGGAACACGGTCAAACCCCGCTCAGTCACGAGGTGAATTTTATGAAACACTACATCGACCTGATGCGGCTGCGGATTTCGCCCAAAGTGGAACTGAAAATCGACCTGCCCGAAACCGACAATGGGTTGAAAGTGCCGCCGCTGTTGTTTATCCCGTTTATCGAAAACGCCTTTAAACATGGCATCAGCTACCGCGAAAAATCGTTTATCGATATTTCGATGCAAACCGAAAACAACCGGATAATGTTTGTGTGCCGCAACAGTGTGGCCGCCAGTCCGACTGAATCGCATGACGAAAACCACTCGGGAATCGGGCTCGAAAATGTAAAAAAACGGCTCAACCTGCTTTTTGCTGGAAAACACGAACTGAAAATCACCAAAACCGAAAACGAATTTGTGGTTGACTTGTGGATTGAAGTAGCAGGGCAAGATTAGAACGCAGGAAAGAAAAATAAGGAATATCGAATTAATATTGTTGAGTTAATGAGAATGAATATAATTTTAACCACAGAGAAGTGCAAAGCCAATCACGGAGAACCGTAAAGATGTAATCCGAATATTGACTTTGCGGTCCTTCGCGTCTTCTCAGTGCACTTTGCGTTAAAACCTTTAAGTATTTAAAATTCTTAACTAAACTAAGTTGAATATCGAATAAGAAATAAAGAATAACGAAATAAAAAATTGATTTAGAACTACTTCTTAATTTTACATTCCCTGCCCGTATGGTCAGGCGGGCTTATTCGATATTTTAGATTCTCTTAAAAACAGAATGAAAATGATACGCACAATAGCCATCGACGACGAGCCCCTCGCGCTGCAATTAGTAAACAGCTACATTGCCAAAACACCTTTTTTGGAAGGAGTGGCTTCATTCGACAATCCACTTGATGCTATGGAGTTTTTGTCAGGCAACCCGGTTGATTTGATTTTCTTGGATATTCAGATGCCCGACCTCACCGGAATCGAGTTTTCTCGCATCCTTGAAAACAAACCCAAAATTGTGTTTACCACTGCGTATGCAAAATATGCCCTCGAAGGTTTTAAGGTGGACGCCGTTGATTACCTGTTGAAACCCTTTAGTTACGAGGAGTTTCTGACAGCAGCCAGAAAAGCAGAAAAACTGATTAAACTGGAAAAAGCCGCACAAAATGAAGAAGTGGAAGCCAACAACGAGTTTCTGTTTCTGAAATCGGATTACAAAATCAGGCGTATCAATTTTAACGACATCCGGTATATTGAAGGATTGAAAGACTATGTAAAAGTGTACCTGCAAAACGAGCCCAAACCAGTGATGTCGCTCAGTACACTGAAAGCGCTTGAAACCAAATTACCCGAATCGAAATTTATGCGGGTACACCGCTCCTACATTGTCAACCTCGATAAAATTGAAATCATTGAGCGTGGCCGAATTGTATTCGACAAAACCTACATCCAGGTAAGCGACCAATACAAAGATAAGTTCCAGGAATTTTTAGACCGGAATTTCTTGTAATGTTCAAGGTTTTATATGCGGCAAATTTTCTTGCCAAACCACTTTAACATTCGAAAAGCGCCAGCCTTTTCGGTTGGTTTTGTTTCCCTGGAAAAACAGGTAATCGTCGCCGTTGGGATTGGCAAAAATATGCGGGTGGCCCGATTCGCTGGCGTTCCAGGTTCCGGGTGCACCGTTGGCGAGGAATGGTTCGACAAAAAGCCGCTCCAATTTACGCCGTCGCTGCTGACTGCCACGCCAATTTGCTGCAGCGCATTGTTGTAAGCACCTGCATAAAACATTTACAGCCGCCTGTTTTTTTCAATTACCGACGCACCCTCAATACAATCTTTTTCCCACGGAAGTTCAGGTTTTAGCATTGGTCCGGCAGTGGAAAGATGCTTCCAGTCGCTGCGGTTAAATTTGTGTTTGCAGGAGCAACTGCCACACCCAGCATTTGAATTTTGTAGGCTGTGTCGCGGGTAGTGTAATATAAAAAGTATTGGTCTATAAACCTGATAACTTCTGCATCGATGGAATGGCCACAATTCCAGTTTCCACCAGGTTTGAAAATAGGATTGGTTTTGTTGCGTGTAAACGTAATACCGTCGGTTGACCATGCATGGCAAATCGCATCCTTCCGGCCATTTCCGTAAGTCTGGTAAAACAGGTGAACCGTATCGCCAACCACCAGTGCGCAGGGTGCTGCAAATCCATTTGATTCATAATTAGCGTTTGGGACGGGATTCACTTCGCCAACTCTTTGCCAGTTCACAGATCGGCGCTTTCGGCAACCGCAATTCCCCAGCCGTGCTGGGTTCCGTATTTATCGGTGTATCAGTGCACCGAATAATACATGAGGTACCTGCCCTGAAACCTGATCACATGCGGGTCTTTTGAAAAAGGAACGCCGGTTCGAACAGTATCACCGAAATACATGGCAGGCAGATTTACGGGCTGCTGGGCAAAAGAAAACAATGTGATAAAAGCGCATGTGACAATAACCAGAAGCCATAACACAATTGGAATTATAGAGTGGAAACAATGTTGATAATAGTTTCTGATTGCAAAAGATAGATTTTTAAGGACATTCAATTCGTAAAATTGAACTTTTATCAGGAATGAAATTGGCAGGATGAAATTCTAATTGGGATTTTGAATCTTGAAAATCAGCAATCATTCTAATTGAAATTACAACATTTTACTGGATTTAATTCAGGATCAGAAATAAAATTAAAAGAAAAGAGGCTGGTTCTATTGAACCAAACCTCTCTTCAGAGTTATAAAAGAAACTTACTCAAAAAATATCCGATCGCGGATTGTATCTTCTATTTTTCTCAGTTAATTAGTTGATCATTTTTTATACAAAACCTTGCCAGTCTGGATATTTCCATCGATATTCAACCGGTAGAAATACATACCCGATACTTTTTCGATTGGCTCAAACTCAACACGGTTAGTTACATTTCTTGTAATTGTGCCTTCAAACAGTGTACTCACTTTCTGACCTATCATATTGCTGATTTCGAG
>JAJUGS010000280.1 GCA_029265875.1 Prolixibacteraceae bacterium
AAAGCACCAACCCGGTGCCGTTCATATCTTTCCGGTAACCCAAACTGAAATCGGTACCTTCGCGCAGTTGTTTTCCGTTTATTGCCAATTCAACAGGTTTTTGTCCCCAGTTTTCGATAATAACAGCCAAGTTGCAAACGGGCGATTGCCGGCTTGCAGCAACCTTAAATACCAGATTTTGCGAATCACCGACTTTCCGCAGCAAATAAGCGCGCTGATTTTTATCGTAGCCAAGGTTATCGAACCCGGCTGAAGTTGTGGACAATTCCGGCGCATCATTCCACGAACGGGCCAGAACAGCCAGTTCGGCAGCGGGTTTGGCAGTCATGCCATACAGGTTGCGCCCCATCATCATGTTGGGTTTTTCGGTGGGGTGTTTCACCAGGTAAAGTGTTCCCACACAGGCCGAACTGGGGCGGTCGGCTGCCGGGGCCACGCGGCCTTCGTTGGGAAGTTGGGCAACAGGCCAGTGGTTCCAGCAGGGGATGGTCGAAAATCCCTCCAGCGCTCCAAAAGTAAAGGGTTTCCAGCTTGAACCTTCTTCACCAATCACAAAATGGCGTTCGGGCGATTTCAGATTCAGAACCTGAATGATTCCATCAGTAATCGAATCACTGCCGGGAGCGCGGCTTCCGTAAGCTTTCTCCCACGACCAGGTTTCTGTTTCGCCATTCATGTTTACAATGGTTGCAGCCTGGAGTTCAACATTGTCCTGCGGACGGGTGCCCGGCTGGTTCAGGATTTCCGATTGCTGCCACTCCATATTGGCGGCATCGCTGCTGTGTATTTCCTGATACCGTACCGCAACAGCATCGGGATAGATATAATAATATTCATCGGTCCATTCGCCCCAGCCGGTCACCGGGTCGATGTGGTTGTGGCTGTAATCGATTCCGGGGCTGGCAGTGCGCCAGTGAACCATCACCCGTGCATCGGTATTTTCAATAATCCTGACATGCGAATAGCGGCATTGCTTGTCCGACATTTGCTCGAAACAGCCAACCGTATTCCAGTTCCAGCTCTCAGGACCCTGGTCCGAAACCCATTTATCATTCGAACTGACCCATGCCGGACAATAACCCGTTCCGCGCCAGAACACCATGCGTACAGGCAGTTTTTCGAAACCCACCACCACATCGGCAAATTCTCCGGCCGGCCACAAACGGTCCCATTCGGGGCAATAATTTAGCTGCGTGTAATGGGCACCAAAGCCTTTCAAACCGGTTGGTCCCGAAGGCATTTTGCGGTAAGCCAGGGGCTGCTTTTCTTTTGGTTGCACCCGGCTGAATGAAGCTGCAATTTCTTTTTCTTCGGAAATGTCAGTAGAAAGCCATACTTCGTCAATCAGCCCATCAAAATAAAAAGTGGAAAGAAACTGTTTGCTATTCTTTCGCTCGGTCAGCGCCGGGAATTGTTTTCGCTGTGCTTTCCCGATAACCAATGGGATGCTGTTATTGGTTTTCAGGTTTGATTTTTCTGAACTTTTTACCATCAATTTTCCATTGATAAAAACGCTGAATCCGGTTTCAGGATTGAAAACCCCTGCAACATGCGACCATTGCAACAAAGGCACGGCATCGGCAGAAATTACCTCTTTCCAAGCTCCGTTTACAAAAGCCTGAAAACCAATTTGCCCGAGGTAATTGATACCAAAACTGAACCCGGAAGTGGTATCCGAAGCCTGGTCAACAATTCCGGTCCATCCCCACGAATATTCCTGCGGCGCAATCCAGGCTTCAACTGTAAATCCATTTTCAAGGTTTTGTTTGGTTTCCGGGGTTTGCGTTACAAACGTTGTAAAGCCATCGAAATTAAGACATTGGCCACTTACTCCACTGCGCTGGGTAAAATTTCCCTCATAAAAAACAGTGCCGTTTTCGTCAACAGATTTCGTGGTCCGAAAAGGCGCATCGAAATTGAGTTTCAAAACATCGGTTTGGGAAAATAAATTAAGAGATACCGCAAAAATTAGTATTAACCTATTTTTCATCTGAACAAATTATTGAAGTATCTGATTAATTGTCGGTTGTGCTTGTTCTCTTTAATCTGCATTTTCACCCGATGGAACTCACATGTAATTTGTTCATCGTTATTTGTGTCTTTCTGCAAACATGTTCGTTTCATAAGCAGCTTATTCTATTCTATTAACAGTTTTTTTGTTTCCAGTTTTTTATCATTTGTTATTTGTAACAGGTACAAACCACTTGTAATATTCTGATGGATATAAAACTGGCACGAAATTCCTGAAAACTCAGTCTGCTGAATTGTTCTCCCCGACAAATCTATTACTTCGATTTTGACATTGTCTTTGAAATCATCAAACTGTAAAGTAATAAAGTCACTTGCCGGGTTGGGGAAAAACCGAAATGACTGGCCTGAGTTTTCCACTGATTCTGCAGCGGTCGGGTTACTGTTTTTGAAATAGAACCAATCGAAGTTTCCGACACCAGACCCACCCCTGAAAATGATGTAAATATCGTTCTTTCCAGAGAATGGCTTTATTGAGAATGACTGCTCGGTATAAATATCCCAACCTCCTGTGCTTTGGGTTATAAACGTGCCCAATAAAACTCCTGTGAGCGAGCCTAATCTGAATTCCACCTTTTGTCCGGCGTATTCTTTTGGTACAGCCATCTTAATGATAACATGGTTTACGCTTGCCGTTAGCTCAACATCTTTGAAATAAATCCAGTCGCCATTATCGCAGCCGCCAATTTCGTTTGCACCTTTGTTTATTCCTTTCATTTGTGTGTATAGTTCAGCTTCGAGCAAAACCGATTTTCCATCTCCCGGGGTCATCACTTTTGCTTCATTGGAGTAATACGTGCTGCCAAAGCTGTTTATACTCAGCACCCTATAATAATAAATGGCTGAGCTGTTTAGTTCCTTATCGGTAAACGAGGTTTCGTTTGCTGCTGTGGTTTTTATGACGGAATATTTTGTTTCGTTTTCAGCGCGGCGTTCAATCTGAAATCCTGTTTCGTTGTTGGAGTTGTCGGTCCAGGTTAGCTTTACAGAGTCAGGGGCAAGTGGTGTGGCCACCAAATCCCAGGCAGGTTGGGGTGTTTCATCCTTAAAATTGAAATTGAGGTTGTCGGCTCCTGCTTTCCAGGTTAAGCCAAACTCATGAGCGCCGGCGTCGGGCGCTTTGCCTGCATATCCATCGGTGATTCCCGAAATCGGAAGTCCGTAATCTATTGCAGGAGAAGTGTTTGTCAGGGTAAAATCGTAGTTTTCAACCGAAGTAAATTTGGCATCGGTAACACCCAGGTTGTTTTTCAGTTCATTGCCCCTGAAATCGTTTTTACTTGAAAGGTTGTTCCAGGCTTTTACGTTTTCCTGTTTAACGCCATTGGCTTCCCAAACGGGCATTGCCGTTTCAATAAACCAGATGGTATTGTTATATATTTCATTATCAACACTTGGTGTATTTAACCGAATTCCTTCCTTGCAGTTCCAGATAACATTGTGGTGAACCACGTAACTGCTGTCGCCATTGTCAAGATAAATTCCTGTTGAGACGCCCTTCGAAAGGTTATCGTGAACCCGGTTGAACCTGATTTCTGTTTTATCTCCATTGGTATTAAACGAATAGGTTGCCCCCAAATCGGTGCAAATGGTACCGCAACGATAGATATCGTTGTATTCGATGATTCCATTTCCCAGATAGCGATGCACCAGGCCGCTTCGGGTGGTGTGCCTGAGCGTGTTGTTCTTAAATACGTGTCCTTCGCCGCTGGTGGTAATTGGTGCGCAGTCAACAGCCAGCCAGTTACAGTCTTCCACCAGACAATTTTCGACAGTGTTGTTTTTTCCCCACACCGTAATGCCATCGCCCCAACTGTGTGCAACATAGCAATTCTTAACAATATTTCCCGACCCTGAAACTGCCAGTCCAATTCCCGTCCAGTTTGAAGGGTTACTGCTGTCGCGGTTAAACTCCTGTTTGGTTGTGAAAAAAGGCACCGGATACCTAACCGAACATTCATTGATAATACAATTGGTAGCATTGTTCAGGTAAAAAGTAGATGCTTTGCAGTGAATACCCGAAATCTCGATATTTGATTTATTGACGACAGAGAAACTATAAGTCCGCACCCGTGCTTCAACCAAGGAATTTGCCGGATTCGATTTGTCATTAAGGGCTATGTAAAGTTTCCCGGTAGAATAAAACCATTCGTTGCCATTGTCGAGTAAGGCCAGACTGCCGGTTAAAAACCCTTTGCCTTTGCCCAGATAAATATCATTTACTGAATTTTTATTCCACATCGATGAAGAATTGGTTACCGTTACCGAATTTCCTGAATTGGTTGTCACTGTTCCGTTCACCGTTACCCATCGGGTACCGCAAAGTGCGACAAAGACTGCATTCTTTAGTGTGTTGGATGCAAAGTTTGCACCCTCGATTGTTGCTGTATAATTGGGCAGAACATTTACATCGGCCAAATCATCGTTGTCGAGGAAATTGAGTTGTTTGTCGGGATATTGCGCCTGGTTCACCAATTTTCCATTGGCAAAAACCTGGGTAACTTTTGATGAAACAGCTGCTGAGTAAATAAAATCTTTATAGTTTGACCATCCTTCCACCACATCGCAACCATTTATTTCGACTATTTCTCCCGGATAAGCAACGTATTTGATTGGGGCGGCCTGTGTCCCTGAATTTTTCGGTACAACCGTTTCGCGATAAATACCTCCGCGAATATAACATACATCGCCTGCTACCATGAGGCTTGCAGCTTTCTGAATCGTCCTGAACGGAGTATTTTCGCCTCCGTTATTAGAATCGTTGCCATCTGCTGAAACATAATACGTAGTTGCCATTGAATTCAGCGTTGTGAAAATCATCAGCAACAGCAGAATGGTTAAGTTTTTAATTCTGTTCATTGAGAGTGAATTATTTTTTTATAACTGTTTTTGCCCCTTTATTGTCGAAAACCCGCACTTCAATTTTGGGCTGAATCTCGTTTACTTTCTGTATTTCGAAAGAGCAGGGCGCTTTTGTCATGGTGCCGGCATATTTGTGATTGGCGTAAAACTCAACCCTTTCGATGCGGCCATCTTTGTCTGCGGCTTTTACATTTACAATTACCGAACCCGGCTTTTCTGCTGTTGTAACGGTTGCCTCCGGTTCGAGATTCGGTTTGCGTTTGCCCCCGGGCTGGCACAAAACGCCGTAAACGGCTGTGCTTGTGCAAATAGTTTGGTGAACCGTATATTCGGCGGCAGGCG
>JAJUGS010000246.1 GCA_029265875.1 Prolixibacteraceae bacterium
AAAGCCAATTTCAGCTGTTGAATCTTTCGAAAAGTATAAGGAAAATGAAATTGGTGCAATCCAGGATTTAAGACAAAGAATTTACGAGGAATTATTACCCCTGGTCCTTGAAATTAAAAGTAAAAAGTATTATAAAGACTATGAGAAAATCAGGGAAATATACAGCAATCATTTTTTAAGAAGGCAAAAAAAGAAAAAATCGCTTGTAAACCGTTTTCATTCAGACAGATTACTGATACAAAAACTCGAAACGCTGGAAGAAAAAAACCCGGAAGAATTTGAAAAGATGATTGTGGCCATGAGGGCCTATTATGATAAACTTGATGAATTTCAGATCAGAAGCTGGATTATTGAAAACCCGTTTCTGAACCTGACAAAAATCGGTATCAACAATATAATCATGCTGTTAACCCTGCCCGTGTTTCTGGTTGGAGCAATCGGGAATGCAATTCCATATTTAGCCATCGACACATTTATCAGAAAAAAAGTGGAAGATCAGGCATTCTGGAGCTCGTTTTCGCTGGTAACCGGCTTAGTTCTATTCCCGCTGTTTTACATTTTGCTGTTTCTGCTTTTCGGATGGTGGATTCCGGGCGGATTTTTGGTCAATCTTGGTTTGTTCCTTTCGCTCCCGTTTTTTGGCAAACTGGCGTTCAAATGGTACATCCTTTTCCGGAAAACAGTTGGCAGAGGGCATTTGCTTGAACTCCGCTTGTTCAACCAGCAAGAGTTTTACAGCCTTTTCAGGGACAAAGACGTTCTTTACCGAAAATTGGACGATTTGCTGCCGCTTTCCTGAAATCGGTTTTGAAACTCCCCGCAGCAAAGCTGACGAGGAATCCGATTCCGTCGAGGACTTTTTTGTGTTGTGTTCGCTAACCCCGTCTCGCCTGAGACGAGAGGGAATGCGCTCACCTGAATTCAGAAACGCTTTTTAGGCTTTGCCTGCCGGGTTTTTTGACGCTGAAATTTATCCTCAAAATTGCGCTTTGATTTGAGTTTGCCTTTTTTTGAGTGAAAAGCACCTTTGAAGGCAGGATCGTCAATCTTGCGCTGGCGGTCGATTTCTCGTGCCATTTCCTGCTTCTCTTCAAACCCGGTTTCCACAATTTCAACTTCAGCCGGTAAATCGAGCAACGGCAGTTTCATTCTGATTAAGTCTTCTATTTTGCGTAAATGCCATTCATCCGGCGGATCGATCAGCGAAATGGCATCTCCTTTGTTTCCGGCCCGGGCAGTACGGCCAATCCGGTGTACATAATCTTCGTAATTACCGGGCAAATCAAAATTAATCACATGGCTTACCAGGCTTGCATCCAGTCCGCGCGCCGAAACATCGGTGGTAATCAGAATCCTGATTTCACCGTTTTTAAATGCTTTTATTGCATTGATCCTCGCATTTTGGCCTTTGTTTGAATGCAAAATCCGCTTTTCGCCCTCAGCTTTCCGTTTGATTGTTTTGAAAACTTCTTCGGCGTGTTCTTTTGTATTTACAAAAATGATGACGCGGTTAAACTTCTCTTCATCTTCCAGCAAGTATTGAATGAGGTTCAGCTTTGTTCTGTAATTGGGTACTTTATAAGCAAGTTGTGTAACCAGTTCGGCAGGCGTGGCCGACCGTGCCACTTCCACTTTTTCATAATGATCCAGAAATTCTTCTGCCATTTTTTCAACATTGTCAGAAAATGTTGCCGAAAACAAAAGGTTTTGTCTTTTGGGTGGAATCACTTCGAGCAATTGCCGGAGTTGCGGGAGAAAACCCATATCGAGCATCCTGTCGGCCTCATCAATCACCAGGTATTTTACCTTCTTCAGCGATAAAGCGCCAGCCTGGTAAAGTTCTCTCAATCGTCCGGGAGTGGCCACAAGAATATCAACGCCTGCCTGCAGCAACGCAGCATGTTTTGTCCAGCCAACTCCGCCATAAACCGAAACGTGTCGCAACTCCGACATTCCGGTGAGTTCTTCGATGTCTTCGCCAACCTGAATGGACAATTCGCGGGTAGGCACAAGTATCACCACCCTCGGATCGACACCTTCGGGCTTCCGGAGTTTTGTGAGCAGCGGTAAAAGATAGGCGGCAGTTTTTCCGGTTCCGGTTTGGGCAATCCCTACCAGGTTTATTCCCGAATTGATTTTAGGGATGGCTTCCACCTGCACCGGGGTCGGCTCGTGAAAGCCAATCTCATCGAGCACCGTTAATATCGATTTGGCAATTTTAAGATCTTCGAATGTTGTTTTCATGCGGCAAAGATAACAAAACGTGCCGACTACCTCAACCTGTACATTTTACCCGGCAATGAAACGATCAGGTTTTTAAATTCGAGGCCTAATAAGAGTGCAGAAATGCGGCTGACAGGCATTGTCAGTTCACCCGCAATCTGGTCAATAAACATTTCGTTGTTCGAACGTAAAAGTTCCATTACTTTTTCTTCATCAGTTGAAAGGTCAACAAAAAGGGCTGGTTGCTGATTCTTTTTCTTGTCAGTTTTCTCCCAGCCCATAAAATATTCAAGGTCTTCAATTCCTTCAATCAGGCTGGCCCCGTTATTTCTGATCAACTGGTTACACCCTTTCGAGAAAGTATCCCCTGCCCTGCCGGGAAAAGCAAAAACATCGCGGTTGTACGATGACGCCATTTCAGCAGTAATCAGGGCACCACCTTTTTCAGCCGATTCAACCACAATGGTGGCGTCTGCCAATCCGGCCACAATTCGGTTCCTGCGTATAAAGTTGGAAGGGTCAATTTTTGTGTTACTCGGGAAATCAGTAATCAGCCCTCCGTTTTCAGTCATTTTCCGGGCTGTTTCGGCATGAAGCGATGGGTAAAGTTTATCAAGGCCGTGGGCAATCACCCCGGCAGTGGGCAAACCATGTTTTATGGCCGATTTGTGTGCCTGGATGTCGATTCCGTAAGCAAGCCCGCTTATAATCAGCACCCGGTAATTTCGTTCGGCCATTTTCTCAATCAGCCCGTCGCAAACCTGTTTTCCGTAAGTTGTTGCATTCCGGGTCCCGACAATACTCAGTACCTTTTCGGTATTCAAATCCGGATTTCCTTTTGTGTAAAGCAGAACGGGTGCATCAGCACAGGATTTCAGTCGTCGCGGGTAATCTTTTTCGGTATAAAACAAAACGCCAACATCGTGTTTTTCAATAAAAAGCAACTCTTTTTCAGCCTGAATAAATATGGATTTGTCTTTAATCCGTTTGGCGTTTACTTCCCCGATTCCCGGAATTTTCTGCAGATTTTTCACCGGCTCGCTAAACACGCCCTCCACGCTCCCGATATACGAAACCAGGTTCCGTGCCAGAACACCGCCAATGCCGGGAATCAGCGAAAGGGCTATTTTATTCAGTAACGATTGGTCCATGATTGGAGATTTCAACTTTAATTACTGGCAGCCACCGAATTAAAAAGATCGGCCATTCTTTCCCGTTCATCTTTTGTGAGTGCAGTCAGACTGACAGATGGATATTCTGCAATGCCTTTTTGCGTTCGGACGAAAATTGTCAGGTCTGTATTTCTTCCAAAAAATGAGTTTTCAAAAACTGCCTTTTTCAATATTTGTTGTGGAAACTCAATTTCGTTATGGCTTGTTCCGCCAAAGCTGATTGCCTTAAAATACCGTAACCTGATCATTCCTCTTTCAGCTTTAAATTCAATAAAATAATAATCGGCAATCATAAAATACAGGTACCATAGCGAAAATAGGCCAATCACTGAAAGGGCCCAATAAGTGTAGCTTAACAGGAAAAGAACAAGGGCTGCAACTGCCAGAATAACACTGACAACAAAAAAAGTACGTTTTAATTTTATGGCCCTTTGCCGGTTATTTATATTCATTTTTTAATCGAAATACAGGTTTATTTTAACTTTACCGCAATTTAACAGCAAACAATGGGAAATTCAACAGTTTATTCAAAAATAATCTACAGCCGGCAACCCATGGCCGAATTACCTTCACTTACTGCCAGATACCCGGAAGGAAAAGTATTTCTGGCCACTGAAGAAAACGTTGACAAATTATGGGGAGAACACTTTGATGGTTTTATCAATTCTGAAGGAATCAGGAAAGTGGTGATTCCATCGGGCGAAAACAACAAGAAAATTGAGGCGGTGGTAAAAATCTGGCAGTTCCTCTCGGAGAACGGGGCCGACAGAAAATCGCTGCTGATTAACATTGGCGGCGGAATGCTGACAGACCTTGCGGGATTTGCTGCATCAACCTTTAAAAGAGGCATTCATTTTCTGAATATTCCCACCACGTTGCTTTCGCAGGTTGATGCTTCGGTAGGCGGAAAAACAGGCATCAATTTTAACGGCCTGAAAAACGAAATCGGCACTTTCCAGGAACCTGAAGCAGTGATTATTAATACCGGGTTTCTGAAAACCATCGACGCCGGAAATTTTAAATCGGGTTTTGCCGAAATGATCAAACACGGGCTGATTCACAATCCGACACATCTGGAGGATTTGAAAAATTTCGATCTGCAAAACATCGATTATGACTTACTCCAGCAACTTATAAATGATTCGGTGGATGTAAAAACCTGGTTTGTAAGTAACGACCCGACTGAAAAAGACATCCGCAAGGCGTTAAATTTTGGGCACACGGTGGGCCATGCTTTCGAAAGTTTTGCCATGGAAGCGGGAACACCCATTCATCATGGTTTTGCGGTGGCATACGGAATGATTGCTGAACTTTATCTTTCAGTCAAGAAATGTGGCTTTCCGGAAGCTGAATGTAAAAGTCTATCATACTGGTTGAAGGAAATTTACGGGAAATTTGAGATTGGTGATGACAGCTTTGAAAAATTATACAAACTGATGACCCACGACAAAAAGAACGAGTCGGGAAGGATTAATTTTACTTTGCTCCCCGAAACCGGCAAAATTGCCATCGACCAGCATTGCGAAAAGGAACTTATTTTTGAAGCACTGAATTATTACCGAAATCTTTAATCCGACATGATTTATAAAGTTACTGCCTCGACCAAAGAAATCAGGGCAAAAATCAGCCTTCCATCATCAAAAAGCATCAGCAACAGGGCACTTATCATTAATGCGTTGAGTTACAGCCCCTACCCTCTGAGTAATTTGTCTGACAGCGATGATACCAAAGTAATGTTGGAGGCGCTTAATTCAAATAACTCAAAATTTGATATCGGTCATGCCGGAACTGCGATGCGTTTTCTCACCGCATTCCTGTCGAAAATTGTGGGCGAATGGGAAATTACCGGCTCAGAAAGGATGCAGCAACGCCCGATTTCAATTCTGGTTGATGCGCTGCGCCAGTTGGGCGCAAAAATAGAATACCTGAAAAACGAAGGATTTCCACCCCTGAAAATTACCGGCTCGTATCTGACGGGAAAAATCCTTGAACTTGATGGCAGTGTTTCGAGCCAATACATCACTGCCCTGCTTTTGATTGCCCCGACTCTTGAAAACGGACTGACATTGCGGCTGACAGGCGAAATCACCTCACGCTCATACATTGAGCTAACTTTGGGACTGATGGCCAGATTTGGCATCAAATATCGTTGGGAAGGCAACGAAATACATGTTCCGGAGCAACACTATTTTCCGATCGACTTTACGGTGGAATCCGACTGGTCGGGAGCTTCGTATTGGTACGAGATACTCGTATTGTGCGAAAAAGGTGAAGTATTTCTTGAAAACCTCGAGCTTGACAGTCTGCAGGGCGATGCCGGAATTTCTGACTGGTTTATTCCCTTTGGGATTGTTTCGACACAACAAAAAGGTGGCGTTTTACTGACAAAATCAGCCCAAACAAAACCCGAAATATTAGTACAGGATTTTATTGAAAATCCTGATGTGGCGCAAACAATGGCCTGTTTGTGCGTTGCGCTGAATGTTCCGTTTCATTTTTCGGGGTTAAAAACTTTGAAGATAAAAGAAACAAACCGCATTGCAGCATTGCAGAACGAACTGGCAAAATTCGGAGCCGTAATTACTGAACCAGCCGAAGGCGAACTAGCCTGGGATGGAATAATTCATCCGGAAACCGAGTTGGAGAATCCGACAATCGAAACCTATCACGATCACCGGATGGCTTTATCGTTTGCACCTTTTGCACTCACCGGAAAAGCAATCCTGATAAATGACCCGATGGTGGTAACAAAATCGTACCCCGGATTCTGGAACG
>JAJUGS010000184.1 GCA_029265875.1 Prolixibacteraceae bacterium
CCATGGCCGTTATATTTGTATTGCCCGCAATCCGAAATGCCACAAATGCGGATTAACCACGGTTTGCAAATACTATAATGATGAAAATCGTTAAAATGAGTAAAGGTCGGAATATTTAATTTAGAAATCCAAATCTAATATTTTGTGTTTTGAGTGTTGAAAATCAGTTTGATATCAATGTCGGGTTAATGAGATATTATTAATTAATTGTAAGCCCTGAATTATTGTAAATGGCAAAGTTTGATTTTTATTGAAACTTATTACATTTGCGCAAAGGAAAATGTTTAACTAAAAAATCGCTGTTATGGCATATAAAATTTCTGAAGAGTGTATTGCATGTGGAACATGCATAGACGAGTGTCCGGTTGATGCAATTTCTGAAGGTGATATCTATAAAATTGACCCGAACCTTTGCACCGACTGTGGTTCATGTGCTGAAGTTTGCCCGGTTGAAGCTATTTCGGTAGACGAATAATCCGGACAAGATAATTTATTTCAGGCCTGTTCTGTTTATCAGGGCAGGCCATTTTATTTTTGTCTTGCCGATGATTCCCTGATTATCAGATCAGTGGGCATCACAATTGTCTGAAATTCGATTTCCTTTTGTTTATTTAAAATCTGTTCGATTAATAAATCAGCCGATTTAATTCCAATCAAAAATCCCGGCTGCCTGACGGTGCTTATCGAAGGTGTCACCATTTCTGAAAAAGGTTCATTACTGAATCCGACCACTGCAATATCATCCGGAACTTTGTATCCGGTTTTAATCAGGTGAAAAATAACACTTTGTGCTGTGGTATCATTGGCACAGAAAATTGCATCGGGCTTTTCAGGAAGATTCAATAATTTCTGGACTGCTTCGATTCCCTGTTCCCGGGTCAGATTGTTGTTAATCACCAACATTTCATCGGTCGGTAATCCCGAATCTGCCAATGCTTTTAAATAACCGGCCTGCCTGTTTTTGTAAATGTTCAGGTTCATGGGGCCTCCAATATGGGCAATTCTTTTTGACCCCATTTCTGCCAGGTGTCTCGTAGCACGGTAGGCACCTCCAAAATCGTCAACCACAATTTTGTGAGCATCAATTTCGTCCACCACGCGGTCGAAAAATACAATCGGGATATTTTTGGCTGGAAAAAGTTGGAGATGATCAAAATTTGTGGTTTCCATGGCGATGGAAATAATCACTCCGTCCACCCTGTTCGCGAAAAGTGTTTGTGCTATTTTGCTTTCCTTTTCCAGAAGATCGTTTGATTGCGAGATGGTAACTGTAAATCCCTTTTTGTAGGCAACTTCTTCAATTCCGCTGATTACCGATGAAAAGAAATGACGGTG
This sequence comes from Prolixibacteraceae bacterium, assembly GCA_029265875.1. Taxonomy (GTDB): domain Bacteria; phylum Bacteroidota; class Bacteroidia; order Bacteroidales; family Prolixibacteraceae; genus Draconibacterium. The sequence goes on from JAJUGS010000184.1 coordinate 1,336, forward strand.
GATTAAAGGCACAATCACGCCAATGGTATTGGTGCGTTTTGTCCTGAAATTGGCTGCCAATGTATTGGGTCTGTAACCCATTTCTTCAGCAGTTTTATTTATCAGTTTTCGGGTAGCCTCACTGATAACCGGGTTATTCTTTAAAGCCCGCGAAACCGTGGAAGCTGAAATATTCAGTTTTTTGGCAATGTCGTGAATCGTTGTTTCAAGTCGGTCTGACATATTATTTTCTTTGAAGTAAAAGTAACCAATAATTTATTTGCAATCGATTGCAGGTAAGGTTTTTATTCTAATTTTGTTTGTTATAATATTCAACCTTGAATTTAATTTCGATGATAAATAATTAATTATCAAAATATTAAATAAGTCAGGATACAGCTTCATTAAAAAAACAGGCAATGAGTACAAATTTCGAAGAGCGATACAATTATCACCCCGATGATTTTAAGAATTACGATACAACCCGCATCAGAAAGGAGTTTCTGGTTGAAAAACTGATGGAACCGGATAAAATAAATCTGGTTTATTCTGTGATTGAAAGGTTTATTGTGGGCGGAGCGGTTCCGGTCAACAAAGCTTTAAAACTTGAACCGATTGATCCGCTGAAAGCTTCCTGTTTTTGTGAACGCCGCGAAGTTGGCATTATCAATGTGGGCGGTGCCGGGGTAATTGAAGTGGATGGGACTGAATACCCAATGAATCACAAAGACGCAATTTATATAGGCAAAGGCAGTCGGGATGTTACTTTTAAATCGGTTGATCCGGAAAATCCGGCTCATTTTTATATCAATTCAGCGCCTGCTCACAAAGAGTACCCGGTTAAACAGGTAACACTCGGCCAGGCCAACAAACTTCATTTGGGGTCGCTGCAAACCTCAAACGAAAGAACGATTAACCAGTTGCTGATTAATTCGGTTGTCGAAACCTGCCAACTGCAGATGGGGATGACCGAATTAAAGCCCGGAAGTGTTTGGAATACAATGCCTCCACATCTTCACAGTCGCCGAAACGAGGTCTATTTTTATTTTAATGTTCCCGAAGGACAGGCAATTTGTCATTTTATGGGTCAACCGAATGAAACACGCCACATCTGGCTGCAAAACGAACAGGCTGTGATTTCGCCCAACTGGTCAATTCATTCGGCAGCCGGGACCAGCAATTATAACTTCATCTGGGGAATGGCAGGCGAGAATTTGGATTATTCGGATATGGATGCCATCCAACCAACAGATCTCAAATAAGAAGTTCAGAATTTCGGGTTCCGTATCTTCAGGAAATTTGTAACAGGGAACCGGAGACATACCAATTACTCAATACTCATTACTAAATACTAAATACTAAATACTAAAAAATGATACAACAATTATTCGATTTAACAGGAAAAGTAGCCCTGATAACGGGCGGTACACACGGCATTGGACTGGCAATTGGGAAGGTTCTCGGACAAGCAGGGGCAAAAATTTGTGTAAACGATCTTTCAGAGGAAAAACTACAAAATTGCAGAGCTGAATATGCAGCAGCCGGAATTGATGTTTTTACGGTAGTTTTTGATGTTACCAGCGAAGCCGGTGTTGACCGTGGCATTTCAATCATCGAAAAGGAAGTTGGCAAAATTGACATTCTGGTGAATAATGCGGGAATAATTAAACGCATACCCATTCTGGATATGCCGCTGGCTGATTTTAAACAAGTGCTGGATGTTGACCTCGTTGCCCCGCTGATTGTATCAAAACGTGTGGCTCCGGGAATGATTGAAAAGCGTGCCGGAAAAATTATCAATATGTGCTCGATGATGAGTGTTTACGGGCGAAATACGGTTTCGGCTTATGCTGCGGCTAAAGGCGGACTCAAACTTCTCACCGCCAGCATGACCTGCGAGTGGGCAAAATTTAATATTCAGATCAATGGTATTGGTCCGGGATATATTGCCACTTCACAAACTGCCGCGATCAGGGAAGGAAATCATCCGTTTAACGATCTTGTGATGTCCAGAACTCCGGCAGGAAGATGGGGCGAACCCGAAGATGTGGGCAATGCAGCTTTGTTTCTTGCATCGAAAGCAAGTGATTTTGTGAATGGCCATATTTTGTTTGTGGACGGGGGGATTCTCGCAAACTTTGGTTATGTGAAAGGCGAAAACGAAATTTAACCAGTTTTTTATGAAGAATCTGTTTTTTGCTGGCTGTTTTTTTGTGATATCGGTGACATCATGCAATATTAGTCCATCATTTTTAGTTAAAAACGAACTGAATATTGACCGACAGGACGAAGTGATTGTACTCTCGAGGATGTTTATTGAACAGAAATTTCAGATTGATGAAGGTTTTTCGCCTGTTTTTGAATGTGATGGTCAGGTTTTGCCCAGTCAGCTTGATGATTTGGATGGCGATGGAAAATGGGATGAAGCTGCGGTTCTTATCAATTTAAAGGCGCTTCAGGAAGCCAAAATCAAATTGAGAAATGTTGCTGCTGCAGATTCCCCGGTATTTGAAAAGCGTACAAATCTGAGGCTGGGAATTTTACAGGCTGATGGCACATATAAAGAAGTGGATGAATACGATGCGCTTCCGTGTTACGACGGATTTGAAATTATTGCCCAGGCAGAAAGTGTTAATTGGGAAAATGATAAAATTGGGTTCAGGGTTTATTTCGATTGCCGGAATGTAAAAGACCTTTTTGGCAAATTAAAACCAGAAATGATCATCGATAAAATTCACACACCTGAAATTCCGAATTATCATGAATTAGCGGATTGGGGAATGGATGTCCTTCATTGCGGCAGTTCGCTGGGTTCTGGAGGTTTGGCGTTGATGAGAAAAGATTCATTATACCGTTTGGGATCGACAGATGTGTACAGGTATAAAAAAATAGTGGAAGGACCTGTACGATCGGTGTTTGAATTAAACTACGCCGGTTGGCATGTTGAGGGCGATATTCTGGAAGCGACTGAAAGAATAACAATTTACCCGGGCAAATACTGGTTCGAATCGGATGTTACATTTAATGGAATCAGCGAGGGAGACCAGATTGTTACAGGCATTGTAACTTCGAAGCTGAAAAAGGAGCCATTTGAAATGTCGGCGGGTAAATTTACCTGTATTGGGACACATGATGTTCAGTCGCTTAATAACGATGAACTGGGAATGGCCGTTTTGGTTCCTGCCGGCGAAACCGGGAAGATTTCAGGAACTTCAAACATTGATTTTTTTAAGCTGGGTAATCAGACGGTGATTGAAAAAAGCTTCAGTAATATCATTTCAGAAACATATTACATCAGTCAGAAATGTAATAACAATGAACCTGCAAAGCACTATTTCAGTGCTGTTTGGGGATTGGAGAAAGAACAGTGGAAAACTGAAGAAGGATTTAAAAAATATCTTTCGGAAGAAGGAGAGAAACTTTCTTCGCCACTGAAAATTTATTAAGCGAAATTTACTACAAAAAGAAAGCATCACATAACTAATTTATGTGACGCTTTTTTCTGTTAAAATCTATTTGCATTTATCAAAATAACATCAATTGTATCCAGCCCTGAATGATTTCCCCGGTTTCGGGATCGAGCTGTGAGCCATGCATGCTATGTGGGATTGAATAAACCAGAATCATAACAATTGAGGCAGCAATCGTAAAAACAGGACGTTCTTTTTTGCGGTTCATAACCCACGCAAGCCCCCAGAAAAGAAAAGAAATCAAGGTTTTGTTATCAGTAAGATCCCATGCAAACGGAATGCCTGCCCAAAACTCACCAAAAGCATATTTTTGCACAATTGGTCCCAGTATCATTCCCCCAATAAACAGAAAAATTACAGTTAAAGTACCATAAAATCTGAATTTTGCATGTTTGAAAAAAGCCATAATCCCGGCAACATTTCCTAAAAACATAGCAAAGAACATGAATATAATATGCGGAATTAGGACAAAACCCGGAACATGTCCCTTAAACCTGATAATTACAGGTTCACTATTATTCAGCGCGTATTCAGTATTGTTTTTATACAAACTTACTTTGTATTCATATTTCCCGGCAGGTGGCAGCTTGGGCAAAAACGCCGTCAAATTCTCTCCTTCCCTGGTAAAATCAACAATTGTCCAGTCATTCTTTGTAGGATACAATTTATAGATCAATTTTCCGGTCACCTCCGGGTCGGGAACGGCAAGTTGTATTTTGCAATCCGACTCACCTCCATGACTTCGAACAAGTTTGAAGTTATATACAACATTTTCAATTGTCGCGCTGACTCTTTTATCATAGGTAGGGCCGGTTCTTCGCTGGTAAATAATAGCTGCGAAAGTTATAATTACGGCAAGTGTCCAATATAATACAGATTTCATAAGAGTATTTGTTTTTCTGATTTATGCAAGTATAACAGGATTTTTTGAGTTTTGTTATAGCAAATTTCAATAGTTAAGTGGGGTACATGTATATTATTTTGAATCAGATTTTTAAATGAATTTTGGATAGGAACGAAGCTTTTTAACCCAAAACCAAGTGTGTTAAAAAGGTTTTTTTTTGAAACAAAAGTATCAGGCTAATGAATTTTTAACTAACTTTAACTATAATTTAATTTTCCTTAAAAGGGATTAAATGTTGCTGACAAAAACTAACTAATAAAAATTAACTTATGAAATAACTATGACCTGACAATCATAATTAATCTGATATATCAGACTATCTTACCAATTCAAAAATTAATTTAAACTAAAAATGTATGGAAAAAAAGTGCTTTAGAGGCTTTATTGCCTTTTTATTGCTTGCTGTTGGTATGGCGTTTTCTGCAGGGTTATATGCACAGCAAAAGACCATTACCGGGAAAATTACTGATGCAGGAAATAATCCTTTACCCGGTGTTTCAGTGGTTGTTAAGGGTACTACACTTGGAACCGTTTCTGATGTTGATGGCAATTACAATTTGCCGATTCCGGCCGATGCAAAACTTTTAATGTATTCTTACATTGGCATGACAACACAGGAAATTGCTGTAGGCGATCAGTCAGTAATCAATGTAGTTTTACAGGAAGATGTTGTTGGTCTGGATGAGGTTGTTGTTGTGGGGTATGGAACCCGAATCAAAGAAGAAATTACAGGTTCTGTTTCCATCGTTTCAGCCGACCAGTTGCAAACATCCAACTCTGTTAGTTTAATGAACAGGGTGCAAGGACAAGTTTCTGGGGTTACAGTGACAAATGCTAACAGACCCGGGGGGGATGCGACTATCCGTATTCGCGGTATTGGCACCATCAATGACGCCAATCCTTTGTATGTTATTGATGGAGTCCCGGTTGGGCCAGGTAACAACATCAATCCTGATGATGTGGAATCAATTTCAATTTTGAAAGATGCTTCATCTTCCGCGATTTACGGTACCAGGGGTGCTAACGGTGTTGTATTGATTACGACCAAAAGAGGCCAACTAAACCAGGCTCCTACTATCAATTTTTCATTTAAAGTGGGAGTTAACAAAGCCACAAACCAATATGATATGTTAAATACAAAAGAATATGCTGAGGCAGTTTGGCTTTCTTACAAAAATAACGGGGTAAGTCCCAATCATTTACAATATGGAAATGGGGCCACCCCTGTAATTCCTGATTACATTTTGCCTGCTGGTGCTATGGAAGGTGATCCGGGAACAAGTGCCAACTTGTATGATTATTACACGAATGGAATCGCGAAAGCAAATAAAATAGGTACAAACTGGTATGATGAAATTTATCAGAATGGCGTGGTTCAAAATTATGATTTATCAGTAACCGGAGGTGGGAAGAATGGCACCTACTCGTTTTCAGGAGGTTATCTTGATGAAGAAGGTATTCTGATTCACACGAAGTTTAAAAGATATAATTTCAGAATGAATTCTGATGCCAAATTTAACGACTGGTTTAAAGCCGGCGAATCGTTACAGGCTATTTTTATTGATGAATTTGGAAACCTGGGGAATAATGGAGAAGGTACCCCGATTTCGCAAGCTTATCGCGCTCAGCCAATAATTCCGGTTTATGATATTGCCGGTAATTTTGCAGGTTCGAGGGCAAAAGAAATGGGTAATGCTGAAAATCCTGTATCTGTTCTGTATCGGGCCCGTAACGACAATGGAAAATGGGCAAGGGTCTTAGGAAGCGTTTATGGCGAGATTTATTTTATGAAAAATTTCACTTTAAAATCGATGTTAGGATATAACTGGGGGCAGTGGAATGCAAAAGATTTTATAATTCCTAACTATGAAATGTCGGAACCTAATAAAATTAATGGTCTGAATGCAAATTCAAATTACGAATTATTATGGAACTGGACTAATACATTGAATTATAATACAATAATAAATGATATTCATAAAATCAATGTTATATTAGGTACAGAAGCTATTGAAGATAATTATCAGTCATTAAATGCAAGCCGGAGGGTTTATTTTTCTGAAGATCCGAAATATATGCAACTTGATTCGGGTGAAGAAAATAAAGATAACAGCGGAAGTCAATCCCAATGGTCATTGTTCTCGCAATTTGCCCGTGTCAATTATGACCTCATGGGCAGATATTATCTTGAAGCATCTGTCCGCCGTGATGGTTCATCACGTTTTAGTGAAGAAAACCGATATGGTGTTTTCCCGGCTGTTTCTGCAGGTTGGTTGATGACAGAAGAAAATTTTATGGCCGCATCGAAAAACTGGCTTGATATGTTAAAACTTAGGCTTGGTTATGGAGTTTTAGGAAACGACCGTATTGGAAATTATAATTCATATACAACATTTGCAAGTAACAAATATACTGCAGCATATGACTTTAATGGAACAAACACTACCGCAGTGACCGGATTTCAGCCATCGGCGCTGGGTAATACTGATGTAACCTGGGAAACAACAAAAACCCTCGATTTGGGTATTGAAGGAGTTTTATTCAACAGGACACTTGATTTTACCATCGATATTTGGAACCGCACCACCTCTGATATGTTGGTCCAGGACCCGATTCCCGAAGTAATGGGTTTGGCAACAGCACCCTATGTAAATATCGGTGAAATGAAAAATAAAGGCTTCGATATAGAAATAGGTTACAACAATGTGGCATTCGATGGAGAATTAAAATATCGTGTTGCTGCAAC
>JAJUGS010000220.1 GCA_029265875.1 Prolixibacteraceae bacterium
GGTGTCAGCAAAACATTATTAGACTTTTTACCCTCGCCTTTGGTTGGCATCATCGAAGAATCCGAAAACGATGAAACGGCTCCCTTGTATGGTTTTATCACACCCAAACATTCCATCGGACGCATGAAAGCCTTTCATGGTCACTTTGGCGGCGGCATGGTTCGCGCCTACACCTATATCGCCATGCACGGACCTGACGGCTTAAAAAATATCGCTCAATACGCCGTCTTAAACGCAAATTACTTACAAGCCAAAGTGCGCGGTCATTATAAAATTCCGTATGACCGAATCTGTATGCACGAATTTGTCGCCGAAGGAAGATTTGAAGGCAGCGATGTGCGCGCTTTAGATATTTCCAAACGCCTCATGGATTACGGCTTCCACCCGCCAACAAACTACTTCCCGCTCATTGTCCCCGAAGCGTTGATGATTGAACCAACAGAAAGTGAATCGAAACAGGAACTCGACAGGTTTATCGATGCGTTGAATTCAATTTATAACGAAATAAAAGAAGTGGAAAACGGGCAGGCTGATAAACTGGACAATGTATTGAAAAATGCGCCACATACAGCCGAAGTGGTGGTCTCGGATAACTGGAAATACAGCTACCCGCGCGAGAAAGCAGCTTATCCGCTGCCCTGGATCCGCGAGAAGAAATATTGGGTGCCGGTTGGCAGGGTTGATAATGCCTGGGGCGACCGTAACCTGATTTGTACCTGCGGATCGCCGGAAGAATATGCATCATTTACCAACGAAAAATAAGATGGTTGTTTTTCCGAACGCCAAAATCAATATCGGGCTGAATGTGGTTTCGAAACGCCCTGACGGGTACCACAATCTCGAAACCATATTCTACCCGGTATCGTTGCGTGATGCGCTTGAGATGGTGGAATCGGACAAAACAAAACTAACAACTTCGGGGATTGAAATTGACGGGCCAACCGATAAAAACCTGGTTTTAAAAGCCTATTACCTGCTTCAGCCACAATTTAATCTGCCCCCTGTGCATTTTCATTTACACAAAGTAATACCATTTGGTGCCGGACTTGGAGGAGGTTCAGCCGATGCCGCTTTTGCACTGAAAATGCTGAATGATTATTTCGAATTGAAATTGTCCGATATTCAGCTTCAATGGTTTGCTTCACAAATTGGTGCCGACTGCCCGTTTTTTATCCGCAATAAACCTGTTTTTGCCACCGGTATCGGCAACGAGTTTCATGAAATTGAACTCGATCTTTCAGAATATCATATTGTTATCCTCAAACCTCCATTTTCGGTGGGAACTGCCGAAGCCTATCAAAATGTAACCCCCCGGAAACCAAAATTCAACCTGCCTGAAATTACAAGAACTGCTATTTGCGACTGGAAATACCTGGTGGTAAACAATTTTGAAGACAGTGTTATCCCAAAATATCCTCAAATTGGCAGCTTAATTCAATTGCTTTATGATTCAGGGGCATCATTTGCGTCCATGTCAGGCAGCGGTTCTGCTGTTTATGGAATTTTCCGCAATTCACCGGTAATCGGCCCTGATAAAATACCTTCAGGTATTTTTATTTACCGGTAGAATCTTCTGCTTCACCGGCGTTAAAGTTTCATTAACAAGATTTTCATATTTATTAAGCAAAACTCGTGTAACCTTTGTGCCTGTTAACAGTCTATTATGACGTAAACAGAAACAAAAACAGAAACAGATTAGAACAGAAATATGAAAACAACGATGAAACAATTAACAGCAGTATCATTTATCGCTTTGATTTTATTGGTAAGCAATGTGAGTGCTGAAGGAACACAGGCTAAAGCCTCGGGTTATGTAAACAATGTAAACAATGAATCTTCTCTCCGGATTGAAAATTGGATGATCAATTCTGAAATCTGGAATGTTAAAACAAACACGATCGATTTTGTCGACCAGTCGGATTCTCCACTTGAAATAGAAAACTGGATGATGATAAACTGGGAAATGCAGAGTATGTTGGCCGATCAGGCAGAACCGGCAATGGAAGTTGAAAGCTGGATGACTTCACCCGAAGTTTGGAACACCACCGGTTTTTCGGCAGAAAAAGAAACTGCATTGAATGTTGAAAGCTGGATGATGGAAAACAAAGCATGGAATAATTAGTTCAGAATAACGCGATTAGTTAAGTTTAGTTTAGTTCGATTTTTGAAGGGTTGTAATTTTTGCAACCCTTTTTTTTATGTTTCAGATTAGGGTAAACCCGATTTAAACTTTATTTTTGATTGCATATAACTGTCGGAATAAGTGAGCATGTTCAGAAATACCTTCCTGTTTGTTTTGTTTGCAATTTATACAAACATGGCAATTTCACAGGATGTTTCATTTTCGCAGTTTTTTGCCAACCCAATGTATTTGAATCCTGCCTTTGCCGGATCAGCAGGAATCCCGAGGATTGGATTGCAATATCGCAACCAGTGGGGAGGTTTCGAAAATGCATTTGCCACTTACACTGCTTCATTCGATATTCCGGTTGAAAAACTTCAGGGCGGCATAGGCGGGTATTTTATGAATGATGTTCAGGCTGACGGGATTCTGCAATCCATGCAGTTGAACCTTTCTTATGCAGTTTTTCTAAGAGTTTCTGAGAAATTCATGTTGAACGGTGCATTCCAGGCCGGGTATTTTCAGAATTCTTTAAATACCTCACGGTTGATTTTTTCGGATAACCTGGACCCATATAACGGAAATCACGGAACCTCGAATGAACTGGCAACGCTGACTGATCCCAACTACCGGTTTTTCGATTTTTCAACCGGATTGATGATGTACAGCGAACGCCTGTTTTTTGGTCTTGCAGCGCACCACCTAACTGAACCTAACCAGTCGTTATACCAGGGAAGTGGCCATGTAGCACCTTTGGAAAGAAAGTTCACGGCACATTTCGGGGCAAAACTCCCTGTTTATTTGTATGGCCACAATCGCAAAAAATTCGATATTTCGCCACAGGTCGTTGCACAAATACAAGGAATTTATCAGCAATTTAGCTACGGTTTGTTTGCCACCAAGAGAGGATTGATTGCAGGTACCTGGTTCAGGCAGAATTTCGGATTCCGATATGATGCGATGATTTTGGTTGCCGGCTTTCTGAAACGTAGCTGGCAGTTTTATTACAGCTACGATTTTACAATTTCGGGCTTACGCGGTTATGCAGGAAATACCCACGAAGTTTCAATGACTTTTCTTTTGAATAAACCGGATAGGAATAAAATTCTGCCTTTTTTTAACCAGTACGAAGAGGAATTTGGCATCAGATAATTATTGACTAATAATACCCCGATTCAATCCTCCTGACCACTTCTTCCAGCATCCGGTCGTCACCCGTTGGATCGTACCCGTCTTTCAGGTTGTTTTTAAAAAGACGGGCAATTCCCTGCCAGAAGACAGCACTGAATTCGCCCCTGAAATTTTCAATTATACTGTAAGGCGTGCGGTGTGTTTCCCGGTTAATCAGTTTCAATAACATTCTGCCATCCGAAATCGACCATTTTTTCAACTCCTCTTTGTGTTTGTCGAGTAATTGTTTTTCAAGGTTTTTCATCATGCGTTTCCGCTCTTTATCGCTGGTCAGCGAATAGTAAACGGGTTCGTAGGCATCAAGTAATATGCGTGCTTCAACCGCCACCGGATAAACTTTTTTTACCTTGGCTACATACCGCGAGTAATTCTGTTGTTGACGCTTGTTTTTAAATTTCCGTTCCGGATAAACCCAAATATCGTTTACCTGGATATAGATGGTTGTATCACCGTCTTTTATCAATGCCGGGTATTTTGCCCAATGCACGTTTTCCTGTGCCCTTGTCAGGAATCCTGCAAAAACCAGAACAGTCAATATGTAAAAAGCCTTTTTCAAACCTGTTTCCCAAACGGTGTAAAATTAGAACGAAAATTTCAGAACTCCATTACGGCTCCTGCAAAGTTTATATCTTTGAAACCTGTTAAAAAATACTAATATATATGAAAACCTGTATCGATTCGGAGTTTGGTAAACTGGAAGGCGTGATCATTCACAAACCGGGTTCGGAAGTTGAAAATATGACACCTGAAAATGCCGAACGTGCTTTATACAGCGATATTTTGAACCTTTCGGTGGCATCACGCGAATTTGCCCAGTTGGAAGGAGTACTGAATAAGGTGACTTCTGTTTTTTATGTGAAAGATTTATTAACAGAAGTACTTAAAAATGAAATGGTAAAAGCGAACCTGATTCACGAAATCTGTATTAACGAGGGAAACACTTTCATGCCATCGAAGCTGTCGGTTTTTAATGCCGAAACGCTTGCCGATCTGCTGATTGAAGGGGTTGCACTCGAAAAAAATAACCTTACCAACTACCTGAGCAACGAAAGATTTTTGCTGCGTCCGTTGCACAACCTCTTTTTTACCCGCGATTCGGCTATGGGGATGAACGACAAAATGATGATCGGGAAAATGGCCAATAAAGTGCGTGAGCGGGAATCGATTATTATGGATTCTATTTTTAATCATCACCCGCTATTTGAAACGCAGGTTGTTAATCCATCGAAACCCGCTGACGGAATCGTATTTAATCAGGCCTCTACCATCGAAGGTGGTGATTTTCAGGTGGCACGCGAGAATATTTTTGTAATTGGAACCGGTTTGAGGACCAGTACACAGGGAATTGATTTTATCATTGAAAACCTGAAACTTACAAAGCCCGAACCGCAACATATTATTGTGCAGGAACTGCCTTCTTCACCCGAATCGTTCATACATCTCGATATGGTTTTTACATTTCTCGATGTTGATTCGTGCATGGTGTACGAACCGGTTATCACCAAATTCAACAGGTTACGAACCATTCATATTCACATCGAAAATCACAAGGTTGTGAAAATTGAGGAAAAGCCTGATATTCTGACTGCCTTAAAAAAACTGGGCGTTGACATGAAACCGGTGGCCTGCGGTAGCCGCTCGGATTTGTGGGTCCAGGAACGCGAACAATGGCACAGCGGGGCTAACTTTTTTGCTTTTGCACCTGGTAAAGTAATTGGTTACGAACGTAATACGCACACAATCGACGAATTAAACAAAAATGGTTTTGAAGTTCTGAAAGCCGCCGATATTATAGAAGGAAAAGCAAATGTGGATGATTACAAACGCTGCGTGGTATTGATTGCCGGCTCTGAACTGGCCCGCGGTGGCGGTGGCGCGCGTTGTATGACAATGCCTTTCAGGAGAAGTCCCGTCGATTATTAATTTGTTTAACCTGAAAAAATGCGAAAACTTAAAAACCCGGAACTGAACCGGTTGTCGGCCGAACAGTATAAAAAAGCAGAAAAGCTTCCGCTGGTGGTGGTGCTCGATAATATCAGGAGTTGCAACAATATCGGCTCATTTTTCCGTACTTCCGATGCTTTGCTGGTGCAGAAGATTTTTTTGTGCGGGATTACTGCCACACCTCCCAACGCCGAAATCCATAAAACCGCCCTCGACGCTGAAAAAACAGTTGAATGGAAATATTTTGCAGAAACTGAGGAGGCAGTGCGCAATCTTCAGGCTGAAGGTTACAGGGTATTTGCCATCGAACAGGTTGAAAACAGTATCAAATTACCTGATTTTAAACCATCACTGAACGAAAAGCTTGCAGTTGTTTTCGGAAACGAAGTAAAAGGTGTTCAGCAAAAAGTGGTGAATATTTGTGATGGAAGCATCGAAATCCCGCAGTTTGGGACCAAACACTCGTTTAATGTTTCGGTAAGTGCCGGAATTGTTCTCTGGGATATTTCGCAGAAAATGAGAATGACGAGGGGATAGTTTTTTGGGTTGATTTTTTGCCGGACCAACAAAGTATTGCCGCTTAAACTGATTTGTTGTAATTTAAAGGCCGGATTCGTTGACTGACAAATAAATAAAACCATGCCCGAAGAACTGCTGCAATTTATCTGGGAAAATCGTCTTTTTGAAACTGAGAACATTATTACAACGGGTGGCCAGCCGGTTGAAATTATGGATACAGGAAAGCGAAACAGCAATGCCGGCCCCGATTTTTTTAATGCCCGCATAAAAATTGATGATACTGTTTGGGTTGGAAACGTGGAGGTTCACCGCTCTTCCGGCGAATGGAACCGCCACAACCATCAAAACGACGCCGCCTACAACAATGTAATCCTGCATGTTGTGGGTTCGGCCGATTCTGCTGTTTTCAGGCAAAATGGAGAGGAAGTTCCTCAACTGGTTTTAAAATTTCCGGATTACCTGGTTGAAAACTATCAAACACTGATCACCTCAAAAAGCTGGATTCCGTGCAGCGAAAAATTTCATAAAATCGATCCGTTTGTGCTGCAAATGGGTTTTAACCGGCTGATGATTGAACGGCTGGAAGATAAAACCACTGAAATTCTTACACGTCTCAAACAAAATAACAACGACTGGAACGAGACTTTTTACCAGGAACTGGCACGCTCGTTTGGATTTAAAGTGAATTCGCTTCCTTTTGAAATGCTGGCCAAATCGCTGCCATTAAGTATTCTGGCCAAACACAAAAACAGTCTTTTCCAAACCGAAGCTTTGCTTTTTGGAAATTCCGGTTTATTGAATGAACAGTTGTTAGGCGATGATTATTTTCTGGCGCTTCGGAATGAATATTCGTTTTTGTACAAAAAATATAACCTGAAACCCATCGAAAGTCACCTCTGGAAATTTTTGCGGTTGCGGCCCGTAAATTTTCCCACCATCCGGATTTCGCAGTTTGCGGCACTTGTCTGCCAGTCGAAATCTTTATTTTCGAAAATAACAGAAACACCCGACCTGGAGGGATTGCAAACGCTTTTCAAAGTGAAAGCATCCGATTACTGGAATGCGCATTTTAATTTCAATAAACACTCAAAACAAATTGTTTCGAAGGAAATCGGAATTGATTCGGTTAATATTTTAATAATCAATGTGGTAGTTCCCTTTTTGTTTGTTTATGGCGAAATTCAGGGAAAAGAATACCTGAAAAACCGTTCGCTTGAATTCCTGGAAAAACTGCCGGCTGAGAATAATTCGGTGGTCGCAAAATGGGAGCAGCTGGGTGTTGCTGCCCGCTCCGCTTTCGAAAGCCAGGCTTTGTTACAGCTAAAAAACAGA
>JAJUGS010000245.1 GCA_029265875.1 Prolixibacteraceae bacterium
AACATCGGACTGATTATTTCTGCTATCGCTTCAGCTATCCTGGGAGCAATTATTGGTAAAAAACTCCTGAAGAAAATTACTTTGCGTGCTGTGCAGGTTTTTGTAGCGGTAATGTTGATAATAATTTCTTTAGCTTTGGGCGCAGGATTTATTTAAAAAGGAAAGTATGAAAATCGGAATTATTCTCGAAACCAAAGAATACGAAAAAGCGTGGAATGCTTTCAGATTTGCTGTGACCTCAAGAAAACTCGGTCACGAAGTAAAGCTTTTTCTGATGGGCGAAGCTGTGGAATGCGAAGGCCTGACCCATGAAAAATACAATGTGGATGAACAGATGAAAGCGTTTGAAGCCGCCGGAGGTGAATTACTGGCCTGCGGAACCTGTCTGAAATCGCGTCAACTGGCTGATACCACATCCTGCCCGATTTCTACAATGGTTGATTGTGTGAACATGGTTGTCTGGGCCGATAAAACAGTGACATTCTGAGTGGTTCCCCGATTTTTATTGGGTACTATGTGAGAATGACAGATAGCTACGTCAATGTTGTCATTGGCACGGGTTTGCGAGGAGAATTTAAAATCAGCGGAGCTAAATCTCTTCGAAAAAAAAGACCTCTCCTAGCGTCGAGGTGACAGCAAAAAGAAACTGTCAATGGTAGAAAAGTCTTAACCGGAAAAAAGTCAGAACCCTGATTAGCGCGGATGAATGGATTCCCTTGATTTATTGTACTTTTGAATTATCAGGTAACAAGACAAATCGAAGTTTACGAATGAAGCAAAAATTTAAAAATTCAATACAGATTGTTCTGGTTATAATTGTTGCCGGATTATTGTTGTTTTTGCTTTTCAATAAAAACAAACTGAATGAATTTATTTCGGCAGAAATGCAGAAACAGGCAACTGCAGCTGATTCGCTTTCGGTTGCGCAATTGATTACCACTCAATACAACTACTCAAAAAACGAACTTGATTTCGATTTTACTTTACTCGAATTCGGTTCAACCGGGTGCACTGCCTGTAAACAAATGGAGCCGGTACTCGAAGAATTCCGCCAGCTTGAAAAACCCAAAGTGAATGTTGTTTTCCTGAATATCATGCACCCCGAAAACCTGCCGAAAATGAAGTATTTCGGGATATCTGCCGTGCCTTTGCAAATTGTGCTGGACCGTGAGGGTAAAGAAATTTACCGGCATTATGGTTATATCAGTTCTGCCGATCTTTTGAGTAAATTTGCACCCAAAGTATGAATGATATTCTGGAAATATTACAAACTGAAAACTTTAGCCGCGAAAATCTTGTAAGGCTGTTAAAAACAAATCCGCCAGACCAGGAAATACTCTTTGCCAAGGCGGCCCGGGTAAAAGAACTGTATTCAGGAAATAAAGTTTACCTGCGCGGATTGATTGAGTTTTCGAACGTTTGCCGGAAAGACTGCTACTACTGTGGAATCCGCAAATCGAACCAGAAAGTTGAGAGGTATAATTTAACCGGCCGTCAGATTCTTGATGCCGCCCGGTATGCCGCTGAAAAAAGGTTCGGTTCGCTGGTGTTGCAGTCGGGTGAATCGAAAGGAAAGGCTTTTACAAAACGGATTTCAACCTTGCTGAAAAAAATTCATCAGAAAACCAATAACACGCTGCAGATCACGCTTTCGTGTGGTGAACAAACAGCCGAAACCTACAAAGAGTGGTTTGAAAACGGGGCCAAACGATACCTTCTGAGAATTGAAACTTCAAATCAAAGTTTATATCGGAAACTTCACCCTGAAAATCATTCATTTTCTGAACGGGTGAATTGTTTGTATGATCTTAAAAAGTATGGTTACCAGGTTGGAACCGGTGTGATGATCGGCCTTCCGTTTCAGACGATTGTTGATTTGGCCGGTGATCTGCTGTGGATGCAGCAATTTGATGTGGACATGGTGGGAATGGGGCCTTACCTGGAACATGCCGACACCCCGCTTTTTGCCGAACGCGACAGAGTATTGCCGCTGAAAGACCGGTTTGAGCTTTCGCTGAAAATGATCGCCATTTTGCGGGTGATGATGAAAGACATTAACCTGGCCGCATCAACCGCCATGCAGGCTGCCGACAAACTGGGGCGCGAAAAAGCAATAAAAGTGGGCGCCAATGTTTTTATGCCGAATATAACACCGGGTGTTTACCGCGACCAGTATAAACTATACGAAAATAAGCCCTGCACTGAAGAAACTCCTGAAGATTGCCTCAGTTGTATCAGTGTGCGGATCGGGCTTACCGGTAATGAAGTGGCATTGGGAGAATGGGGGGATTCGATACATTATTATTCCAGGTAACTAAATAGAAAAAACCCCGGAACTCTTTCCAGGGTTTTGCAAACTGTCGAATAAAAATAAGGGCTTTTGCTAAATATTCTCTTTTCTCTCTCTATGGAAAATAACTTCTGTAATCTTTATTTTTGTGTCAATTGACAATTCAAAGGTAAACCCAAAGCTCATGTTGCTTGTAATATTTCTTGCTGATAAAAAAGGTTTAGTTGTCTGAATTCCGGCTGCGAATTTTTACAGCTTCAAATTAAGATTTGATACAAAATGTGTTTCATGTAAAATTATTCTTCTTTTTATAAAAGGCAGATAAACAAATGATTATGATTTGTGTTTGTTACCAAACTGATCATAATGAATTTAGTAGGTATTGTAAGTTGTTGAAAATTAAGAGTCAGAAATAATTTATATAAAAGGTGCAAAAAACTGAGTAGCGCTCAGTTTTTGTGAACCTCAGATTCAGATTCCGGGAATAATACAATCAGAATTTTATTGATCAATACTCAGGCTTCATTCGCATAAATTTACATTGCAAACCAGTTTATAGTTAAGCACAAGTTTATGAAATTTTTTGGCGGCGATAAGTTTTTTTGTTGTTGGGATATGAAAGTAGCTTAAAATCAGGAGATAATAAATTGCTGCCGGGTATATAACCAGTAACCAAATCAGCTATGAGAAAAATTACTATTCTTTTAGTTTCAATCATGTTAACAAATGTGGTTAATGCGCAATGGTCAAATAAACAGTTGTTGCATACTGAACATAAACATTTGTTGTACACACACGGCGATATTCTGGTGGGGGCTCAGAATGGTGGAAATCTCGGTTTAAGTTTTGTTTTTAATCGTAAATATTCGGTTGAAATAGGGTATTCTTCAACAACAAATAAAGTGATGCCAAATTTTCCTGATGTACTGAAATCAGCCAATAAATCAGAAGTGGATATGATTGTGTCGCCTGACGAAATGTTGGAGAATTATCACATCATGATGGGGCGGCATTTTAATTTGAATTCAAAAGGTACATTCAGGCTAATCATTCAGGGTGGACCGGGAATGTCTGTTATAAATGTAAAAGCACCTGTTCGCAAAAGCACGGGTTACACGGTAATTCCCACTGTCGCGACCAACGATATCAGTATAATGATGAACTCAAAAATAGAATTTCCGGTAAACCGGGTCATTGGTTTTTCAGCCGGCCCGAGTTTGTTAATGAATCACGACCGGAAATATTTCTCAATGGGTTTGGGAATTATTTATGGAATTATTTCAAAAAACTGAAGAGTGAGGAGAGAGGAGAGTTAAGCGTTAAATTTTGTCTGGCCTGTCTGTTTGTAACAGACAGGCCTTTTTTATTCAAGCCTGATTAAACCATTTTTCAGGGCATATTTAACAATATCGGCATTCGATTTTAATCCCAGTTTATCGAGAATATTCTGTTTGTGGGTATTTACGGTTTTTACACTGATAAAAAGTTTATCACTGATTTCCTTGGTGGATTTTCCTTCGGCAAAAAGCAGGAAAATGTCTTTCTCTCTTTCCGATAAAGTGGAATATTCATTTGTATCGGTTGCAGAGGGAGTTAAATAACCGCTGATTACCAGTTCTGTAATATCCTGGCTCAGGTATTTTTTCCCTTCGTAAACCGATTGAATGGCGTCGGTTAATTGGCGGTAGGTACAGTTTTTAAGCAGATATCCGTCTGCACCGGCTTCAAGCGCACCTTTAACATATTGTTTATCAGAGTGCATTGAAACTGTTATTGTTTTTATTTCAGGAAACAGTGCTTTGATTTTTTTTGTTGCCTCTATTCCGTTAATAATGGGCATAGCAATATCCAGTAAGACCACATCGGGTTTAAAGTGTTTCACTTTTTCAATGGCTTCGCTTCCGTCTTTTGCCTGGGCAATCACTTCAATATTTTCGGCAGAAAATAACAGGGTTGCCAATCCTTCCCTGAAAAGCTGATGATCGTCGGCAATTAATACTTTAATTCTCATGGTATTTAATTTCAGTTAAGAACTCTCTTTTAATCTAAATCAATAATTACATTAAATAGTTCACTTCCCAGTCTTATTTATTTTTTTTAACCGGAATTTCAATCCGTGCGGTTGTTCCTTTTCCAGGCAGCGATTTTAATTCCAACTGACCGCTGAAACTTTCTAAACGCTCTTTAATACTCATTAAACCAAAACCGTCTGATTTCGTGGCCGGTTTGCCATCAATTGTTTCTAATCCTTTCCCGTTATCGATTACCGAAATATAGTACTTTTGAGGAGTTTGTTCAATTTCAATAGTTATTTCACTTGCATCGGCGTGTTTGATTACATTTTGAATCAGCTCGCTAACTATCCGGTAAATAAATATGGAAATTTCCTTTTTGAAATTTAAGGTAACTTCTTCTCCGATCAACCGGGTTTTTAACGAATGTTTTCGTTCAACTTGTTCCAGTTTCCATTTAAACGTTGGGACCAGTCCCAATTCATAAAGTATTGGCGGACTTAAATCGTAGGTAAGTTCCCTTGATTCGGCAATGGCTTTATTCAGCAATTCAAAAGTATCTTGCCATATTTTTCTTGTCGCCGTATTAAATTCATGGGGGTTAATGGCCGATAATTTCAGGTATGCCAGCGACAATGTCTGACCAAGGCTATCGTGCAGGTTTTCAGCGATTCGCCTTCTTTCACGTTCTTCAATTCTTGTGATTTCAATATTCAGTTTTTTTAGTTTTTTCTGGTATTTTTCAATTTTTTTCAGGTTTTCAACCAAAGCTAATTCTGCTTTTTTCCTTTGGGTGATGTCAAAGCAAATTCCTCGTGTGCCCACAAAATTATTTTCTTTATCAAACACAGGAAAACTGCTCAATATCAGCCACAAATCATCATTTCCAATGTTCAGGGAAATTTCACATTCCTTGAGTTTTTCGGTATCAGAAACCTTTACGTGTTTGTTTACTGTTTGCGTTTGAAAAAGTGTGTTGAAGTTAACTTTCCCAAGAATATCAAGGTTTTTCATCTTCAGAATTGACTCTACCACAGGGCTGATGTAGGTAAATTCACCGTTTGCATCAATCTCCCAGTAAAATTGCCTTGCATGTTCTGAAATTGTATTAAACCTTTCTTCTTCGGCCAGAAATTTATCAGTTTCAGCTTTTATGCTCAGTTCAAGACTTTCATTTCTTTTTCTCAGTAAATCTTCAACGCCTTTGATTCGTAATGCAACATTAATTTGAGCTTGTAATTCGCTCGACATAAATGGTTTGGATATAAATGCATCGGCCCCGGCATTTAACCCGCGCGTTCTTTCTGCCGGATTCCCGCCAAGTGCTGATATCATTAATACCGGAATATTTTTGGTTTCAGCATCCGATTTTAATAT
This sequence comes from Prolixibacteraceae bacterium, assembly GCA_029265875.1. GTDB lineage: Bacteria > Bacteroidota > Bacteroidia > Bacteroidales > Prolixibacteraceae > Draconibacterium. Next base: position 5,680 of record JAJUGS010000245.1, read on the forward strand.
TTCGCAAACTTCATAACCATTCATCCCTGGCATCAAAATATCAAGCAGAATAATTTCGGGTTTTTCTCTTTTTGCTTTTTCAATCCCATCATATCCATTTAATGATCTTATGAATTGAAAATCAGGGTAATATCTTGTTGTGAGCTGACTTAGCAGTTCAAGATTTATTTCATTATCATCAATTGCCAGAATTTTCTTCATTTTGAAACTGGTGATAGTTAAGAAATTGAAAAATAATTAAATACGACAGTTTGTAAATAAATAGCGCACTTTAAAAGTAAGTACTTAAAATTTAATTTAACTAAAAATAGTAAAAAAAATAACGCAATTAATGGTTCTCAATAATATTCAACGCATTGAAAACAAAAATCAATTACATTTGGACAAAATTTCATTGTAATATTTTTTAAAATCATAAAATATGAAAACATTTTTTTTAGCAATGGTTGTTGTGTTTCTTTCATCGATGCAGTTAAAAGCACAGTCAGACACGACTT
>JAJUGS010000339.1 GCA_029265875.1 Prolixibacteraceae bacterium
CAAACAGCTTCTGGAAATGGCAATTCAGATTTCCCGGCAGCGAAAGGCGGATTATATCTGGCTGGGTGTTTGGGAACATAACCACAGGGCCATCAGTTTTTACAAAAAATTTGGGTTTACAGAATTCGGAACACATATATTTAAGCTGGGAAAAGAGGAACAGACCGACATTATGATGAAATTGGCCATCTCAGATAATTCGAAACAGCAAACGGTTTTAAGAGAATAATATGAAAAATGAATAGAAAAGGCATTAATTACGACGTGGGAATTGAATTCAATGGCAAAGATTTATCAAGGCTTGAATTTAACACACACATCATTGCACGTGAACTGGAAATCATAAAAAACGACCTGCACTGCAATGCTATCCGGATTTCGGGAACCAACATAAACCGGCTCAGAGCAGCGTCAGAAAAAGCGCTGGAATTGGGTTTTGAGGTTTGGCTGTCGCCACATTTGCACGATCACGACAGGTATGAAACATACAATTATACACTTCAGAGCGCCTTAATGGCCGAGGAGTTGCGCAGCAGGTGGCAAAACTTGGTTTTTATAACTGGTTGTGAATTGACGCTTTTTATGAATGGCATACTGGATGGAAAAAATATTTACGAACGGCTTAACAACCTGAGTAATATTGATCAGAATAAATTTCAGGAGGCCAACAGGAAACTGAATGCCTTTTTAAAAGAAACCTGTGAAAACATACGAAAAGTATTTAAAGGAAAAATCACTTATGCTTCGGTTCCTGTGCTGGAGGATGTTGATTGGAGCCTGTTCGATTTTATCGGCCTCGACCATTACCGTGATAAACGAAATCGTGATGCCTATGAACAAATTGTCGGTAGCTATTTTAAATATAATAAGCCGGTGATCATTACCGAAGTTGGATGCTGTGCTTACCAGGGAGCAGAAGATGCAGGCGGATCAGGTTTTATGATCCTTGACACTTATAATCCGGGACGACTTAACGGCACCTATGTCCGCGACGAAGGTTTACAGTCCAGTGAGGTTGGTGAGTTGATGACCATTCTTGAAGCGCAGGGTGTTGAAGGAATATTTGTTTTTACGTTTGTTGCACCTGTTTTTTTGCACAACGAAAACCCCCTGTTTGATGCTGACATGGCAAGTTATGGCATTGTGAAAAGCTATAACAGCAAAAAAGGGGAAACTTATCCCGATATGTCCTGGGAACCCAAAGAGGTATTTTATGTGGTGGCGGATAAGTATAAGGAGTGAGTGAGTATCCCGAAACTTCTGGGGAGTAATTGGGTGAATGAGGAAGATACGTTAAGTCAGATTAGTTAAGTGATTGCGAAACACTCCGGAATCCGCAGACGAGAACCCTGAAAGGCCCGCCTGAATGACGAAGTCGGGCAGGGTTCGATTATAATAACCCCGGGTTAAAACCCGGGGTAATGCGACCGCCGAAAATCCGGCCCGTAGTGGAGGGTGGCGGCGGTAAATCTGAAAGGAACCGTTCTTTTCAAAAAGAACGGTTCCTTTTTTCATGCCCGCAAAAAAAAACGGGCTTCAGCCCCATTGAAGTTGCCAAAGCCCGGATCCCTTTCTGTTTTCCAATCCCGTATTTTTTGATTCAGCTGGTGACTCATAGTCATCTGCTGAATTGCTGTATTATTCTTCCGGCTTTTCGTCGTCAGGTTTTTGTTGCCGTTTTTTCACCTGTTCGTTGGTATCGGCAATAATTTGCGCAACAGTAGCCACAAAAACACCATAGATTGCCGGGTTAGCCTGTTCCATGGCCCTGAGATAGATCACAATTTTATCATTCAGAAGGGTCAAAACTTCTTTTTTAACGAGGGTGGCATTTTCAACCAATCCTTCTTTGGCCTTTTCGGTTTCGTAGGCAATGCGTGCCTGTTCGAAATCGTCTTCAGCAGTTTGCAGTTGGGCAATCAGGTCGGCGCACCCCGAAAGTGCGGCAATGGCAGCGGCATATTTGGGTTTTGCCAGGTCGAGCAGCAGCGAGCCAACCAGCGACGACTCGGTGGCATAACTTTCGCCAACGATCACCAGCCCGTAGTTATCAAAGAGGTCCATCAGCAGTTGGGCGGCGTCTTTGATTTCGCGGGTAGGGTGGTACAAAAAACCGTTGATGAGGTAGTACAGTGCCCGCACTTTATCGTCGCGTACTTCGTCTTTTTCTTCGAGGTCGCTTTCGGCTTTCGACCGTTTGATGGCCAGCGAAAGTGTGAGGTTTGCCGCATCAAGGGCGGCAAAAGTAGTGGTTAAATAAGGGTCGGTTACGCCCGACTCACCGAATGCACCCGACGAACGGGTTGCCACGTCATTCACCTCCGTAACGCGGCTTGTTGATAGAAGTTTTTCAATCATAATTGTAAAATTTTTTGTTTGTACTGGTTACCATTTGCATCCTGTAGTGGGGAAATCCTCATATCGGTTGCTTTGGTAGCTTTTGTCGGTTACAATTTACAACAGATCAGATGAATGTTAAATATAAAAAACATGTTATTGAGCATAATTAAACAGAAACACCTTGCATTTTTGGCCGAAGGAAGTAATGTACTGAGTACATTGCCTCACTTTTTCGTTTGGCGACTAAAGTACTGAGTATATGGCTCCACTTTTTGATTGGGGAACGAATGTATTGAGTACACGGCTTCCCTTTTTGGTTGGGGAAAGAATGTACTGAGTACACGGCTCTACTTTTTGATTGGGCGACCAATGTACTGAGTACACGGCCTCCGTTTTTGCCTGTTAAATTTTCAGAGTCAGCTCCATAATTGCCCGATTATTTTTACTTTTAAAACCGAAACCAAAAATTGAAACCGTTTGCACGTAAGCACAAATTTAGGAAGCAAAAACTTCGCCTTTTCATCCAAATATGGAAACATCAGGAAGTTTTATTGCGTGTATAAACGAGTTATGCCCAATGTTAAAATGAAGAGAATGAATAAAATATTGACAAGTATTTTGATTGTGCTGATTCTCATTTCTTGCCAAAAACCTATGCAAGACAAAATAACAGAAACTGACGTTTACAATTTTATCAATGAAGTAATTCCAACTCTAACCGAGGGACATACAAACTGCGATGTTATTGTCGATAAACCAATTTTAAATGTTTCAGGTAAAGAAGTTACGACCGAAAAGGAATTATTAATCTTAAAAAAAACCATTCAAGGCTTTTATAAAAATGAATGGATAAAACGACAGGACATAGACTATCTCCTATCACAGCAGAATGATTCAACTTTTATATTGAAACAAAGCCATATTCAAAAAAAGCTAATTAGCAAACAGACTTTAGACAGTATTTTTAGCTTACCCAATTCTCATGCATATTTCACTCTATATGAAGAATTTAATATTGCAACTTTTGGTAAAATCTCAAAACCATTCTTTACAAGAGACAAAAACACAGCAATAATTGTATTCGAGGTTTACAGGAACTTTGAAAATGCTAATGGATACATAATTATCTGCAAAAAGACTAATAATAAATGGACTGTATTTGAAAGGCGAGAAACTTGGATAAGCTAATTCAAATTTGAAAGACGAAAATGAAGAACAATAAAACACAGGGCATAACAAATTGTATATGGCAGGCGGGGGTTTTAGCGGTCTGACAAGTCAGACCTTGCACCCACTTTCCTGCGGGTCTGACAGGATTTCTCTTCGAAATCCCGCCCG
>JAJUGS010000150.1 GCA_029265875.1 Prolixibacteraceae bacterium
ACTTCACTGCCCCACCAGTTGTTCCCGGGGTCGAAATATTCCGAAAGAAAACTCAGCCGTTGTTTCTCGAGTTTTGGCAACAATTCGGTTTCCACTTTGTACAGATATTCTTTTTCCTTTTGCGCATTGTATTGCGGGTCGGGTTTTGGAAAACGGGCGCCCACATCGTTTAAATACGAAAACAGTTTTTCGTGAAGTTCTTTCACTTTTGAGGTTTCACGCGCTGCAAGGTCGTTGGTTTCACCCACATCGTTTTTCAGGTTGTACAATTCCTCGTGCCCGTTTTCGTAATAATGAATCAGTTTCCAGTCGCCCAGCCTGATGATGGAAGAAGGTTCGCCTCCCTGGTTTCCGTAATGCGGATAGTGCCAGATGAGCGGACGTTCGGGAATCGTTTCACCTTTTAACAGAGGGACAAGGCTCACTCCATCGTTGTGTTCTTCAGGTTTCAGGGGTATTCCGGCCAACTCAAGAATGGTGGGGTAAAAATCGGTTCCGGTAACCGGAGTTGCACATTTTTGTCCTCCACTGATTCCGGGAACTTTGATAAAATAAGGTTCACGGATTCCGCCTTCAAACTGGTAACCTTTTCCGGCGCGCAGTGGCAGGTTCGAGGTTGAAAAAGCGTCGCCGGCCACTACGCCGCCATTGTCGGAGGTAAAAATCACCACTGTATTTTCAGCAAGCCCAAGACTATCGAGCGCATTCAAAACTTCGCCCACCGCATCATCCATCGATTCAACCAAACCGGCATAAACCGGGTGGTCCTGCAATTGCCGGACAGGAAGAAAATGACCCATTTCGAAACCTTTTCCAGCGATTCCCTGTTTTTGGGCTTTGTCGCGGTATTTTGACCATTTTTCGTGTGTGGTTTCTAACGGACTGTGCACGGCATAAAACGACAGAAAAGCAAAAAAAGGCTTTTCACCGTTTTCTTTTAAAAACTGAACTGTCTCTCGGGCCAGCCGCATATCGAGGTTTTCGCCGGCCGGACCATCCTTTAAATTCGGATTTTCAAAAGGAGAAAAATAGCCGCCTTTCGGACTGCCTGCATCCCAGCCGCCTTTGTTAACATCAAAACCGTGGTCTTCGGGCCACGAACCTTTTTCGCCCAAATGCCATTTCCCTGCAAAAAAAGTAAGATAACCAGCCTCCTTCATCGCTTCGGGCAAAGTGGTATATTCATTCGGAAGATTGTGTACATATTCGGGTGGAAGTAGTTTGTTGAACCGTCCGGCTTTTCGCCATTCTTCGCCGGTTGCCGCGCCAATCCAGTCGGTGATGCCATGTCGGGCGGGGTATTTGCCGGTTATGATGCTGGCACGCGACGGACTGCAAACCTGGCAGCAGGCATATCCGTTGGTAAAAATCATTCCCTGAGTGGCAATTTTGTCAATGTTCGGCGTTTCATAAAAATGGCTCCCGGAAATACTTGTGTCGTAATACCCGTAATCGTCGGCCAGAATGAACAGAAAATTGAGTTTTTGTCTTTCAGAAGAATACAAATGGTGGTAACTTGAAAACACGAATACCCAAACAGCAAACAGTTTTAGATTTCCACTCATCCTTTCACTCGTCTATCCGGTCAAAACTGATGTAATCATAATTCAAATCGCCATATTCGGCAGTGAAGAGAGTAATGGTCTGGATTCCTTTTGCGAGTTTTATCTGTGCCATATTTTCCAGGTAATTCCAGTGGTGCCATTGCCGCCAGGCAATTGTGTCGGCTTCAACATACGTGCTGGGGATTTCAATTTCACCGGTTGCATCCGTGTCATTTACCGAAACTGAAATTTTTCCGCCATTGTTGGAAGTGAACATTAGACCCAGTCTGTACATTCCCGAATCGAGCACATTTACCGTATATTTTGTCCACTCGCCCTCTTTGGTCCAGCCAATATAAAGCTGGTCTTTTTCAGGCTGAATAAAGTTAAAGGGTGAATTATCAACGGCATTAAGATAAAATTTGGTGTAAGAAATATCAACGGCTTCATTTTTTCTGAATTCGTTCAGATACGATCCGTCGGCCTTGTTCAGTGTGCCACTTCCGGAGTTCACTGAATCAGCATCATGAAACGCAACTCCTTCGCCGCCAAAATCATAATACTCGCATTGCAGTTTTCCGGGAATGGTTTGTGGCCCGGCTTGATAAACCGAATCCTGGTAAGGTTTTCCGGTATATTCGGCCTGTTTTTTTGCAGGCTGGCACGATTCTAAAATGACCACCAATGCAGAAAATGCACCTAAAATCAAAAAAAATCTCATTGCTGTTAATTTAATCTTGTCTGTTTTCAAACGGAAAATCAATTGTCTCAGTCCGGGCTGTTTTCATCAGTTCCGAAAGTTCTTTTACAATTTCCGGATGTTGTTCAGCCACATTATTTTGTTCGCCAATATCATCTGCAAGATTGTACAATTCAACAGTGGTATTTTCAGGATTGAAAACCTGGTACGAAACCAGTTTCCAGTCATCTTTCCGCACAGCCAGCCTGCCACCAAGTTCGTGAAACTCCCAGTAAAGGTATTCGTGTTGTTTTTGTTCTTTTCCTATTAATGCGGGCAAATACGAAATCCCGTCAATATTTTCGGGCGATTGTACACCTGCAATTTCGGCTGCTGTTGGCAAAAAATCCCAAAATGCAGAAATATGATCCGATGTTGAACCGGCCACAATTTTTCCTTCCCAGAAAGCGATCAACGGAACACGGATCCCGCCTTCGTACAAATCGCGTTTGTAGCCACGCAACGGGCCGTTGCTGTCGAAATAATCAGGGTCGGCGCCGCCTTCCAGATGAGGGCCGTTATCGGAACTAAAAATGACAAGCGTATTTTTTTCGAGCCCGAGCTCTTTCAGTTTCGCCAGAATTTCGCCCACCTGCTTATCGAGCAAGGTGACCATCGCAGCAAAGGCAGCATGACCTTCAGGTTGTGTGCCGTAAGTCCCATCACGAAATCCTTTGTCGCCAGGATTTGCACCTTTATAACTCATTTCCGGAGGAAATTTGCCCCGGAATTCAGCCAGATTTTCTTCGGGCAGAAGCAATTCGGCATGAGGAATCACATTCGGATAAAACAGGAAAAAGGGTTTGTCTTTGTTTTTTTCGATAAACTGCAGTGCTCTTTCGTGAATGAGTTTTGGCGCATAAACACCAAATTTGTCGCCACTGTTTTCCGGAACTTCAACTTTCTGGTTATTGTCCCACAAATGTCCGGGGTAATAATTGTGCGCCAACCGCTGGCAGTTATATCCAAAAAATTCATCGAATCCCTGCCTATTCGGGTCGCCTTCGGTACCCACAAAACCAAGCCCCCACTTGCCAAAAGCACCGGTTACATAACCTGCATTTTTCAAAATTTCGGCAACTGTAATTGCTTCGGCATTCATGGGCCATTGTCCTTCGGGTTGCCACTCTTTGTTTCCGCGGATGGGTGTGTGGCCTGTGTGTTGCCCGGTCATCAGCGACGAACGCGACGGGGCACAAACCGAGGTACCTGCATAATGTTGGGTAAATCGCATCCCTCCTGCCGCCATTTTGTCGAGGTTGGGCGTTTGAAAATGTTGCTGGCCATAACAACTTAAATCGCCGTAGCCTAAATCATCGGCCAGAATAAAAACGATGTTGGGTTTTTGCTGTTTGTCTGTTTTTTCAGATACCTGTTTTTTACAGGCGACCGATACAGAAATAATCAGCAAACCCATAAAAATAACCTTAAAAATGCTTCTCATTTATCAAATTGTTTCAGGTTTAGTTTCATGTTGAATTGTTGGTTAGAAGCGATCATTTCGTTCCAGTTTTTCCCCTGCTTTTCTTCGGCACTCATCCGGCCCAAAATGGCCGAAAGTGTAGAGTTCGCTCCCGACAAAGCTTCGTTAATCAGGTTCCCTGATTCAATACTGCCAATGAAATTCTTCACTTTGTTGGTGGTTGAATCGTGAAGTGCAGAGGTAAAAACGCCGGCTGCCCGTTGCGCTGGAGTGGGTTCGCCTCCCCGTAAAATCCCCGAATCCCAGGGATGGTCGCCACTGATAAAAACACCCTGACTGTAGTGTGCTTCGGCCACTCCTTTTGTTCCGGTAAAACGGGCACACACATCGCCAAAAGCAGGCCCCACCTGGGTTGAATGTACCGAAACTCCCAGATCGCCCGGATAACCAAAAATGACCTGGTAATTGGTAAACGTGTCACCAAAATCCGGACCTCCTTTCAGGTTGCCACGGCCAATGGCATTTTCGGGTTTTTCGTTCAGCATCCAGTTGCACACGTCAATCATGTGAATGGCCTGGTCGAGAAAAATACCTCCCGACAAATCGGTATAATGAAAATGGTTGCGGATCCGATATTCCTCATCCGAATTGCCAACAGGTTTGTTAAAACCAATCCGCGATGAAATATAATAAAGCTGCACACTGACCATTTCACCAATGGCACCGTTCCTGATTTTTTCAGCCAGCCCTGCATACGCAGTGGCATGACGGATCTGGAACCCAATGGCAATACTTACTTTCCCTTTTGCCTTTTCGCCTGCACTGATTACCCGCTGACAACCAGCCACATCGGGGGCAGCCGGTTTTTCGCAATACACATGTTTGCCGGCCAAAACTGCTGCCTCCAGAAAACCGGGATGGGTAAATGCCGGGGACGAAACAAGTACGGCATCAACAGTTGGATCGTTTAGAAGTTTCAGATAAGCTTCTGAGCCCTGGTAAATCTTCGACCTGTCGATTTCGGCTTTCCCGGCTTCAGTATTTGCTTTGTTGAATTTCGGTAAAGCTTTTTCAAGCTGATAGTCAAACAAATCGGCCATGGCATGAATGCGGGCACCCGTATTTTTGGCCATTTCGGTTATCACCTCCGTACCCCGGTTGCCGCAGCCGATAATTCCGACACGAACAGCCGAGTTGGCATTGGTTCCGAATGCAACGGATGGTCTGACAATTGTAAATGCAGTGACTGCACCAGTGGTTGCTAAAAATTCCCTTCTGTTAAATGGTTTCATCGCTGGTCTGTTTTTAATTTCAGGTTGAAACCAAAGGTAAAAAAGAAATTGAAAAACAGGAATACAGCTATTTTAGTGGTTTATTGCGAATTTTATTTCTTGAATTTCAGGAACAATTCATTCAAACCTGCAATTCCCCCGATTTCTTCCAGATCTTCCACCACAAAATCGGCCCCGTTTTCGAGCAGTTCGTTGCGGTTGTTTTCGCGGGCAATCCCCAGTGTTAAACCAAATTTGCCCTTTTTACCCGCCTGAACACCCGAAACCGCGTCTTCCACCACAATGGCTTCGGCATATTTCACCCCGAAAATATCGCAGGCAGTGGTAAAAATATCGGGTTCGGGTTTGCCGTGTAATCCCAGTTCAGCCGAAACCACGCCATCCACACGGGCATCAAAAATATCAAGTAAATCAACCCTTTCGAGTACCGGCTTGCAGTTTTTGCTTGATGAGGCCACACCCAGTTTTATCCCGGCAGCTTTCAGTTCGTGCAAAAGCGCCACGGTTGACGGGTAAACTTCAACACCTTCTTTTTCCAATACTTCGTTAAAGGCAAAGTTTTTCCGGTTGCCCAGCCCGCAAATGGTTTCGGTTCCGGGATCATCAGCCGGGTCGCCAAACGGAATAATAATCCCGCGCGATTCAAGAAACGATTGAACACCTTTGTAACGCGGTTTACCATCAACATATGGCAAATAATCGCCGGCATGGGTAAACTCCACGAACGGTTCACCATGTTCCTTTTCCCTTTTCAGCAGGTATTCATCAAACATTTTCTTCCAGGCGGCTGCGTGGGTCAAAGCTGTTTTGGTGATAACGCCATCCATATCAAAAACAACGGCTTTAAATTTCAGACTTGTATTCATAACCAAAAATATTTTTGCAATTTAAACTATTGTTTGAAAGTAAGTAATGTGAAAGATAAAATGTCATATTTCTATATCTTCACTTACCCCGAAGACACCGCAAGGTAACTTGCCTGCATGGCTGTCAGTGAATTAAAATACGACATGAAATACTTCTCATTACTTATTTCGGCTCACTTCGTACTTGAAAACCGGGTTTCATATCCCGGCGAGTTGCACTGTCGGGATTCCTGCCTACTGTCAGGCAGGCATTCAACCATCGGTTTTCAGTTTACTTCGTTCCTGAAAACCGGGTTTCATGAAAAAGGCCAGGCAACAGCCCGGCCAAAATCATATGGGGTATGATGCTTTTTGTTAGAAAAGCCTTTTGAACCCGATCACCTCTTTTACTTCCTGTAAAGTTCTGGCAGCTGACTCGCGTGCTTTTTCGGCACCCAGTTTTGCCACCCTGCCCAAATATGCTTCATCTTTCAGGTTTTCAATAATCCTTTCGCGGATGGGCGAAGTGTAGGCAATTATGTCTTCAGCCAGTTGTTTTTTGAGGTCGCCGTAACGGATTTCGCAATTGTTGTACAATGCATCGAAATGCGCCACGGTATCGGGTGTTGAAACAATTTTCAGCAAAGTAAACAAATTCTCCACTGGCTCCGATTTGGGTTGATTGGGTTCGGTGGGTCCTGAATCGGTAACAGCCCGCATCACCTTTTTGCGGATGTCTTTCGGGTCTTCGTACAGGTTAATCGCGTTTCCTTCCGATTTTCCCATTTTCCCGCTGCCATCGAGGCCCGGCACTTTTATCATGTCTTTCCCATCGAAGGTGTAAGGTTTTGGCAACGGGAACAATTCGGTTTTATACATGTAATTGAAACGTTGGGCAAATTTGCGCGCCATTTCGAGGTTCTGCTCCTGGTCTTTTCCAACCGGAACAAAATTGGCTTTATGAATGAGAATGTCGGCAGCCATCAAAACCGGGTAAGTCAGCAAACCGGCGTTAACATTGTCGGGCTGCTGGCGGGCTTTGTCTTTAAACGAAGTGGTGCGTTCCAGTTCGCCGAGGTAAGCATTCATATTCAGAAAAGCGTACAACTCCGAAACTTCGGGCACATCACTCTGGATAAAAATAGTCGCTTTTTCGGGATCGATTCCACAGGCAAGGTATTCGGCCAGCACCTGTTTCACACCTGCCTGCAGGTTTTCGGGAGTCGGGTGGGTTGTGAGCGAATGAATGTCGGCAATAAAAAAGAAGCAGTTGTAATCATGCTGCATCTTCACAAAACTGCGCACTGCCCCGAAATAGTTTCCCAGGTGCAAATACCCTGTGGGGCGGATTCCGCTCAAAACGGTGAGTTTATTTGTCATTTCAAAATTTCTGATTTTAAATCTGGTGCAAAAATAGATATTCGGAGCGAAAGACAAAATCAAACAAAAAACCAATTTACAAATTCAGTTTATTGAGATAACTTTTACTTGCCTGAAATAAAAATATCATTAGTTTTACGAATTGAATTTAAGAGAGATATGTACAAAGAGCCTTTATACGGAAAAGAATGGAGCTGGCGCAACGTGAAAATGGAAGCGCGAGAATCACATATTACTTTGCGGTCGTGAGGCCGGGAAAGGGATTTGCTGCGTGTATGCGGGAAGTCCCTTTTTTTATTTCAGATTGTGAGTATTAAGTACTGAGAAAAAAATATTAAACATTAACCAAAAATTACAAATCATGACAAGAATAAAGAAGATTTTTCTGGATGAGTCGGAGATGCCAAAACAGTGGTACAACCTTTCACCCGATCTGCCAACGCCGTTAAACCCACCGCTGGGACCGGGCGGAGTACCAGTAACTCCTGAAATGCTGGCACCGGTTTTCCCGATGAACCTGATAGAACAGGAAGTAAGTATGGAACGCTGGATCGATATACCAACCCCAATCAGCGACATTTTAAAACAATGGCGTCCCAGTCCGCTGATTCGTGCTTACGAGCTGGAAGCTGCACTCGGGACACCGGCAAAAATCTATTACAAAAACGAAGGTGTTTCGCCGGCCGGGAGTCACAAACCCAATACGGCGGTTGCACAAGCCTGGTACAATAAACAGTTTGGTATCAAAAAATTAACCACCGAAACCGGTGCCGGTCAGTGGGGTTCTGCCCTTTCTTATGCCTGTGCCCAATTGGGAGGAATTGAGTGTAAAGTATTCATGGTTCGCGTCAGCTTCGACCAAAAACCATTCCGCAAGATGATGATGGAAACCTGGGGTGGAAACTGTATCGCCAGTCCAAGTACCGAAACCCAGGCCGGTCGTGATATTTTAGCCCAATATCCTGATACGCCGGGAAGTCTGGGTATTGCCATTTCAGAAGCGGTTGAAGCTGCCGTAACCGACCCAACCGGGCAAACCCGTTATTCATTAGGTTCCGTTTTAAACCACGTAATGTTGCACCAGACTATTATTGGTCTCGAAGCTAAAAAACAGCTTGCCAAAGTGGGCATTAAAAACCCCGATGTAGTGATTGGCTGCTGTGGTGGCGGCAGTAATTTTGCCGGTATTTCGTTCCCATTTATGTATGAGAAAATCCACGGTGCCGACATACAGATTATTGGGGCCGAACCGTTTAGCTGCCCAACATTAACCAAAGCCCCGTTTATTTACGACCACGGCGATGTGGCGCAAATGACACCACTTTTACCGATGTACAGTCTTGGTCATAATTTTGTTCCGGCACCCATTCACGCTGGCGGGCTGCGTTACCACGGAATGGCTCCTTTGGTGAGTGCTGCCTTGCGCGACGGATTGATGGATGCAGTTGCTATCCACCAAAGCGAATGTTTCGAAGCTGGTTTGCTGTTCGCGAAAACCGAGGGAATTATTCCGGCTCCGGAAACCACACACGCCATTGCCGCTACCATCCGCGAAGCCCAAAAAGCCAAAGAAGAAGGCAAGGAAAAAGTTATTCTTTTCAACTTCAGCGGACATGGTTTGATGGATCTTGTGGGGTACAACAAATATATGTCGGGCCAATTGAATGACTATGAATACCCGGAAGAAGATATTGCAAAGAACCTGAAGAAACTGGAAGGATATCCGCTGCCGAAATAAAGGGAAGCCCCCACCCGGCCTCCCCCGCAGGGTGAGGAATAAGAAAAACGTGCTGCAAATTGGATTTTGCGGCACGTTTTTGTTTTGTTGAGAAGTAAATTGCCCCGATTATCTTACAAATTTCAAATGAAATTGCCCCTGTTTTGTAACAAAAACAAATCTGTTTGCCCCGATTATTTTACAAATATATGATAAAATTGCCCCTAATTTGTGACAAAATTGATATATTTGAATCCAGATTTATGAATTTAAGTTGCTATGTTTCAAAGAAATGTAATTCAAAAACTGAGAGAATGGCGCGAAAATACGGAAAGAAAACCTTTAGTTCTTAGGGGCGCACGACAAGTTGGAAAAACTACATTGGTAAATCTTTTTGCAAAAGAATTTAAAAATTTCATTGACTTAAACCTCGAAAAAGAAGAGGAGAAAGCGATTTTCGAAAACAGCAAAAGCATTACAGAACTGATTTCGGCCATCTTTTTTATCAAAGGGAAACCTGTGAGTACTGATAATACACTCATTTTTATCGATGAAATTCAGAACTCGGTAAAAGCAGTTGCCTGGCTGCGCTATTTTTTCGAGGAGGCGCCGGAATACTTTGTAATTGCCGCGGGTTCACTACTCGAATCCCTGATTGATAATCAAATCAGTTTTCCGGTTGGGAGGGTCAGTTATCTGCCTGTAAGGCCATTTTCATTTAACGAATTTGTTGATGCCGCCGGAGAAACTCAAAGTGCAGCAATTTTAAACCAGGTTCCCTTCCCTGATTATGCTCACGAAAAACTGACCTCGCTTTTCAGAAAATATGCACTGATTGGCGGAATGCCCGAAATTGTAAAAAAATATGTCGCCAAACCCGATGTTGTTTCTTTGTCACCGGTTTATGATGAGTTAATTACTTCGTACCGCGACGACGTGGAAAAGTACGCCCGAAACAGCGAAAATGCCAAACTCCTGCGTATTGTAATAGGGCAGATTTTTCACGAGGCAGGCAGCCGGATTACCTATGAAAAATTTGGTAACACCAACTACCGGTCGCGCGAAATGAAAGAGGCATTTATCACCCTTGAAAAAGTGTTTCTGCTGAACCTGGTTTACCCTATAACTTCGGCTCATTTGCCGCTTAGCCCCGATTTGCGAAAATCTCCCAAACTTCAGGTTTTGGATACAGGAATCATTAATTACATGGCCAACCTTCAAACTGAATTCTTTGGAACAGGTTTACTTACCGATATTTACCGGGGAAGAATTGCCGAACACATTACCGGACAGGAATTGCTTTCCATCAACTACACCATGACCCGCCAAAACCATTTCTGGACCAGGGAAAAATCTTCCGATGCTGAAATTGATTATGTTTTTCAATACAACGGTATGCTTATACCTGTTGAAGTAAAATCGGGGAAAGCCGGTAAACTGCGCTCGCTGAACGAGTTTATGGAACTTGCCCCTCATCCGTATGCCATTCGCGTTTATTCCGAAAAACTCAGTATCACCAAATCAATCACCCGCACCGGAAAATCGTTTTGGTTGCTAAACATGCCGTTTTATCTTGTGCACAAAATTGAAGCTTATTGCGGATGGTTTGTGAAGGAAGTTGAAAAACCGGCTTGATTTCGTCTTTCAGAAAAGAACTTCTGTAAATTCTTTTTGAAGTTCAGAATTGAAAAGAAATGTTTCAAAACTGTGTTTTGAATTATTCATCTCATTTTGAATGTGAAGTTTTTCATTTTTACTAAAATACTCACCTCCCACTTCCGCTTCCACAATCACTCCTTTTTCAACCACCAGCCTTATGAAAAGTGTTTTCCCGTCAATTTTCACTTCATTTTTGAAGGTGTATTTGGGTGAATAGCCAAAATTCCACTCCCAGGTGCGGAATTTTTCGGTGGCCAGCGTTTCTGTGGATGAAATATCGTTTTCAGAAAAAACGTACATTTTGTTCTCCGGGTTTTCGAGCTGAACATCCAGCAAAAACCTCATAAACTCCTCTTTTGTCATCGGGGTTTTCAGAAAGTGCGAAATATTGGCTACCGGACTGCGGTTCGACTGCACGGCTTTTCCCTCGTATTTTCCGGGCGTCACTTTAATGGCCTGGCCCAGTTTTTCGAGGTCGGAATTAAAAAGGAGCGTTCCGTGGTGCAAAACCCGGTTTTTATAAACATGCTCGGCATTGCCCGAGATTTTCAATCCGTTAATCAGCAAATCGTTGCGTCCCGAAGTGGTGGCTTCGATTCCGAGTTTGGCCAGCGCCTCAACTACAGGCGCGGTAAACTGCT